>CAZXWJ010000044.1:0-22317 GCA_964644375.1 uncultured Desulfobacteraceae bacterium | reverse complement strand
AGGACAGGACCATGCTCAGGGGATCCGCCCTGACTTTCTACAGTCTGCTTTCCGTTGTCCCCGTCGTGGCCATGATATTCGGAATATCGAAGGGATTCGGTTTCGATAAAAATCTCGAAAGGATCCTGTACGAAAATTTCGTGGGCCAAGAGCAGGTGGTGACCAAGGTGGTTGAGTTTGCACATGCCCTTCTTGAAAACGTCAAGGGCGGGTTGGTGGCCGGGATCGGTCTCCTCATCTTGTTCTACACCATTGTCAAGATTCTTACGCACATTGAAAACGCCTTCAATGATATCTGGGGCGTAAAAAAAGGTAGATCCCTGGGGCGAAAGGTCACCGATTATCTTTCGCTCATGCTCATCGGCCCCGTGCTTTTTATCCTGTCCAGTGCCATGACCGTGACCATCACGAGCAGCACCAGACTCATCGTTGATAAGGTGAGCGTGCTGGGGGTGATCAGCCCCCTGATATTTTTTCTTCTGGAATTCCTTCCCTACTGCGCTCTCTGGATCCTGTTCACTTTCCTTTACATGTTTATCCCTAATATACGGGTAAACTATAAGTCAGGTATTCTCGCCGGCATCCTGGCCGGAACCATGTATGTCGCCTTTCAGAAGTTCTATATCATCTTCCAGATCGGGGTTGCTAAGTACAACGCCATTTACGGCAGCTTCGCCGCCTTGCCTCTCTTTTTTATCTGGCTTCAGTTCAGTTGGCACATTGTGCTCTTAGGGGCGGAAATATCCTTTGCTCATCAGAACGTGGATACCTATGAATTCGAGCAGGATTGCCTCAATGTGAGCACCTCCTTCAAACGACTGCTGAGCCTGAGAATCGCACACCTCTTGGTCCAACAATTTTCGAAGGGAAAAGCTCCCTGGACCGTCCACCGGATTGCACACACCCTGGATATCCCTATCCGATTGGTCCAGCAGATTCTCTATGATCTTGAGGGATCGGGTATCCTTGCCGAGGTCAGGATCAATAACGACAAGGATACTGCCTATCAACCGGCACGGGATCCCGAGGCCATGACCATACAATATGTGATTGATGCGATGGAACGAAAGGGCAGTGATGATATTCCCGTGGCCCGTTCAGAGGAACTCGATAAGATATCCGAGGCACTGAAGACCTTTAATGAACTCATCTTGATATCTCCCGCGAATAAAAGTCTCAAGGAAATTTGACAAGAAAGAAGAATTTGAAAATCGTCCAGAAGCCAATCCCGCCTTCGCGCTCACGCGCTTCGCCTCGTGATCTTGCCCGACCGAAGCCTCTTGCGCAGGCAGGTCGTTTCCTGAGTCCCGCCAGGCGAGGTCCTCCGGCGAATGCGAATAAAAGTGCCTGAATCGGTTGACTCACCAAAGGCTTTGCGTTAAATAGGGCATCTTGGTCAAAAGTTTCTCTATCCCTTATCATGCCTCCTGGAGCCTGAAACTTCCAAAATTGCAACATTGGGGAAAGCTCGGGGATATCGATTGTTGCAAGCAAAAACCAAGCGATAAATAAGGTGTTGGATCCATGCGTATTGCCTGTGTTCAAATGGAGGTCAATGACCGTTCCAAGGCCGAGAATCTCAATCATGCCGAGGAACTGATCAAGAGGGCCGAAGGGGCGGATCTTATTCTTCTTCCCGAGATCTGGAACATCGGATATTTTTCCTTTGACAACTACGAAGGGGAAAGTGAACCCCTTGAGGGAGAGACAGCCGAGCGAATGTCCCGCGCAGCACAAGCGGTTGGATCCTGGCTGCTTGCAGGGAGTTGGGTCGTCAGAGGATCCGATGGGCTCTACAATACCAGCGTTCTGTTTGACAGGGAAGGACATCGCGTCACGACCTATCGAAAGATCCATCTCTTTGGTTACGGCTCCAGGGAACAGGAATTTCTGAAAAAGGGAATCAAGGTCGTGACCGTCGCAACAGAGGTGGGGACACTGGGGCTTGCAAGCTGTTATGACCTTCGTTTCCCTGAACTCTTTAGAAAGATGATGGTCAGGGGAGCGGAGATCGTCCTGATCGTTTCCGGATGGCCCTACCCGAGATTAGAACACTGGACTCTGTTTAACAGGGTGCGTGCTGTGGAAAATTTGTGCTTTCTGGCCTCGGCCAACTGTGTGGGGGTAAACCGGGGGATGCGATTTTGTGGGCACAGTTCGATTGTGGACCCATGGGGGGTTATCAGGGCAGGGGGAGGGGACGAGGAAACGATCGTTACAGCGGATATCGATCTGGGGATGGTAGGGCGGGTCAGAAAGGAATTCCCCGCCATTCATGATATCGTGTTTCAGACGGAAGCCTAGAGTTCGATTTTCGTATTAATTCAGCTTTTTGAAAAAATGAGGTCCTTGGTCATGGCCTGCATAGTGCTGAATGCCTCTCGAAAATCTAAACAGTTACCGATTTTCAAGAATCTAAAAGGGACACAATTATTTTATGGTCAAATCAAAAGGAGCGTAAGCAGTTATGGGTTACAGCACCGTAAAGAGCACCATGCCGCCGGGCACCTATTTTTTTTCAGGGAGTGATGCGGTGGCCGAGGGGGCGATCGCTGCGGGGTGCCGATACTATGGGGGATACCCTATCACCCCCTCCAGTGAGATCATGGAAAGAATCGCCCGGCGTTTTAAGGAGGTAGGGGGTGTGTTCATGCAGATGGAGGATGAACTGGCCTCCATTTGTTCGGTCGTCGGGAGCTCCTGGGCAGGTGCCAAGGCCATGACGGCCACATCAGGCCCGGGACTGAGCCTGATGATGGAGGCCCTCGGGTATGCGGCCTTTACCGAGGCGCCGATCGTGATCGTGGATATCCAGAGGGCGGGACCCTGCACGGGCCAGGCGACCCATGTCGCGTCGGGGGACGTGATGCAGGTCAAATGGGGCTCTCACGGAGACTATCAGGTAATCGCGTATTCCCCCTGGTCCGTTCAGGAGATGTATGACTTCACCATCAAGGCCTTCAACATGGCGGAAAAATATCGGGTGCCGGCCTTTGTCATGGGATCTGAAGCCACGGCCCATTTGAAGGAGCAGATGGTCATTGCGGAAGAAGTGGAGGTTTTTCACCGGGAGAAGAAACCCGGCGCCGCCCCCTTTGACACGGAAGCGCCTGACGGGGTCCCGCCCATGCCCTGCTTTGGAGAGGGAGAGCATCTTCTCGTCACCGGGTCCACCCATGATGGTTACGGTTTCAGAAAGTCGGATGATCCGGTCGTGCAGGAGAAGCTCGTGGGGCGATTGCATCGAAAAGTCATGGATCACCAGGCGGACATTGTTGAAGTAGAGCTTTATTATCTCGACGAGGAAGACCTGGATGGCGTGATCGTGAGTTACGGCTTCACTGCAAGGAGTGCCCTCCATGCTGTGGAGCAGTTGCGTTCGGCCGGGATGAAGGTCGGCATGATGCGCCTGAAAACCCTCTGGCCCTTTGCGGATTATGCTGTCGAGGAAATAAGCAAAAGGGTCCGGTGGATACTTGTTCCCGAGATGAACATGGGCCAGTTGGTGCATCAGGTCAGACAGACGGCAGCGTGCGATGTCTTCGCCCTGAACCAGACCAACGGTAAAACGATTCATCCCCGCAGAATAGAGGAAGAGATGAGGAGGCGACTCTGATGGCAAGAGATTTGGAACAATATCTGCGCCCGGAGGTCAAGACAACACCCTTTTGCCCGGGTTGTGGCCACGGAATCCTTATGGGGTTGCTCCTGCGGGCGGTGGATGAACTGGCGCTGGACATGGACAGGGTGCTGTTTGTTTCGGGAATCGGGTGTGCGGCCTGGATCCCGAGTCCCAATTTTCAGGCGGACACACTCCATACCCTTCACGGAAGGGCCATTCCCTTCGCAACCGGGGCCAAGTCCTTCAATCCTGACCTGACCACGATCATTATCAGTGGGGACGGTGATTTGACCTCTATCGGCGGAAACCATCTTATTCATGCCGCGCGAAGGAACACGGATTTGACGGTGATCTGCGCCAACAATATGATCTATGGCATGACCGGAGGGCAACTGGCCTGCACGACTCCTTTGGGTGCCACGTCATCGACCTATCTGGAGGGCAACCCCTATCGGCCCTTTGATCTGGCCAAACTCGTAGCCGGGGCCGGGGCCGGGTACGTGGCACGCTATGCCGTCACCCAACCCCTTTCACTCATTGCGGCCCTGAAAAAAGCCATCGCCCGGGAGGGCTTCACATTTGTTGAAGCCCTGTCTCCCTGTCCGACCCAGTTCGGCAGGAGAAACCAGTACGGAAGTCCGGAGAAAATGATTGAGATGCTCCGTACAGGCTGTGTCAGCCTCGTTGAGGCGGAGGCCATGGGTCCGGAGGCGTTGGAAGGCAAGATTATCACGGGGGAATTTGTCGATGGCACGTGTTAGACAGTTGCGATTATGCGGGTTTGGCGGTCAGGGGCTCGTTCTCGGCGGGGTGATTCTCGGGCACGCGGCCATACATGACGGGAAATTTGTGGCCGGGTCCGATTCTTATGGTGTAAGGGTGCGGGGAGGCTATGCCCTTTCGGACGTGGTGGTTTCCGATGAACCCATCGTCTATCCCCATGTGATGGAGGCGGATATTCTTATTCCCATGGCCCAGGAGGCCTATGAAGATCATATCGAGGGAGTTGCTCCGGGTGCCGTGATTATCTACGACGATCAACTCGTGACGCCCCGACCCGTGGAGAACATCAAACATGTGGGCATCCCGGCCACCTCCAGCGCCATCAGAGATCTGAATCAGAAACAGGCGGCCAACATCGTAATGCTCGGGGCCCTGGTGGCCGTCACCGAGCTCGTGAGCCTGGATTCCTTGAATAAGGCCGTCGCGGAGAACGTCGGCGAGAGGTTTCGAGAGATGAATCTGAAGGCCGTTGAAATAGGATTTCGCTTAGGAGAAGAAAAATGGCGTTTGTCGGTAGAACACACAAGCCGGTCGTAGACCAGGAGAAGTGTCAGCAATGCGGAATCTGCGTCCGGAGCTGTCCGGCGGAGACGATGGCGGATTTCAGAAGAGACCGGGACACGGTTCGCGGTTACATCTACTCGGAGGCCGTACTGAAGAACAGGACGGAACTGCCTCCCTGTACGGATGCCTGCCCCCTTGGTCAGAGGGTGCGGGACTATGTCTTGTTGCTGAAGCAGGGCCGGGTCAAGGATGCGCTTCTCACCATTCGGGAAGACAATCCCCTGCCCGGGCTGTGCGGGTACGTATGTCATCATCCCTGTGAGAAGGCCTGCCTGCGTGGGACATGGGATGATCCGGTCTCCATCAGGGAGTTGAAACGTTATGCGGTCCAGTATGAGATGGAACACCGGGATGAAATTCTCGAAGTTCTCTTGGGACGCAAGCGGGCCGAGCAGGGCAAAGAGATCGTGGTGGTCGGCGCGGGACCAGCGGGTCTGGCCTGCAGTTATGAACTGGCCATGAATGGATACTCCGTGAAAATCATGGACGCCTTGCCCGAGCCCGGCGGGATGCTGGTGGGCGGGATTCCGCCTTTTCGCCTGCCCCGTTGGGTGATAGAGCACGACGTGGGAATCATTAGATCCCTGGGGGTCGTGTTCGACCTTCCGGTCCGCCTCGGCAAGGACATCTCCATTCAGGAGATTCGGCAAAACGGGGCGGATGCCGTCGTTCTGGCAACCGGTGCCTGGCAGGATCTGGACCTCGGAATCCCGGGAGAAGATGCGCAGGGTTATATGACCTGTCTCGATTTTCTTGGAAAAGCAAACGCTGGGGAGCAAGCGGCCCTCAAGGGCAAGGTCCTGGTCATCGGCGGCGGCAATGCGGCTATCGATACGGCCCGGAGCGCCCTGCGTCTGGGTGCCGATGAGGTGGTCATTTTCTACCGGAGGACCCGGGAAGAGATGCCGGCCATCACGGATGAAGTGGATGAGGCCCTGAGAGAAGGGGTCCAGATACGGTATCTGGTGGGACCAAAGCAGGTCGTGATCCGGGATGGGCAAGTCGCCGGCGTGGAGGCGGACAGAATGGAGCTCGGTGACCCTGATGAGAGCGGCCGCAGGTGGCCCGTTCCGGTCGAAGGGGGGGCCTTTGAGGAACCGGCAGGCACGGTGATCACGGCCATCGGACAGCGCCCTGAGACCTCCTTCCTGGAAGGAGAAGGCGGTTTGAGCCGGAATGTCATTGCCTGCGATACTTCGGGCATGGTGACCGGGCATGAAGCCGTCTTTGCAGCGGGCGATGCCTTGAGCGGTCCTTCAACGGTCGTGGAGGCAACGGCATCCGGAAAACGCGCGGCAAGGCGGATCATGGATTATCTGGAGGGGGGAAACAGGGCATGCTGAATCTGGAATGCAAGAGGGAAAAAAAAGAACGGAAGGCCGGAGAAGAAGAGGTTTGGCTCGACTTTGAACGACACGACACCCCCTTGACCGATCTTGAGGCCGAATATGAGGCCTCTCGCTGCCTGGGGACCGGGAGCTGTGAGGCCTGCGATTTGTGCCGTCTGCTTTGCCCGGATCTCGCTATTACACGGGACCCGGTCACCGGCGGGATTGTCATTGACCTGGATTACTGCAAGGGCTGCGGTATCTGTGCAGCGGTGTGCCCCAAAGGGGCCATTGTCATGGAGCTGGAAGAACAATGAAGAAAGGCATTTCAAGAGATTGTGGCATCGGGACCCTGGTTATCCATGAAGGAGAAGGGGATAATCCTGAAAATGCGCATATTACGCCGATCTACCAGACATCGACCTACGCCTTTCCGGATGTCGCCACTGCCTCAGATATTGGGAAAGGCCTTCAGAAGGGTCATATTTACGGCCGGTACGGGAGCCCCAATACCGAACAGGCGGCGCGAAAAATCGCGCTGCTGGAAGGGCTGGACCTGATCCGTTCGAAACCCGATCTCGATGTAGACGATCTTGTGGCCTGTCGCATGTTTTCATCGGGCATGGCGGCTATCTCTTCGGCGGTTCTCGGCCGGGTAAAGGCCGGAGACACTTTGATCGCCCAGAAGTCGATCTATGGGAGTTCTTTTACATTTTTCCATGAAGCAGCTCCCCGGTTGGGGATCAAGGTGGTCTGGGTGGAAGACGTTTCGGCGGAGGGCTGGGAGAGTGCCCTGGGCGGGCATCCTGAGGCCGTGCTGGTCTATGTGGAAACGCCGGCCAATCCTACAATGATGATTGTGGACCTGGCGATGGTCGCAAACATCGCCCATGCCCATGACTGCCTGCTCATGGTGGACAATACCTTTGCCACCCCCTATTGTCAGCGTCCCCTTTCCTTCGGCGCGGATGTGGTGGTTCACTCCACAACCAAGTACCTTTCCGGTCATGGCGTGGTGGTGGGTGGCGCTGTGGTGAGTCCTCATCTGGACTATATGGAAGAGAATATGAAGCTCATGATCAAGGTCTTGGGCGGGGCGCCCAGTCCATTCGATGCCTGGCTGACCAATATCGGCCTGAAGACATTTGAATTGCGGATGGAGCGTCACTGCAAAAACGCCATGGCCGTAGCGAAATTCCTGGCGAACCACCCCAAGGTCGAAAAAGTCTATTATCCCGGGCTGGCTGAGTGCCCGGGACACGATCTTGCCGGACGGCAGATGCAGGGGTTCAGCGGTATGCTTTCCTTTGAGTTGAAGGGCGGTTTTAAAGCCGGAGAGACCCTCATGAACAGCGTCCGGATGGCCACATTGGCCGTCAGCCTGGGAAACGTGGATACCCTGATTCAGCATCCTGCAAGCATGACCCACCGCAGTGTCCCCCGGGAAATACGAGAACAGATGGGCATCCGCGACGGACTGGTGAGGTTGTCGGTGGGTATCGAGAATACGGAAGATATTCAGGTAGATTTGGACAAGGGTCTGAATGCCATTGAATAGACCGAATCCGCTTGGAAGAAATGTCAGGGTATTTCTTGAAATCAGGGTGTTGAAAAATGTGTGAAAGGGGGCAAGATCCCGATCAGCAGGGAGATTCGGTTCTGGTTAAAGGCATGCAGCAAAGTTCTACCCCTCTAGTTTATGTCAAGCTGTTGTTGACGGCGCTATTCTGGGGGGGCACTTTTATCGCGGGGAGGCTCATCGCCAACAGCGTCGGTCCCTTTTCAGCGGCATTTCTGAGATTTGCCGTCGCCTCTGCTTTTCTTCTTTTTTTGACTTGGAAACATGAAGGTAAACTACCCGCGGTAAAAAGAAACCAGGTTATTCCCCTGGTCCTCCTCGGCATGACGGGCGTGTTTGCCTACAACGTGTTCTTTTTTAAGGGTCTGAAGCTGATCGGCGCCGGGCGGGCGTCTCTCATCATTGCCAACAACCCCGTTTTTATTTCCCTGTTTGCGGCCATCATTTTCAGGGAAAAACTCACCTTGATAAGGACGAGCGGGATTATTCTGTCGGTATTCGGGGCAGGCATTGTGATTTCAAGGGGCAGGCTCGGTGAAATTCTGAGTCAGGGCCTCGGGTGGGGTGAGGTCTTCATTTTCTGTTGCGTGGCTACCTGGGTAGCGTATTCCCTGATCGGGAAATTTGTCATGTCACGGGTTGGCTTTTCCCCCCTTGTAGCTGTCTCCTATTCGGCCGTTGTGGGCGCCTCAGCTCTCTTCGTCCCTGCCTTGTTGGAAGGCATCGGCGGGGATTTTTTTTCCTATTCAATCGTAGACTGGGCATGCCTTTTTTATCTGGGGTATTTCGGAACGGTTCTGGGGTTCGTTTGGTATTATGAGGGAATCAATGCCATCGGGCCCATGAAGGCCGGACAATTTATCAATTTCGTGCCCATCAGTGCTGTTCTTCTCGCCTTCCTGATTCTTCGAGAACCGGTGACTCCGTCTCTTTTGCTCGGTGGGATATTTGTCATCGCAGGAGTCACCTTGACGAATTGGAAGTTTTAGACCCGAAGCCTTCATGAAAATGACGAAATGATCCGATGAAATGACCACAGGCTACCGCAACAGACCATGACCCATCCGTCGCTGGATGCGTCTCAAAAAACTAAACAGCAACAAAGGGTAATAAAAATCCGAACACCGCAAGGATCCGAAGGTCGAGAAGAATAAAAACAGATATCAAACCCTTCGTGTTCTTGGTGTCCTTCGTAGTGGAAAGAAACTAATGACCACCGAATACTCCGTTGAAATCTATAGAGATCTCGAAAGAGAGTTCCACCGGGTCGCGCTTCATAGACCCATGGATCTCGATCGTTACGAGGCCGGCACCGAACTGGTCTATGACGTGACGGGTGTGGCTGGAGCGAGTAGGGGAAAAGTCGTTCTGGTCATTGAAAAATTCGTCGGCGGAGGCTTTGCAGGGCAGGTCTATCGGGTGAAGGCCCTGGATGTCGCTTTGGAAAACGGTCCTATACATGGGCTCGAATCAGGCGGCACCTATGCCATTAAAATCCTCATTCCCCCCTCCGGTTTTTCGGTATTATTTCGAAACGCCCTTTACTGGTTAGGGTTTCAGGGGCCTTTTCAACTTCAGGTCAATCCGGATGCAGCCAGATCGGGTGCCCTGTGGCAGAAGTTTATTCGGCGTGGAGCCGAAATCCGATTCGGTGATCAACGGGCAGTCGCCGATATCCTCGCCACCTTCGTGGACAGCCGTCTTGGGAGTTGCGGGGAGCTGAGCGAATGGATCGAAGGGCGCACCTGGCGCCTGGAAGTGGATGAACGACTCGATCTGTTAAAAAAGTGGGCCAAGGGGAAAGATGTCCCTGCGGATCATCTCGGTTCCCCTGAATACTGCGCAAAGTTCCGGTTCATGCACGATTTTGTGAATCTCCTTCACGAAATGGGTGCCCATGAATTCGCTCGACAGTACGAGTGGTCCACCTGGAAGAGCCAACCCAATTGCCTCAAGCGAACGGACAGTGAGGCATCGCCAGACGAAGGACTCGTGGCGGTTGATTTCCGCGCGGGCCTGGCCCTCCTGCCTTTTCTGCCCATGAGTCCGGGTGATTTTAAACTTATTGTGGAGGGATTGGCGCGGGGCAGCCTGGTGCAGTTCGATCGGGGAGATATCGGGAAGCTGGAACAGTTCGTGAATGCTCATGAAAAGGCCTTTGCCGGTTTGAGACCCATGCTCGGGGAACTCAAAGAGACGGACCGGACCTACAGGGAATCGATTCCCGATATGACGCACCATCATGTGCGGTTGCTTTATCGACCCCGGTTGTGGTCAACGATACTCGACGGGGCCGTGACCGGATGGAAGGTCCGGAATCTAGTCGATGAAAAACACGAAGAGAAGCTCAGGTCGAACAGGTTCTTGACCCTTCTGTTCTGCCTGATCGGGATTATCCCCCTGGCAGGGCGGCTTCTGTTGAAATTCTGGGGGCAGCCCGATATCTGGCGAAGACACTACCTCGGCATGCTGACGAGCCTAAGTTACTTTAAAAGGGCGATTCGCGGAAAACTCCTGGAAAAGGTCATCAAATGGCACCGGTCCGAAAGAATGGATGACAACCATGCCCTCCGGGCGGCAAATGAGCTCTGGCCTTGCGTGTATCACCTCCCTTTATCCTTTTTGCCGGGAGGTCTTCACAGATTTTTCACGGATCGCGTCTATGCAAAGGAACGACTGGACCATCTCCTGCTTCGTCCCGTGCGTCTTTATTTCAATGCCGAACTGCGTGAGCAATGGCTGCGGGATATGGTCGAGGAGGGGGAGCAAAATCATCTCCTGAGCGATGATGATGCGGAGATCATCCTCTCCCAGGTCAACGAGCCTTTCATCCAGAAGTACCTAAAGAGCCTGGCCGTTCATCTCTGCACACTTCCGGTTACCCAGGTGATCTCGCTCATCGTGGCCATTGTCTTTGTGCTGCTGCACCCCGAAATGCCCCGGGCTCAGGCCTATGGAATCGGCGTCGGCATCATTGCCCTGTTTCAGGTCGTGCCCATCTCTCCGGGTTCTTTGACAAGAGGATTGTATGTCGTTTATCTGGTGATCCGGGAGCGCAATTTCAAGGATTACAACATCGCCGTGTTTTTGGGATTTTTCAAGTACATCGGCTACCTTGCCTTCCCGATCCAGATGGCCTACCGGTATCCCACCCTGGCCCGTTTCATGGCCGGTTACTGGGCGACCGAGGCCGTGCATGCCATACCCGTGTTCGGAGAAAGAGGCGCCCTTCTGGAGCACAAAATCTTCAACCTGTTCTATAACTGGCCGCTCACCATCCGGCGAAGGATGCGAAAACGTGCAGAGTTCCGTGCTGGCATGGCTCCCCGGTACTGGCACATCGGTCTTTTGGCCGTTCTCGGTGCTGCAATATTCGGTGCCGTTGATTTCGCACTGCTCCGCGTGTGGCATCTTTTGCCGAATTTGAAGGAAATGGTAGCCCTCGTGATCATCCTTCCCCTTGCCTGTGGATCAGGGGTCACCCTGTGGGCGGGCGGTGCCTCCCTGGGGAAACGGGTCATCGGCGGGAGCATGTGCGGCGGTATCGTGGGCATTCTTTACACCGCCGTATCAGCGGTCCTGGGGGCCGGCGACGTCATAACAGCCGGTGTGTGGCGGGTCTTTATCTTTATGATTCTCTCGACGCTCGGGGTCCTCCTGACGGAAATTCTCCTGCCTGAGCCCAAATCAAAATAAAATCTTGCAATCTTCATGCCTAAGATTTGAGAAGCCTTTCTCGTGGAAGATTAAGCCAATCATTGACTGTGACACTGACAAAAATTCTCATGGCTTCGCAAAGCCTTAAAGCGTTTATTTTGACATAAAAAAAGTGGTAAGCCAGCATTTGAGCATATTTTATTAATTTTATACGTTTTTTCAAAGACCTGCCGATCTCCAAACCTTAGCTTAAAAACCCCAACACTTCCGTTGCCAGCAGATCCGTTGGAAAGGCTCTTGACAATAATATCGTGACAGAGTACGCTTACCATCAAGTATGTTGGCAACAACTTTGATGGGGAGTTACTCAATGAAAAAACTTGAAAGAGCGGTAGGGAACTTCGTTACAGGGGACAAGTTCTGGGACAGGGAAAAGGAAATTCAACTCTTCACTGAACTTCTCGACGAAGGTGCGCATGTTCTAATGGCCGCGCCAAGGCGCATAGGTAAAACGAGCCTGATGCGTGAGGTCGCATTGCGTATCAATGACAGGTATTACTGTTTACACGTTGATCTCCAGAAATCAGAATCCCCGGCCGATGCCGTGGCGGAGCTTGGCAAGGCCACACGCCCATATGAAAAACTTTGGGGAAAGACCAAAGGAGTCTTTAGAAACATTCTCAGCAAGGTATCGGAAAATATCGAGGCCATCGGTGTGGATGATCTCACGGTGACTTTGCGGAGCGGAATGACTTCTGTTGATTGGCAGTCCAAAGGAGATCAATTGTTTTCCACACTTTCGGACACAGATATGCCGGTTATCGTATTTTTTGATGAATTGCCGATCCTTGTCAACAGGATGCTGAAGGGTAGCGAATATAAAATTACCACGGAAAGAAGAAAAGCCACGGATTCCTTTATGTCATGGATACGAGACATCAGTATCCGGCATAGCGGGAAGATACGCCTTGTTATTACAGGTTCAATAGGCATTGAGCCGGCCCTCAGGCAGGCTGATTTGAGCGCCACATTAAATACCTTCACGCCCTTCACTTTGCCTCCCTGGAACAAAGAAACCGCGACGGAATGTCTGCAGGCCCTTGCGAACAGATACGAGATATCCTTTCAGGAAAACGCCCTTGAAGCCATCATTGAAAAGCTCGGTTATCTGATCCCTCATCATGTCCAGATGTTCTTTGATAACATATATACGGAATGCAGGCTTCATTCCAGCATGGAAGTCACAAAGGAACGCGTGGATGAAGTTTATAAAGCAAAGATGCTGGGCATTCAGGGGCACGCGGAATTGAGCCACATGGAAGAACGTTTGAAGATTGCATTCGGTATGGATCTCTATCCGCTTGCGCTGGAGATCGTCACCGAAACCGCTGTAACGGGTTCCCTTGATTCCCGAAGGGCGATAATGCTATGTGAAAGCTATGGGGTTGATCGTTCTTCAAAAGACATGCTCCGCGATATCCTTGAAGTCCTCCAACACGATGGATATCTGAAGCAACAGGGGGAATCCTTTGTCTTTGTTTCAAATCTGTTGTGTGATTGGTGGAAGGCCCGTTTCGGCTTTAGTTACACCCCTGTTTCCGAAAGGAGTGCATAATGATAACGACCAAACCCATCAAATATAACCCGGCCTTTCTAACCCAGGATGAATTGATAAAGTCTTTTGTGGTCAGGAACACGGATCTGGAATTGATCATGGAATGGGTCCGTGAAAACAGGGGACAAACAAACCAGCATTTACTTATCGTAGGGCCGAGGGGCTCCGGCAAAACCACACTTGCTCTGAGAGCAGCGGCGGAACTTCGCAGAGACAAAGACACCACGAACCTCTGGTATCCAATCGTGTTCGCTGAAGAAAGTTATGAAGTCTGTTCGCCCGGTGAGTTTTGGCTGGAGGCATTGTTTCATATCGGCAAACAGACCAGGGACGATCGGTGGAAAGGGATATATGAAGAACTGCGTTCCGAGATGGACGAGTCGAGGCTTCGTGACAGAGCCTTAGCCCAGTTGATGGATTTTGCCGATGCCCGGGGCAAACGTCTTTTGTTTATCGTGGAAAACCTGAATATGCTCCTGGGACAACAGATCGCGCCGGATGCCGCGTGGGATATTCGCCACACCCTTATGAACGAACCCAGGATCATGCTTCTGGGAACGGCCACAAGCCGATTTGAACAGCTTGAGAACTCGGATAAGGCAATGTTCGAGCTCTTTAAGATCCATGAACTGGAACCATTAAGTTCGGATGATTGCCGCACCCTCTGGGAATCCATTACCGGGCAGGAACTCATAGGAGACCGTATCAGGCCTATACAGATCCTTACCGGCGGCAGCCCCCGTCTTCTGGTCATCATTTCCATCTTCGCGGCCAGGGCCTCCTTCAGGGAACTGATGGAGGATCTGACCCACCTCGTGGACGAACACACGGAATATTTCAAGAGCCACATCGACAACCTGCCCCCCCTGGAGCGAAAGGTCTTCGTAACTCTGGCCGATCTCTGGCAACCTTCCACGGCAAGGGAAGTGGCCCGAGCCGCCAGAATAGACGTCAACAAGGCCAGTGCCTATTTGAAACGGCTCTTTTCAAAGGGCGCGGTCATGGAAGTGGAGCAGGGCGGCGGCAGAAAATGGTACCAACTGGCAGAAAGGATGTACAATATCTACCATCTCATGCGCCGCCGGGGCGAACCTTCAAACCGGGTGCGCGCGGTTGTGGATTTCATGGTGCATTTTTATTCCGACGAGGATCAGGTAAAAACGATATCCTCCATAGTGGAAGAGGCCTGCGGAATCGGTCCGGGATCGAGGTCGGATCACTTCCAGGCGCTAGTTGAGATATTAAAGGCCCCTCAGGTCGAAAACTACCGACAGGCAATCGTCAACAAGATCCCCGGTGAGCTGTTTGATTCTCCGGACC
Organism: uncultured Desulfobacteraceae bacterium; assembly: GCA_964644375.1. Lineage (GTDB taxonomy): Bacteria > Desulfobacterota > DSM-4660 > Desulfatiglandales > HGW-15 > CAYNYM01. Next base: position 7,849 of record CAZXWJ010000044.1, on the reverse strand, counting down.
TGCCGGAAGCTTTGAGGGAGATGGTGGTTCCTTTCCCCTCACCTCCTGTTGAACCGGATTCCTCTACCGAAAAGGAATTACTGTCCGCCAGGCCAAACAACCCGGATGATCCGAATGCGTGGATAGAATTGGGAGCAGTTCTGGAGAAGGAAGCGGAGCGGCTAGTGGATGCCGAGCACGCCTACCGTGAGGCATTAAGGATTGACCCTAAAAATTTACGGGCCTTGGGAAGTCTGGCATTTTTATTGATCCGAGCAGAGCGGTCTGAAGAAGCTGTAGAAGTGTGCAGGTTAATCATTGACCTGAAATCGGACCTGGTCTGGGTCTGGAATTTATATGGTATTCTTCTGCAATATGATATAAATCGCTATGATGAAGCTGAAAAGGCTTATATAAGAGCTATTGAGATCAATCCTGAATATGTGTCCGCTTGGAACAATCTGGGGAATCTTTATACTAAATACTTAAATCGCTATGATGAAGCTGAAAAGGCGTTTCGAAGAGTGGTTGAGATAGAGCCTGATAATGAACCTGCGTGGCAGAGCCTGGGAGATCTTTTTAATAAAAATTTACATCGTTATGAGGAAGCGGAACAGGCATATAGAAAAGTTATTGAAATAAATCCTGATACCGCATGGAACTGGAACTCTCTTGGTTTCTTATTACTTCTTCATTCTGAAAGATATGATGAATCGGAAAAAGCTTTTAGAAAAGCTGTTGAGCTGGAGTCCGATTTGTATATTGCATGGGGAGGTCTTGGGTTTCTTCTTGGTCGCCTTAAACGATATGGAGAAGCCGAGGTATCATTTAAAAAAGTCCTTGAAATAAGGCCAAAAGACTCTTTTATTATCGCATGTCTTGGCGATCTATATCGCAAGGCAAAACGTTATGAAGAGGCAAAACAGGCGTATCAAGCAGCCCTTGAAATAGACCAAAGTTCCACGGGATGTTGGTTAAACCTTATCTCACTTCAGATGGACGACATCCATTCTCCTGAAATGGCATTGCAGACAGCCCAAAAGGCCATTGAATCGGCAGACAGATCACCGGAAAGGTTGAATGCCATGGCTCGGGCATTTTACCAAAACGGTTGGAATGACTATCTGGATACCGCAGAAACCTGGAGCCGTGAGGCAACGGAAAAGGAACCGGACAATCCCGCATACCGGTTGACCCTTGCATTGATCCTAGGGGCGAGGAAGCGATGGGGGGAGGCCGTTGAAATCTCGCCGTCATTCCTTAAAAGCAATGAATTCATCTCGGAAAACATGAATACCGTCACTTCTTTCTTTATTCAAGCGGCTGCGGCCGGATACGCAGATAAAAGCCTTGAGGTATTGGAGCAATCTCCTGTAAAAAAAGTCATGGAGCCTCTTATCACAGGTCTTAAAATCTTTCTTGGTGAAAAGGTCCGTGCACCCCAGGAGGTTATGGAAATAGGTAAGGACGTGGCAAAACGCATAAAAGAAAACATAGCGACTCAAAAGAAATAGGGGACGAAAAATCCAAAACAACGCCTAAAATTCAATCGGAACTCATGATTTGATAATGCTTAATTGTGATATCCTTCGCTCAGCACAAAGTATCATCCATCCAAAAAGTCTGCGTCAGTCTGCGTTGGTCTGCGGTTCAATATTCATAAGCCTTTGATTCCAATATTGGAGTCGGTTTCTTGCATTGTTTCAATATGTTAACTTGTTCAGCTCTTAAAACGAACTTAGTGTCCGGGTCGCTGTTATGCCAAAATGGTTCATAAATGACGAAGAGCACAAAGGATATGAAGATGAAAACATTATTCATTCTTCTATCCCTTCGTGCTCTTCATGTTCTTGGTGAAATATAAAATTATGACGAAGTCGACACCTTGGGTCTTTTGAAACTCAACTCTCCTTAATTGTTTTTCCGGCTCTTACAGAATCTGACTAAGGAAGAGTTTTGTCCTGTCGTGCTGGGGGTTGTCAAAAAATTCACTCGGGGTATTCCCCTCCACGATCTGGCCGTAGTCCATGAAAAGTACCCTGTGCGCCACACTTTTGGCAAAGCCCATCTCGTGGGTCACCACAATCATGGTCATGCCTTCTTTGGCCAGATCGATCATGACATCAAGGACTTCCTTGATCATTTCCGGGTCGAGCGCGGATGTGGGTTCATCGAAGAGCATGATCTTCGGGTTCATGCAGAGGCTGCGCGCAATGGCCACCCGCTGCTGCTGTCCGCCGGAAAGCTGGCCCGGGTATTTTTTGGCCTGCTCGGCGATTTGAACCTTTTCCAGGTAGTGCATGGCCTCTTCTTCCGCTTCCTTCTTGGGAACCTTTCTCACCCATATAGGGCCGAGGGTCAGGTTGTCCAGGATTGTCAGGTGAGGAAACAGATTGAAGTGCTGGAATACCATGCCCACTTCTGCACGGATCTTCTCGATGTTTTTGATATTGTTGGTCAGCTCGATGCCGTCGACGATAATTTGCCCGCGCTGGTGTTCTTCCAGGCGATTGATGCATCGGATCATGGTGGATTTCCCGGAGCCCGAAGGTCCGCAGACGACGATCCTCTCCTGTTTGGCCACGGTCAGATCAATGCCTTGGAGCACGTGAAAATCTCCGTACCATTTGTGCATTCCAATGATTTCGATCATGGCCTCGTCGGAGGTCTTCATTATGTCTTGATTCATTGCTTGTTCGTTCATGTAAGAGCCTCTCGTTAAAAAAAATAACCCGCCTGTCAAAATGGTCACAGAACACGTGCTAACCCTAACTATAGGGCTAATGCTGCTCCCCCGCTGACAACTCTTTTTCCAGCTTCCGGCTGTAATTGGACATGGAGAAACAACCCAGAAAATAGAGTATCGCAACTACGAAATAGGCCTCACGGCTGAATCCCATCCATTCCGGGTTGGAAAGCACGGATTGTGTGGTCTTGAGTAGGTCCCAAAGGGCGATGATCACCACGAGGGAGGTGTCTTTGAAGGCTGAAATCAGTATGCTCACCGTAGGCGGTATGACGATTTTGAGGGCCTGTGGCAGGATCACGAGGCGCATGGTCAAGTAGTAATTAAGCCCCATGGATTCCGCCGCCTCATATTGCCCCTTGGACATGCCCTGTAATCCGCCGCGAACCACCTCCGCGATATAGGCGGCGGTAAAGAGGATAATGGCCACCTGGGCCCGAAGAATCTTGTTGAAGGTGACCCCTTCAGGCAGGAACAGCGGGAAGATGATGGACGACATGAAGAGGAGACTGATCAAGGGCACGCCTCGGATGGCCTCGATATAAACAATACAGATCCATTTGACGCCACGCATCTCCGACTGACGTCCCAGGGCCAGGACAACACCCAGGGGATAGGCGGCGGTCAGTCCGAAAACGGAGAGGAGAAGGGTCAGAGGGAGACCGCCCCACTGGGTGCTCTCGACAGAGGTCAGCCCGAAAAGGCCGCCTCTCATAAGCAGGCCCATGGCAAAAAGGCCGACAATCCATCCATACCCCAGATATCTCGACCAGTGATTCCTCTCACGGCTGTAGAAGAGGAGGCCGAACAGAATCAGCATGGCCGCAAAGGGCCGCCACTGGGATTCATAGGGAAAGAATCCGAAAATGATAAACCGGAGGTTCGACCATATTACGGACCAGCAGGCTCCGTTTGCTTCTCTGCACACTTTACCTGTAGTATTCCAGACACTATCGATGAATGCCCACCGGAAAAACGGCGGCACGATTTTCCAGAGGAAGAAAAGGATTACGATGGTGATAATGGAATTGAAGATGCCGTTGAAAAGATTGGCCCTCACCCATCCGATGGCCCCCACACTGGTGACAGGGGGTTTCAACTCGTCAGGCTGTTTTCGGGGTGCTATATTTTCCATTTTAATCCAAAAATGATCAAGATTAATTGCAAGAGTTCATCACCTTTCCACCAAGGCTGCTTTTTTATTGTACCAGTTCATAAATGCCGAGGTTGACAGGCTGAAAATGAGATAAACTGCCATAATGAGGGCCACCCCTTCGATGGATTGCCCCGTCTGGTTGATGGTTGTATTGGCGACGGAGACAAAATCGGGGTATCCGATGGCCACGGCCAGGGAACTGTTTTTTGTCAGGTTGAGCATTTGGCTCGTGAGAGGCGGAATAATCACCCGGAGGGACTGGGGCAGAATCACCAGGTTCAGCACGAGGGCAGGTCGCAGGCCGATGGCCATTGCGGCCTCTGTCTGGCCTTTGCTTACGGACTGAATTCCCGCGCGAACCACCTCTGCCACGAAAGCGGCCGTATAGAGGACCAGCCCCAGAAGCAGGGCAATGAATTCCGGGCTGAGCGTCATGCCCCCCTTGAAGTTGAATCCCACGAGCTTGGGGATATCCATGGCCGTAGGCGCATCAAAGGCCAGCCAGGTCAAAAAAGGAAGTCCGATGATGGTTGCCACCCCGACCCGAAAAGTGGGGAAGATTTTCCCTGTTTCGTCCTGCCTCCTTCTCGCCCAGCGACGTAGAAAATAGACCGCGACACAGGCCACGATTAGGGCCAGGAATATATATTTGTGGGCAGGGTGTGATGCGGGAACCGTGAAGGCTACTCCCCGATTGCAGAGGAAGACACCGCTCATGGGGGAAAGGGCCTGCCGGGGGCCGGGCAGGGCTTCGTAAAAGATAGCGTACCAGAAAAAGAGCTGAAGGAGGATGGGGATGTCCTGCATGACCTCGATGTAAATAGCGGCCAGTTTAGACATCAGCCAGTTGCTCGAGAGCCGTGCTACTCCGACAATGGTGCCGAGGATCACCGTGATCAGAATGCCGACAAAGGAGACCTTCAGGGTGTTCAGGGTGCCCACGATAAGGGCGCGGAGATAGGTGCTCGCAGCCGAATAGGGAATCAGGGATTCACCGATCTCAAAGGAGGATTCTTTTTGGAGAAACCCCCATCCCGTGGCGACGGATTGTTTCTCAAGATTTACGAGGGTGTTGGATATCAGGTAGTAGGCCAGCAGCCCCACGCCGCAGAATACGCCGATCTGGAAGATGATGGCCCGTTTTTTGGGGTCCAGCCAGAAAGGGACCTTACCCGGTTGATTGTTGTCCATAAATCTATCGTTTCCTTTTGCAGGGTGCCCCTTCCATTTCACAAAGTCCGAGGATTTGGGATGCGGTCTGCACAGTAGCTCGAAGAGCGAAGGCGGCTTGGCTTCGGCGTAATCCCGTTTTGATACCCCGTCACGCCATGGCGTGACGGCGGGGAACTTCATTCCTCCGAATCGGGGCTATGAGGCTTCGGAGATTCAAAAAAAAGTGCCCCTTGCAAGGGGCACTTTTTCTGTTTTTTTATCTGAACGGCGATGCGTACTGCAGACCGCCTTCCGTCCAAAGGGCATTCAACCCGCGTTCGAGTCCGAGGGGCGTGTCGGGGCCTACGTTACGATCATAGATTTCGCCGTAGTTCCCTACCTGTTTGATGATGTTGTAAACCCATTTTTCATCAAGACCCAAGGCCTTGCCCATACCCGGGGTCACACCGAGAAAACGCTGGATTCCGGGATTCTTGCTCTTTAGCATTTCATCGATGTTCTTTGAGTTGATGCCCCATTCCTCGGCCTCTATCAGGGCCATGACCGTCCAATTGACAATGTCAAACCATTGGTCATCACCATGACGAACCACAGGGGCCAGAGGTTCTTTGGAAATGATTTCCGGCAGGAGGACATACTCGGTCGGGTTTGGCGAAACGGAGCGCTGGGCGGCCAATTGAGAGGCGTCCGAGGTCAGGACATCGCAGCGACCGGCAAAAAAGGCCTTGTTGAGTTCTGCTGTGTTTTCGATGACGACCGGTTTCCATTTCATGCCGTTAGTCCGAAAAAAGTCCGCGGCATTCATCTCGGTGGTGGTTCCAGGCAGTACGCAGACCGTGGCGCCTTCCAGTTCCTTCGCGCTCTTCACCCCCAGCTTTTTGGAGATCAGAAATCCCTGGCCGTCATAGTAGTTCACATGGCAGAAATTGAGACCATTGGTCGTCTCACGGGTCAGGGTCTGGGTGGTATTACGGCACAAGACATCGATCTCTTTGGATTGAAGGGCCGGCAGACGCTGGACCGCTGTCAGGGCCACAAATTTCACCTTGTTTGCATCGCCGAACACCGCGGCCGCAACGGCGCGCCCCGTATCTGCGTCAAGACCCTTCCAGACGCCTTTTTCGTCGGGCATGCTAAAGCCGAACACCCCACCGTTTACGCCGACCTGGACAAACCCTTTTGCACGGACTTCATCCAGGGTTCCGGCCATGGCCATACCGGCCGTGGCCAGGACGGCCACTGCCACCAATACTGCGCACAACTTGAATCTTTTCATTTCTTAGTCCCTCCTTTGCGATTAACTGTGAGTGTCATGGGGTCGCTCAGGAGCGACCGTCCTTTTATTGCCGCAACGAATTTGATGTTCGGTAGTCGCTTAAAAAACGACCCCCTTCAGAACCCTTGGGAGCAGGGTGCATTAAAATCAAAAGGAAAGATATAAAGGACAATAATTAACACAAAACACAACGGATTTGCAACTTAAATTGTATCCTTAACCAAGCATGATTCCAATGGATTTTATAACGTTATTGAATCGTTAGTTTTTCTAAAGGCACTCACGGCATGATGATAGTGAAGTATCGGGTTTCGGGTATCGGGTGTCAGGTGTCGGGTGTCAGGGCTTGGGTCCTGAGTATTGTGAGCGGTATGGGCGCGGGCGGGTCAGTCGTTAGCTCGTTTTCATCCAGAAATGGCCCTTTTTCGCAATTCCCCGCCTGCGACGGGACAGGTCCGCGTCAAACTGCGAGGTTTCTTGTGCGACGTACTGCTCGTACGTCTCCGCGCAACCTCTTGTTTTCCTTGAACTTGCAAAAAATTTTTCATTTCTGAAACCGGGACCCGCTGCGGAGCAGTGGGACTGAGTTCCCGAAGGGTACGAAGAATTGAAAACTCACTCGTGCCCGAATTTCATTTCCGGATGAGCACTAGCTCAGGAGTCCTTTTTTGTTGTCTTAATGGCGTCAAGCCGGCTCGTGTACGTCGTGGTTTGCATGAGCGAAAGGGGAAACGCTGATACCTGATACCTGAAGCCTGAAACTTCGCCTCGTCCCTCTATTGAATGGTTCCGAGGAAATTGGCGGTCGGTTCGAGCGAAAAAATAATCGTTTTTACAATATCCCCCTTTGTGCGGAGGCTTCGTGTCCCCAGAGGGAGGAGGCGGGAGGAACCGGTGCAAAAATAGCGGTCATCTTCGTCATCCGGTTGATGAAAGGTGACGGACGTCAGTTCACCCCGGGAGGGGTAACAGATCTCGACGGTGCGGACATCCTGATCCATGAATCCCGCCAGGCTACCAAGATAATCCTGTGCCCGAATGACCCGTTCGATATCCGTCTCGTATCCGCTTCCCGTATTTGATACCGTGTCCTCGACGCCGTCGGACCCCAGGCTCTTGAAACGCAGATTGAGGCCTTGGGGATTGCTGATTTCAACGCCCTCATCCGAGATGTCGAAGCGTTCGAATACCAGCGGATTGCCCCAGCCGTCCCGCAACGCCCCGGCCGGCGCTTCCAGGTAGGGGCCATGCCATCCGATCCACAGACGGGTGTCGTCCCCGGTATAGCCCCAGGCGGGCAGGTCGGATTCGGCCCCGTAAAGGGTGGACAGGCGATCGGTCCAGAGACCTGTAGGCTGACCGGCTTCTCCCAGCAGTTTCGGGAGTTCACCCATATCGGCGATATAGCCCATGTAACGGCGTTCGCCTGCGAGATGGGTCGGCGGGACGCCGAGGAGGGCCTGTTCGATGCTGTCCATGATCTCGACGGTCGCCTCGTAACACGCTTGATCCCGGGCGC
>CAZXWJ010000043.1:0-22472 GCA_964644375.1 uncultured Desulfobacteraceae bacterium | reverse complement strand
TGCCCATTGCAGGCAAGCTCAAGAACAGAAGCAATGATGAGGTCATGATCAAGGACTTGATGACGGAAGGCATCGTATCTATCGCCAAAGGGGACAATCCGAGAATCCTGGAACAAAAACTTAACGCCTACCTGCCGCCCCATTTGAGAGAAACTTCCTTTACCTAAGGATGGGGTGATTCCGGGGACAATGCGGCAGGCGTTGGACCAAGTCGTCGCAGGGAGAAGACTAGATGGTTGACAGAGAAGAAAACGGATTGGATGAGAAAAATCAGGATCAAGAACAGGAAGAGTCGGAGAAAAAAAAGAAATTTCCCGTCAAGCTGATCATCCTGTTCACCTTGGGGTTGTTTTTGATCGGAGGGGGTGTCTTCGTATGGAAAGGCGGCCTGCTTGACAACCTGACCGGTAAAGGCGGCAAGGCCATAGCGGCCAAGACCGCTACCAAGGGGGATAAAGCGGATATCGGTCCGATTTTTTCCATGGATACCTTTATCGTCAATCTGGTGGATTCACATGGGAAGAGATATCTGAAGCTCCGATTGGAACTGGAACTCAATGCAGATGCGGTTCGGGTGGAGATAGATAGAAGAATGCCTCAGTTCAAGGATACTATCCTTACCCTGTTAAGCAGCAAGACATACGAAGACGTCAGTTCGCTGGAAGGAAAACTCCAGCTTCGAGCTGAAATGATATCCATGCTAAACCGGTATCTACAGTCCGGAAGCATTGAAAATATTTATTTTACCGAGTTCATTGTCCAGTGATGCTGCTGGAAAAATTCCGATTCGGGACCTCAAAGAAAGGTAAGCCGTATTGAACAAGTTGCTTTCACAGGATGAGGTGGATGCCCTCCTTAAGGGTCTGGATGCCGGGGACATAGAATCCGAACCGGAATTTGACGAACCCGTCGAAGAGAACGTTGCGGTATTTGATTGGACCGCCCAGGGAAGGCATATCAAGAGCAGCCTGCCTCTGCTGGAAGTGGTGCACAGCCGCTTCAGCCAGAAGTTCAGAAAAACACTTTCGAGTACCCTTCGCAAAATGGTGGATGTGAATCCAAATCCACTCGGAACAATAAAATTCAATGAATTTCAGCGATCTCTTCCTGTCCCGACGAGCATGCATCTTTTCAAAATCGAGCCCTTGCGGGGAACCGGTATCCTCGTCATGGAGAGTCGATTGGTCTTCAGTCTGATCGAGGCCTTTTTTGGGGGGAGCGGCACCGGTTCAACCAAGATTGAGGGAAGGGATTTTACGCCGATCGAAAGAAAGATGATCGACAAAGTGGTACAAATAGCCCTGGCCAATCTCATGGAGGCCTGGGAGGACGTTTACCCCATTAAGACGGAATTCATTCGCTCTGAGAGCAATCCTCTGATCATCAATGTGTTTCCGGGAGAGGAACTCCTGATATCCGTCAAATTTGAGCTTGAACTCAACAAACCCCTCGGTTCCATTACCCTCTGCGTCCCCATTTCTTCCTTCCAACCCATCCGTCACAAACTGACCGGCGGATACCGGGATGAGGACATCACGGTAGATCCTGTTTGGGTGAGCGATTTGAGGGAGCAGTTGTGCAATACTTCGATTGAGCTGTCCGTACTCTTGGGCAACACCCAGCTTGCGGTAAGGGACCTGGTAAATTTGGAGGAAGGGGATATCATTGTTCTCGACAATGACTTCAGAAAACCGCTTACTGCTACGGTCGAGGGTCTTCCTAAATTTGAGGGGTATGCGGGCCGTTTCAAGAAAAAGAAAGTATTCCAAGTTGAACAACCCATCGGGGTTGACACCAGAAAACCGGATGCATGGATGGAAGATCAGGAAGTCCATGAGGAATGACATGTTCCCCAAAAACGATTCGATTTGAGGGGTGTTTTCATGTCAGAGGAAAACAGCAATTCCGAGGAACACGCAATGATGGAACAGACAGCACCAATCGAGACAAAAGAAGTGACATTTGCTGAAGTCGAACCGGCTCTCAACGACGGCGGAAGCGCCCAGAATATGGATTTCCTTTTGGATATTCCATTGGAGATCACCGTAGAACTCGGAAAATCAAAGATCACGATTGGTGACCTCCTGAAGCTTAGTCAGGGCTCTGTAGTTGAGCTTGATAAACTAACGAGCCAACCTCTTCAGATTTACGTAAACAAGAAATTGATGGCAGAGGGGGAAGTCGTGGTCGTGAATGAAAAATTTGCTATCCGCTTGATAAATATCATCAGTCCTGGGGAAAGGGTAAAGCGCCTGGTGTGAAAATCATCTCCGGCGTTTCCATAAGATCGGCAGAAGAGGAGGCAAAACAAATTGGCCGGTGAATTCGGGGGCACAGTACTCAAAATGGTTGGATCATTGGTCATGATTCTGGGGCTGATTATCTTTTTGTCCTATTGGCTGAAAAGACTTCGTCCGGGCACCCTCTCTGCCGGCAGGAATCCGGCAATGAGACTTGTCGGGACATTGAATCTCGCACCCAAAAGGGCCGTGGCCCTGATAGAGGTCTGTGATCAGTGGCTTCTCGTCGGCGTGGGGACGGAAAGCGTGACCCTGATTTCAAAGTTGGATCCTCCCCCTCATGAAGAACAGACCGGCGCATCTCCAGCACATCAGGATAGTCCTTTTCACGCCATATTGAAGGGGAAAAGCCTTCTTCAGCCCTGGAAGAGGACATCGGAAATAGGCCATGACGGCGAATCCTAAGAAAAAAATCATCTTCAGCGCCCTCTGGTGCGTGCTGATCGTGTTCGTCCTTTCCGTTCCTCTGTGGGCGGCGGATTTGCCTCTGCTTCCTACTCTGAAACTCGGCGTCGAGCAGGCGGACGATCCCAAACAGGTATCCGTGCTTCTCCAGATCCTCTTTCTCTTGACGATCTTGTCATTGGCGCCCGCCATTCTCATTATGATGACCTCATTTACTCGTCTGGCCGTCGTCTTCTCCCTGATGCGCAGTGCCTTGGGCACTCAACAGATGCCCCCCACTCAGATTATCATTGGTCTGGCCCTTTTGCTGACCTTCTTTCTGATGATGCCCGTGTATACCCAGGTCAACGAAGAGGCCCTGCAGCCTTATCTCGCAGAGGAGATATCCCAGAAAGAGGCCCTGCAGAAGGCCCTCGATCCTATCAGAAAATTTATGTTCAAACAGACCAGGAAAAAGGATCTGTCACTGTTTATCAATATTTCCAAGTCGAAAAAACCACGGGACCTTGATGAGATCCCAACCATCGTTTTGATCCCCTCTTTTGTGATCAGCGAATTAAAGACCGCCTTTCAGATCGGCTTTGTCATATACATTCCCTTTCTGGTGATTGATATGGTCGTGGCCAGCGTGCTGCTCTCCATGGGAATGATGATGCTGCCACCCTTTATGGTTTCGCTGCCTTTTAAACTCATGCTCTTTGTGCTCATTGACGGTTGGTACCTGTTGGTTGGATCCATGGTCAAAAGTTTCACGTGAGGAAAAAGAATGACACCTGAATTTGTAGTGAGTCTGGGAAGAGAGGGGATTCAACTGGCGCTCTTATTGGCAGCCCCTCTGCTGGGAGTCGGGTTGATTGTCGGATTGATTGTTGCCGTACTCCAGGCAACGACTCAGGTTCAGGAGATGACGCTCACATTTGTGCCGAAAATCGTTTGCGTTCTCCTGGCCCTCCTCGCCGCCGCACCCTGGATGTTGAGTAAAATGTCCCATTTTACCAGTCAGGTGATCTTGAGCATTCCTCAGGTCATCAGGTAGTCCCCGCCGCACTCACCAAGCGGTTTTATCAATGGCCGCCCGTGCCTTCGTTTGCTCACATCATTTATGACATTCATGAGGCAGGCCGGGCGGGTCGACCGGAACGATAAATTTTTGCCCGACGGCATCGTTACGATAAAGCCATCCATGAAGGAGTTGGACCAAATCCATGCCGTTTCCACTGGAAAATTTCGAACAGATGCAGGGGTTCTTCTGGGTCCTCATGCGGGTAAGCATCCTGTTCTTCCTCCTGCCTTTTTTTGGAGCAAAAGGGTTCCCCGCGATCTGGAAAGCGGGGCTTTCCTTTGTCATGGCGATGATCCTTACCCCCATGGTTCCCCCTCCCCCGGATCTGCCCGAGACCTTGCCCGACATTGTCGTGGGTTTGGTTTCCGAGGCACTCCTGGGGTTTTCACTGGCATTCATCGTAAAATTATCCTTTGCGGCCGTGCAGTTGGCGGGTCAGTTCATGGCCTTCCAGATGGGGTTTTCCATGGCTCGGGCCATGGACCCCACGACGGGTACTCAGAGTACCACCCTGTCTCAGTTTTTATACCTCTTTACAATACTGATTTTTTTTGCCATTGATGGACATCATCTTCTCCTTCGGGCCGTGGCTGCATCTTTTGAGATGGTTCCCCCTAACGGTTTCCACCTGAGTCCATCCCTCTTGGGGGTGCTCGTGAAAGCCAGTTCCCAGATGTTCCTGATTGCTCTGAAAATCGCGGCCCCAATCATGATTGCCCTTTTTTTGTCCAATCTGTGCCTGGGAATCGTGGCCAGGACCGTTCCACAGGTCAATATCCTCATGATCGGTTTTCCAATCAATATCGGACTGGGCCTCATTCTTTTCGGCCTGACCCTGACGACGTTGCCCCCATTTATAACTCAACTTTCAAAGGGCATAGGAGAGACCTTGCTCCTCATGCTCAAACTGATGTAGGTGCGCCATGCCCGATGAGAGTTTTCAAGACAAGACCGAGCAGGCAACACCAAAACGCAGGCAGGAGGCCAAGAAAAAAGGGGAGGTGGGTAAGAGTCGGGAACTTACCTCGATAGCGGTCCTGTCCGCCGGCGTTGTATACCTGTATTTTTCAACAGAACGCATGACCGCCAGCCTTGGCCATACCATTGAGCGTGCCTTTCAGGAAATCCCGGCATTGAAACTCAGCGACATGAAGATGATGGAGATGGTCAGACAGTCCCTGGGGGACTTTTTATGGCTCATACTGCCTATGATGTTGGTCCTGTTTGTGGTCGCCCTTCTGGCCAATCTCTTTCAGACGGGACTCATCTGGAGCGTCGAATCGTTGGCACCCAAAGCGTCAAAAATCGATCCGATCAAGGGCCTTGGTCGGATTTTTGCCAAGCGTTCGCTGGTAGAACTTGGGAAGTCGATTTTCAAAATTATTATAGTGGGTTGGGCCGCCTTTTCCACCCTTCGGGATGAGCTTTCCCAGCTTCTGCCCCTCCTTTATCAGGAAAAGATCCAGATTATTTCGCTTCTGGGCGAGGCCAGCTTCAAGGTCATTGTTCGCTGTTGCTGGATTATTGCTATCCTGGCCATCCTCGATTATTTGTATCAAAGATGGGAATTTGAACAGAAGCTCAAGATGACGAAACAGGAGGTCAAGGACGAATTCAAACAGACGGAAGGCGACCCGATGGTGAAAGGCAAGATCAGGGCGGCGCAGCGTGAAATGGCCAGAAGACGGATGATGGAGGAGGTCCCCAAGGCCGATGTGGTGATTACTAACCCTACCCACCTCTCCATCGCCTTGAAATACGATGTCGAAACGATGAGTTCACCGATGATCGTTGCAAAAGGGGCCAACCGGATTGCCTTCAGAATCAGAGAAGTGGCCGCTGAAAACGGTGTCCCCCTTGTAGAGAACAAACCCCTGGCACAGAATTTGTATAAATTAGAACTGGGCGATAAAATACCGTCCGAATTCTATCAGGCGGTGGCGGAGATTCTCGCCTACGTCTACGGCTTAAAAAAACGGATAAAAAGGACTTAGATAACGAGAAATGGATGTTCTTAAAGCGCCATGGCGACAATTTTCAATCAGTGCCAACATTGACATAGGCATTTCCCTGGGAGTCGTGGGAATCCTCATGGTGATGATCGTCCCGCTCCCTACGCCCATGATCGACATCCTGCTCGCTCTTAATATCACTTTGAGCGTATTGATCCTCCTGCTCACCCTTTATGCCGTTCGACCCCTGGATTTCTCCGTTTTTCCTACACTTCTTTTGATCACGACCCTATTCCGGTTGTCGTTGAATATCGCCTCGACCCGGTTGATCCTTCTCAACGGTCACGCCGGGTCCACGGCTGCGGGAAAGATCATTAATAGTTTCGGATCCTTTGTGGTCGGCGGGAATCCGACTGTGGGGCTCGTGGTCTTTGTGATTTTGGTCGTGATCAATTTCGTGGTCATCACCAAGGGGTCCGGGAGAATAGCCGAGGTGGCCGCACGTTTCACCCTGGATGCCATGCCCGGGAAACAGATGAGTATCGACGCGGACCTGAATGCAGGCCTCATAGATGAAGATCAGGCCAGGACCCGCAGGGCGGAGATTTCAAAAGAGGCTGAATTTTACGGGGCCATGGACGGTGCCAGTAAGTTTGTTCGGGGCGATGCCATTGCAGGAATTTTGATCACCCTGGTGAATATCCTCGGTGGATTGGTCATAGGGGTCCTGCAAATGGACCTCAGTATCACAACAGCCATTCAAAACTATACCCTCCTGACGATCGGTGATGGTCTGGTTTCTCAGATACCCGCCCTCATCATCTCGACCGGGGCCGGTATCTTGGTCAGCCGTGCGGCATCTGAAGCCAACATGGGGTCTGAAATAGCCCATCAGTTCGGTTTTCAGCCCAGGGCACTGAAGATTTCGTCCGGCGTCATATTACTTTTTGCCCTGGCGCCGGGTATGCCCGTCATTCCCTTTATGCTCCTTTCAGGCGGGGTCTTCTTCCTTTCGCGGATTCTCACGCCTGCGGAAGGTAAAAAGGCGGCTGCAGATGCTGAAGCCCTGCCTGATGAGGGAAGCAGTGACCTCGGTCCGGAAGAAGTGGAGAGATTGCTTCCCCTGGATATCCTTGAACTGGAGATCGGCTATGGCCTGATACCCTTGGTGGACAATAAAACCCCGGGAAATCTGCTTGACCGTATTCGTTCCCTCCGGCGGCAGTTCGCTCTGGAATTCGGGTTGATCATGCCCTCCCTTCATATTCGGGATAATCTGGAACTGAAACCCAACGAATACGGTATCTGTATCAGGGGGAACCAGGTGGCCAAGGGCGAATTGATGTCGGATCACATCCTGGCCATTGACCCGGGGGGCGTCAAGACAAAAATCGACGGCGTTGCAGCCAAGGATCCGGCCTTCGGACTGCCGGCCCTTTGGCTTTCCGCCGACAAAAAGGAGGATGCCCAGTTTGCAGGGTATACCGTGGTTGATTTGCCGAGTGTCGTGACGACCCATCTCTCTGAGGTGGTGCGCCAATATGGGTATGAATTTCTGGGAAGACAGGATGTTCAGCGTCTGCTGGATAACCTTTCCGAGTCCAATCCCAAAGTGGTCGAGGAACTGGTGCCCAATCTCCTGACCCTGGGGGCCGTGCAGAAGATCCTGCAGAATCTGATCCGGGAGCAGGTATCCATTCGAGACATGCTGACTATTTTGGAGACCCTGGCCGATTATGCACCACTGAGCAAGGATACGGACCTCCTGACGGAATATGTCAGACAGAGATTGGCCAGATCTTTGACCAAATCCTATCTGGATGCCGACAGGGCCCTGAAGGTCATCACGGTTTCCATGGATATGGAACAGGTGATTGCCTCCGGCATTAACCAGACGGAATTCGGTTCTTATCTCGCTCTGGAACCGGAACAGGCCCAGGGTATTACGGACACCATTAAGGCTGCCCTGGCAAAGGCGGCAGCCCAGGCCGAGCAATCCGTGATCCTCTGTTCCACGACGATCAGGAGACATTTGAAAAAACTCTGCGAAAGATTTCAGGTCCAGGCCGTCATTCTGTCCCATAACGAAATTCCCGGCGGCCTTGAAGTGCAATCCCTTGGCGATGTGAGTTTTAAACGATGAATATTAAAAAGTTTATAGGTAATTCGGCCCGCGAAGCCATTCAGATGGTTAAGAAAGAAATGGGGGATGAAGCGGTCATTCTGCGAACCCGCACGGTCCGATCTCCGGAAAACGGATCGGGCGATAGGGGCAAGAAGATTGAGGTCACAGCCGCCATCGACTATGAACCGAAACCTGAAACCGCCCCCGCGCAGGATCAGGTTTGTCTGAAAGAGATCCTCGACAAATGGCGCTATCTGGAGGCAGAGTTGAAGGAACTCAAGGCGGCCCTTATGAGTGCCGATGCGGGGGCCACCCTGAGACCGGAGATCTACTTCAACCAATCGATTCGTTCGCGCTTCGAGAATTACAGGAGTTTCGGGTTGAAATCCGAGATCATCAGCGATCTTATGAAGGATTCCCGGGAAAACGGGACAAAGCCCCAGGACTCGTCAGCCGGCTTCCTTCGGGAATCCCTGTCAAAAGTTTTGTCAAGAATAGAAACCACAGGGGGACACAGGCAGAAAAAGGGGAGAAAAATCCTCTCCTTTATCGGGCCGACGGGAGTAGGAAAGACAACGACGCTGGCAAAGCTTGCCGCCATGAACGCCGTAAAGCAGGGGAAAAAGGCCGCCCTGATTACTCTGGATACCTTTCGAATCGCAGCGGTAGCGCAGTTGGAGAGTTATGCACGCATCATGGGAATTCCTTTGGATGTGGCGGTGAGTCGGCAGGAATTGCAAAAGGCCATCGGGAAGCACCGAGACTGTGATCTTGTCCTGATAGACACGGCCGGAAGAAGCCCCAATCAGGCGCAAGAGATCACGGAATTGAAAGAGATCCTCAATGTTCCGGAAGATGTTCACGGGTATTTGGTATTGGGTGCGACGGAACAGTACAAGAATTTGCTCTATGCGGATAAGAGTTACGGCGCCCTGCCTTTCAAAAGCTATATTTTTACAAAACTGGATGAGACCCAGGACGCCTCATCCATGATCAACTTTCTCATCAAGGGGAATAAACCGGTTTCTTATTTCACGGCCGGACAGCAGGTCCCCGAAGATATTGAGGTGGCTTCGAAAAAAAAGATAGCTTCCCTTATTTTGGCCGGAATGCATGAGAGGGCCACGAATTCGAGGAACGAGGTGAATGCATATGGATCAAGCAACTGGGCTTAGGGGCATCGTCCGAGAAAAACAGAGCGGATATGGTTGCCCCGATGTGTCCGCTGAATCCTTTACGAATTTTGAAAAGACGTCCGGCCCGATTCGAGTGATTTCCGTGACCAGTGGCAAGGGAGGAGTGGGTAAAACCAATACCGTCGCCAACCTGGCCTTGGCCCTTCGCAAAATGGGAAAACGCGTTCTCGTGCTTGATGCCGATCTCGGTCTGGCGAATATGGATGTCTTGCTGGGGCTGAATCCCCGATATACCATCAACCACGTTCTCCAAGGTGAAAAGAAACTGGAAGAAGTGATCGTCACGGCACCGAGTGGCTTTAAACTGCTTCCCGCCGCATCCGGAATCCAGGAATTGACCGACCTTGACAGCTCTCAGAAATTACTTCTTCTCAATGAGTTCGATGCGCTTCAGGATGTTTTCGACGTTCTCTTGATTGATACCGGTGCGGGCATATCTTCCAATGTAATGTATTTTAACTTTGCGGCCACGGAAAAGATTGTCATCGTTACAAACGAGCCGACTTCCATGACGGACGCCTATGCCCTTATAAAGGTCCTGACAAATAAATACCATCAGAAGCGTTTCAAGATTCTCGTGAATGCGGCTCGAAACCGCCATGAGGCCGAACGGATATATCGAAACCTGAACCGGGTGGTGGACCAATTCCTGAGTTCCCCCGCTCTGGATTTCATGGGATGGATACCCTACGACAAGCAAATCCCCATGGCCGTCAGGCATCAACAAATGGTGCTGCAACGCTATCCTCATACCCCCGCCAGCAAGAGGTTCGTGGAGTTGGCGGAAAGGCTGATGGAGAACGAAGATGAAATGTCCCTCGATGGAGATATCAAGTTTTTTTGGCGCAGGCTCCTGAACGTAAAACCGTAAGAATCAGGTAAAGGAATAGCAGATGTCCCCTTTAGCGATGAAAAAACTAAAGAAGTACCACCAGACTGCCCCTTCTAAAAGCATACCCAAGGACTTTGAGGAGAGGGATAAATTGATCATGAAATATGCGCCTTTGGTCAATACGATTGCCAATAGAATGGGCCTCAGGCTTCCGCCGCAGGTGAGTAAAGATGATCTTACCGGTGCAGGTATCATGGGATTGTTGGACGCCGTTGACAAATTTGATGTCAAGAAAGGGGTCGAGTTTAAATCCTATGCGGAATTTCGCATACGTGGGGCCATGCTGGACGAGCTTCGCTCCCTTGATTGGGTCCCTCGATCCGTAAGGAGAAATGCCAAGAGGCTTCAAGAGGCCTACGTCAGGGTGGAAAGTGAAAAGATGAGGCCTGCTGAGGATGAGGAGGTGGCTGAAGCACTTGGCCTTGATATGGAGGCCTTCTATCGTCTCTTGGACGAAGTCAGGGGCATTGCCATCATCAACAAGGAAGAGTTGGGGCACCTTGTTCCCCAGAGCGCGGGAGACAGCGGCTTGCCCATGAGTCAGACGGGCGTCGGCATAGGACCTTTGGATTCACTGAATGTCGCGGAGATCAAAGACGTGATCGCCAAGGCCATTGAAAAATTGCCGAAGAATGAACGGATGGTCGTAGCCCTCTATTATTATGAAGAACTGACCATGAAAGAGATCGGTAAGATTATGGGTTACACGGAATCACGTGTCTCCCAGTTGCACACCAAGGCGGTCATCAGACTCCGAAACGCTCTTAAACCCTATTTTAAGGACTAGAGCAGGTTAAGAGGCAAAGTGAGCGATATAGACCAAGATGCGTTCTCCCTGGAAGAAGATGAGGATCCGGACCGTCTGAACGGGACGGAATCGGACAAAGAAGCGGAACAGACGCAGGGAGAGGGGAAAAAAAACGGGAAGGAAGCGGGTCGTCTTCGAAGACTCTTCGACCCTCTGAGGGGACGTAAGTGGGTAACGGGAGTGGTCTTGACTTTATTTTTTATGGGCTTGGGATTGGGACTCACTCAGGGTTATAAATGGTTGCCTTCCAGCGTGAAAAAATTATCCCCCCTTACATCCGATAAGAGCCAAAAACAGGATTATTATGAGGAGAAGCTTTCTCCTCTTTTTATCCCCCTGCAACCCGATGCCCCGAATCAGGCCGTCATGATTGATTTTTCCGTCATATGGGACGGCCTGGCCTCATTTCGGTATAAATGCATGGAGTTGCAAATCAGAAACCGGTTGTACCGATATCTGGTCGGCTTTTCGGAAGCAGGAGATAATTTCAAAGAAAAAGCGGCCTTTATTGAAACGGAAATGAGCAAGATCTTTAGGGAATCATTGGGTATGGAAAGCTTGACCGTAAAAGTAAAGGAGATCAGGGAGATTTAGGCGGACTTGAGGATCTTCTCCAACAAAACCCTAACGCTGCAATATGAGGGAAAAGGGAGGGCTGATCATGGAAGGTTACTCCGGCATGGGAGGATCAGTTGGAATAACACCCGCCACTGAGAGGATTTGGGCTGTCCAGAAAAAAGGAAAAACGGAAGATCATCGCCGTCGGCAAGGCAAGCGAAAGGATTTCGGCAAAGAGGGGAAGCAAGAGGAAGCGGTGAAGGGTGCGGAGGCAACGAAAGACTCGGCCTTCCGGCATGACGAGGGCACCCCTGATGGGGACGAAGCGATCGGATATGGTTCCGGAAAATCAATCGTCTCGAAAAGCCGCAAAATAGACCTCATTATCTGAAAGACGAATATTCTATGGAAACCCAAATTTGGATCATAGGTCAAATCGCCATTGATCTCCTTATGGTGATGCTGTTGCTCTGGTTCCTTAAGTTTCAAAAAAGACGCCAGATGACATGGCAGGACCACGAAGCAGTCATTCAGAAATCAGCGGCCATCCTCTCCGAGATGCAGGATATAAGCCGCTCCCTTGAAAAAAATCTTGAGGAAAAAAAGGCCCTGAGCGGACAGATTTTGGAGCAGTTGGATCAAGGGTTGAAACGGGCCGAGGAGAGCTACCGGCGGCTATCGGAGATCATTCCGAAATCCGGCAACCCCCTGTCTCAGCAGGGCGTTGTAAAGGATAGCAGTAACACGAGATCCTCGGTGCTTGCCCTTATTGAAAAGGGCTTGTCCAGGAAGGAAATTGGACGTCATCTCGGTATCTCTGTCGGCGAAATCGAATTAATGCTCAAGTTGAAGCCTCCGACGAGTTCCATGTGATCGAACAATATCCCACCTGATCTACCTTCTTTGAATGCCGCCACTCAAAAAATCTCTCTCGGCCCTTTCAGTGCGATCGTGAACACTTAGTAAAGAGCAAAAAATAAACAGGCTCCGTGGTGAAGAGCGATACGTGGAATGCATCACCGAAATTTTGAAATTCATCACTTGGAAAGCAAATCCGAAGGGCGTTATGGTATGTTTCGCGGAATAAGCCAATCCCAGGGTCATCAGTTTGACAAAAGCCGTTTTCAGGAGCCACGGAATTTCCGGTTGGGAGAAACCTTTAAGGGTATGGTCATGCGGCGGTTGTCCGGCGGGGGAGTCCTTGTCGCGGCCCAAGGTCGTCAATTTCGGGCTCATACGGCCCTGAACCTGCAGGAAGGTTCCCAGCATCATTTCCAGGTCAAATCCCTTGGATCAAAGGTCGAATTGAAGGTAATGGATGGGGAAATCAAACGCACACATTATTTTGCAGGGGGCTTGACGAACGTGCGTGCGGCAAGGAAAAAATTGGTCGAAATTTTGGCAGAGCTCACCTCGGAACGAAATCTCAATGTCCTGCCATTCGAAGCCAAAGGGGCACGAGGAGCTCTGACCCGTCTTCTTCCTGCAATTGTTTACAGCGGTCCTGAAAAGGATGCCGGACAATCGATCATGCGTTGTATCTTTGGAAGTGGTATTTTCTGGGAGAGCAAGGTGGCTCGCTGTCTGCTGGGGGATAAAAAGGAAACTTGGCACCGGTTGATGGCAGAAGATCTGAAAGGACTTCTGCTTTCGCTAAAAAAGACCCTTGCGGGGCAGGAAGGAGGTGATGCAGGGCTTTCGCCCCTGGCACAAAAAATTGAAGAAGCCCTCCTCATCATTGAACAGGAACAGTTCTTGAACCTTTCGGCTATTCGGGATGAGGCCGGTTGGTTCATGTTTTTGCCGGGCCTTCACGATGATGGATTCCTCGATGCCGAGGTTTTTGTCGAAAAGAACAGCGACCGCGGTGCAATTCGTTTTTTTATGGTGATGGGGTTCACCCATTTGGGACGGATGGAAGTCACCGTCACCATCGATCATCACATCGTAGACGTAAAAATGCTGATGGAGGACGAGAAAAAGGTCTCGCTTGTAACGGAACAACTGGCTCACCTCGAAGAGGCCCTTGAAAAGGGCGGTCTGAGGGCGGGCAGGATGGTCTGCGATGTTTGTTTAATGGAGGCGCCCAATCGAGGATCATCTCCAGAAGATCAGTGGTTTTCAAAGCCGATTCATCTGATCATATAGAGGGCTGATCCTTTCCTGATAAATGCAAACCGGCATTCGGGGAGGATTCAGTGGAAGAGAGCGAAGTGTGAAACAGAGATATTTGTCAAATCGAAACCCACCGAATCGTAAAAAGGCTTCGTCGGGGAAGAATGCTCGTAAAAAGGCTGTTGCCCTCAAATATGAGGCGGCAAAGGATCAGGCGCCCAAGGTAACCGCCAAGGGAAGCGGGCTGATAGCGGATCGCATGATTGAACTCGCCCGGAAAGAGGGCGTTCCCATTCAAGAGGATTCCGATCTTATCGGGGCCTTGATGGAACTGGATTTTCAGGACGCGATCCCTGGAGAACTTTTCCATGCGGTGGCGGAGATCCTGGCCTTTTCATACCGTCTCAACCGCAGGATGGGTCGGGAAAAGTGAACCTTTCTACTACCGGTCATTTCCGAAAGGCCTCCCATGCGTTTCCCCTGGATGTTTCAAACGTCAAAGGGGAAAACGATAGTTTTTTCATGTCGGGCAGGGAATTTGCCGATAATCCCATAGGGGTTCATCTTCTCAACGTTAGCCCTGGACGTTGAGGTGCTGCCATGGCGTCATTTGCGAGAAGGGGCCCTTTAAATCGCGAGAAAATCTATACGATGACAAGGGGGTATGAAACATGACGAGGAGAATGATTTGCATCGGAGCCTTTTTTTTCCTGTTTTTGCTGGTCCCGTCCTATTTGAATGCAGGCCTGAACACTTTTCAATTTCGCATTATCAAGATCGCCTTCATGAACGGCTATGTTCAGGCCCTTGAATCCGAGGATGGGACGATCAAAAGGCTCAGGGAAAACAAGCAATTTATGGAAAAATTCGTGAAAAACGAAGCAGAGAAGTACATGCAAGAGGTCTCTAGTCTCAACCGAAAAACTCAAGATCAGAAAACCTTGAAAGCCTCAACAAAGACCCTCCGCAGAAATAAAATATGGTAATCGAGAACGTGAAGAGCGCTATTTCCTCCTCCGTCTAAAGTCCTGCCGCATTTTATTTTTTCTGTCCTTCCCTGATCCCCGTCCATAAAATTTTTGCTTCAAGCAATTTTCAAATACCCGTTCTTTTGAATAAAGGTGAACGTCTTTTTGGGGGTCGTCAAGATATCGTCCTGACCAGTCGTGTAAAATGACACTTTCGCGAATGAAAGGGCAACCTATGGGTCTTATTCCCGTCTTTTGCCGGTAAAATTTTCCCAACGACTGGGAATGGAATGCAGGATCATCATAGGAGCCGAGGATAGCGCCAGGCCCCAGTCACGGTTGTTTTTAGAAAAAACAATAAAAATTAGTTGCTTAGGATAGCGTAGGGAAATAAAGCCGGTGTTTAAAGCCCTTGGTATAAGAATTGCTACAAGAAGGGGTAAGGCCCAACCATTGTTAAGTCCGGAGGGAATTATGTTAGGTGGAATGCTCGATGCAGTGAGAGGTTGTTTAAAGGAAGAAATGCGAATGGACATCATTTCCAACAACCTTGCCAATACGAATGTGATGGGATTCAAGAAAGATGTGATTTCCTTTCAGGAACTTTTAAAGGGTGCCGAGGCCGAAGACGGCCAGGGGGGCGGAACGGATGAGACATCCCCTGATCCCGCACTCGTACAGATCAGGACGGACGTCAGTCAGGGGGATATTCGGTTCACGGGAAACAATTTGGATTTTGCCATCTACGGGGAGGGTTTTTTCAAGGTGGACACACCGGACGGGATCCGCTTTACTCGAAAGGGCAATTTTACACTGGACAATGCAGGGTACCTGATCACTCAGGACGGTCATAGAGTCTTGGGCGAGGGCGGACCCATCCCTTTATCCGGGGATCGGATTCAAGCGGACGGCCGGGGCGTTATCACGGTGGATGGCTCAGAGGTCGGGAGGATCAGCATGGTGAATTTTGAAAATGGATCCGCTCTGATGAAAGACGGCATGGGTTTTTATCGCAATAGTATGGAGGAGCCGGAAATCCCTGTCGACTCGGAAACCTTGATTCAACAGGGATATGTGGAACTCTCCAACGTCAATGTGGCCGAGGAGATGGTGAACATGATCCATAGCATAAGGGCCTTTGAGAGTTACCAGAAATCCATTCAGATTCTGGACGGCGTGAACAACAGGGCCATCAATGAGGTGAGCATCTTGAGATAGGGGTTCACCTTTATGTCGTTTATCGGTTAACGGGAAAGCATAGGGAGGAAACAAGGTGATACGAAGTCTTTGGACTGCAGCATCAGGGATGGCAGCACAGAGGTTAAGCATGGATGTAATCGCAAACAACCTGGCGAATGTCAATACGGCTGGTTTCAAGAAGAGCCGCGCTGATTTTGTAGACCTGCTTTACCAGAACCTGCGCACGCCCGGCGCGGCCACCAGTTCCGGGGGGGAAGTGCCGACGGGCATCCAGGTCGGTATGGGAACCAAACCGGTGTCCGTCCAAAAGATCTTTTCTCAGGGCGATTATACCGAGACCCAGAATCAACTGGATCTTGCCATCGAGGGGAAGGGCTTTTTCAAGATCGTCAATAACGGCGAGGAATTATACATGAGGTCCGGAGCGTTCAAGATGGACAGCGAGGGATACATTGTCACATCGGAGGGAGATCGTCTGCAACCGGAGTTTTCCATTCCCTCCGAGACCGTCACCTTTACGGTCGATGCGGGAGGCAGCATGGAAGCCGTTGCCGGAGACGGCACCTCCGTCCTGGCCAGCGGGCAGCTCAGCCTTTACACCTTTGCAAATCCTGCGGGCCTTCTGAGCATTGGAGGAAATAAATTCCGACCGACCGAGGCCTCCGGTGATCCCACAGAGGGAAATCCCGGGGTCGACGGCACGGGAACGGTGGCCCAGGGTTATCTCGAGATGTCCAACGTGGACGTGGTTGAGGAGATGGTCAATATGATCGCCGGGCAAAGGGCCTACGAGACCGCCTCGAAATCCATCAAAGCGGCCGATGAGATGCTGCAAATGGCCAATAACATCAAGCGATAAGGGAACACCATGACCCTTTCCAGACGTCTGCTAGAAATAGTCTTTATAGGGGGACTTTTTTTCCTGGGTTCAGTGGCGACCCCCGTTGCCTCTCAGGTCCTGAAGGTCTCGGTAAAAGAAGAGGCAATGGTCCGGGGCGACAAGGTTTGCCTTGGCGATATCGCCGCCTTTTCACCGCCTGCGGATGCAAGGGTCGCCTATTTGAAGGGTCTGGAGGTCGCCTCGGCGCCGTCACCCGGGAACGAGGTCAGACTCAGCCGCCATTTTTTGGATTACAAAGTCAGATCCATGGTCGGTGGAGATGGTTCTATTCAATTGAAGATGCCGGTTGCTCTTTTGATCAGGAGGGCGGAGCAGCATGTCAGTGAGAAAGACCTGGAGGACATCTTCAGAAACTATATCTGGAAACATTCTTCCTGGTCCCGGGACCAAATCGTTTTTGACCGTATCAATACCCCCGGGCGCGTCGCCCTGCCTGAAGGAAGCCTTCGATGGCAGGTAGAGGAAAGGGGCAAATCCGATTATCTCGGGAATGTCTTCCTCACCGTTTCGTTCCGGGTGAACGACCGGCGTGTCCGAAAGGTGGCCGTTTCCGGAAAGATCAGCATCAAACAGGATGTCGTCATGGCCGCCAGGAAGATCCACTCCGGGGAATTGATTTCTGAAGGCGATCTGACCCTGGAAACCGCATGCATCATGAGTCGAAAAGGCAGAAACGTTTTGACCCTTAAAGAGGCGGTCGTGGGGAAAAAGGCCGGCAGAAACATCCGTGCAGGTCAATGGATCACTCGAGTGATGATTCGGGACCTCCCCCTGGTGAAGAAGGGCAAAAAGGTCATCATCAAGGCGCATAGTAAGTCCATTCAGGTGTCCACCCTCGGCAAGGTGCTGGAGAACGGCGGGGCGGGGGACCAGGTGAAGGTCGTCAATATAAGCAGCGGCAAGGAAATCCTTGCTACCGTGATGGCGCCGGGCGTGGTACAGGTGCAATTCTAGGGGACCCGAATCCCTTTCGGTTCAATTTCGCAGTCCTTGTCGATAAACATGAGAAGTGATCATAGAGGGAGTCAGATATGTTGCGGAACATGACATGGCTTTTAATCGTTCTGGGGGTGTTTTCCCTTTCCGCCTGTGCGTGCGCGAACAAGGGCGCAGGGACCGCTCAGGCCGGAGTTCTTCAGCCCACGCGACTTCCGGCGTCACAGACCCACCGATATCTCACCCGACAGCCCTACAATTCTGACGGGAGCCTCTGGACCCAGAGCCGAGACCGTGGGTTTTTCAATGATCTTCGGGCCCGCCGTGTGGGGGATCTTGTGACAGTCAATATTGTGGAGACGTCAAAGGCCTCCAAAACGGCCACGACCACAACAGGCCGTGAGTCCTCGATCAATGCAGGTATTAGCAACTTGCTGGGTTATGAGACCAAACTGAGCAAGATCGGGGTCCCCGGCCAGTTCAGCAATGAGGCCATGCTCAAGGCCTCAATGACAAACGATTTCAACGGTTCAGGCCAGACCACACGGGACGAGAGCATGACCGCCGCCATCACGGCGAGGGTGGTGGAGGTGACGCCCAACGGCAACCTGGTGATCAAGGGGACCCGTGAAATAAAGGTAAACAACGAGAACCAGATGATTACCCTCATGGGCATCATCAGGCCGGAGGACATATCCCCGGACAATACGATCCTTTCAAGTTATATTGCGGATGCGAGAATCGCCTATGCCGGCCGTGGGGCTGTGAGCGACAAACAGAGACCCGGTTGGCTGCTCAGGGCCGTGGATTACGTATGGCCTTTCTAACGGGGAGAAAAAAATGAGACCAATGAGTCGTTTATTGGCGTCACTCACGCTAGCTTTGATTTTTTCCCTGGCCGTCGTTTCCTCTGTATCAGGGGCGAGGATCAAAGATATTGCTTCACTGAAGGGAGTCAGGCTCAATCAACTGGTCGGGTACGGCCTGGTCGTGGGGCTGAACGGCACCGGGGACGGGTCCGGGACGGAATTCACCGTCCAGTCCCTGGTCAATATGCTGGAAAGGCTCGGTGTACATGTCCTGCCGGATCAGGTCAAGGTCAAGAATGTGGCCGCCGTGATGGTGACGGCCAATCTTCCACCCTTTGCCAGGGTTGGTGGTAAGGTGGATGTCCTTGTCTCGTCAATCGGGGATGCCGGCAGCCTTCAGGGCGGGACCCTTCTCATGACCCCTCTCAAAGGGGTGGACGGGGAGGTTTATGCTCTGGGCCAGGGGCCCCTGCTCGTAGGCGGGTTTGCAAGTTCGGGAAAATCCGGAGGTGGCGTACAGAAAAATCATCCCACTGTGGCGCAGATACCGGGTGGTGCGACCATAGAAAAAGAGATTCCCTTTGATTTTAATCGCCTGGACGGCCTGACGCTTGCCCTTCATCAACCCGATTTTACGACGGCTACACGGATGTCTAAGGCCATCAACAAAAGCATGGCAGGCGCCTGGGCCTTTCCGGCCGATGCGGGAACGGTGAGGGTCAACATCCCCGAGACGCACAGAAAAAATATGGTGGGTCTTGTCGCATCACTGGAACAGTTGAACATTGAACCGGACCGGAAGGCCAAGATCATCATGGATGAGAGGACCGGAACCGTGGTCATGGGCGAGGAGGTCAGGATTTCTTCGGTAGCCATTGCCCACGGCAATCTGAGCGTCCATATCAAAGAAGAAAAACAGGTGAGCCAGCCGACCCCCTTCTCGGAAGGTCAGACCATGGTGACCGACAACAGCGAGGTCAATGTGGCGGAAGAGAACAATAAGCTCATCCTGATGCCCCGCGGCGCCAGTCTTGGCGAACTCGTGAAGGCCCTAAATGCCGTCGGTGTTTCGCCTCGGGACCTGATTTCCGTCTTCCAGGCCATCAAGGCAAGCGGGGCACTCCAGGCCGAATTGGAGATTATCTAAACAGGGCAGGACATGTCGATAAAAGATATCAGCGTCACATTCAATGATCATCTCGCAGTTTCGAATGCCGGGACCCAAAGGGATGAGTCCTTGAAGAAGGCCTGCAAAGATTTTGAGGCCGTCTTTACCTATCAGATTCTCAAGAGCATGAGGAGTACCGTTGAAAAATGTGATCTTTTTCACGGCGGACAGGGGGAAGAAATCTACGAGTCTCTTTTGGATCAGGAACTTTCAAAGAAGATCGCGGGCGGTGGTTCCAACAGCCTCTCCGAATTCCTTTATCAGCAACTCAAGGGAAAGGACTCTCAAAATTTGCAAGGACCGGACACCGGAACCACGGGAGAAAACAAGGGAAACAGTACTCCCCAGTGGCCGATCCAGGGCAGGATATCCTCTGAATTCGGTTGGCGAAAGGACCCCTTTACAGGTGAGAGCCGTCTTCATAAAGGCATCGATCTGGCTGCAAGCGAGGGCACACCGGTGACGGCCTGCCGGGATGGCAGGGTCATTATGAGCGGTTATCAGAAAGGATACGGAAACGTGGTTGCCCTGGATCACGGGAACGGTGTCACAACGCTCTATGCCCACAATCGGGAGAACCTGGTCAAAGAAGGGGAATGGTCGCGAAAAGGGGATCCCCTTGCCAGGGTCGGTTGCACCGGACGCAGCACCGGCCCTCATTTGCACTTTGAGGTCAGAGAACATGGCCGGCATTTGGATCCCCGTGAATACCTCGGGAAGGCGCCCGTGGTCGCACAGAGATAGAAATTCAGTTTTTGACCCCTTGGACCGATAATAAACGCATAGGAAAGTATGATGGAAGTATCACTTACCCCCATTGAAAAAGCCTACCAAAAAGAGGTTGCCCTGCTCCGGGATCTGTTGCATTGCCTGAGTCTGGAGAGGGACAATCTGATCAATCTCAACCTGGAGACCCTCTGGTCCATCATGGAAGAGAAACACACGGTTTTGAAATCCATCGAGGATGCGAGAGCAAAGATTCAAGCCCTGATCTTGGAAGGGGAGAAGACACAAGATGCCCATAAAGGGATTCAGGGTCTCAAGGCCTCCTTTTCAAAAAAAATTGAACGGCTCAAGGAAGAAATCGGGGCCAGGGTCCGGGAAAACGTTTCTTTTATACAGGATACGCTCGGTTTTCTGAATGAAACGATCTCTATCCTGGTTGCGGATGCTCGACCTGAATCGGTCTACAGCCCCGCGAGGAAGACCGGGAATAAACCCGCCAACCTGATTTACCACAGGGAGGTCTGACCATGGGAGGGATCAATCTCGTCCTGAATGCAGCAAAGGATGCCCTGCTGACACAGCAGTACGCCATTGACGTGACCAGCCACAATGTGGCCAATGTCAATACCCCGGGATACTCCAGGCAGACCCCCATCATTGAAGCTAAAACTCCGACCCCCTATGCCGGTTATATTTTCGGCCGCGGGGTGGAGCTCAACGATATCGTCAGGAACATGGACAGTTTCATCGAAACCCGTCTCAGGGAGAGGAACTCGGACCTCACGGCTTTGAGCGAACAGGAAATCTATCTGACCGCCCTCGAAGGAGTCTTCGATGAGACTTCCGATCGCAGCCTCAGCACTCAGTTCGCAGATTTTTTTAACGCTTGGCAGGATTTGGCCAACAACCCTTCGGGTACGGCCGAAAGGGAAACCCTGGTCGAAATGGCCTCTCTCCTCACCCAGTCCTTTAATGATCTTTCCGGGGACCTGACCCAGTTCAAGCGGGAGATCGGTCTTTCCCTGGATGCGGGGGTCGATAAGGTCAATCAGCTGACCGCTCAAATTGCCGGCCTCAACGAACAGATTGTGAATATGGAGGTGGTGGGATCGGCCAACGATCTCAGGGACCAGCGGGACGCCCTGGTGATTGAATTGTCCCAGCACCTCAATGTCAAGGCCTTTGAAAGCGGGGACGGAAACCTCATGGTCATGACAACCAGCGGATATACCCTTGTGGACAAGGCCTGCACCTACCAACTCGACGTAGACGGCACGGACATCACCTGGGAGGGATCCGGTAACATGCAGGTAGCGATCACGGATAAGATCGACGGGGGAAAGTTGGGGGGATGGCTCACATTGCAGGATGAGATCATTCCCAAGTACGAGGCCGATCTGGACGAATTGGCCCAGGCCACCATCTGGGAAGTCAATAAAATACACTCCCAAGGGGCGGGTCTGGAGGTCTTTCAGCCGGAGCAGAGCGTCAGCGGGACGTATACCGTAGACTCGGATGGGGATCTCACCGCAATCCCTCCGATTCTTGCGAATTCGCTCGCAAGTCTGAACTATGGGGACAAAATTAACTTTGAGGATGGCTCTTTTACTCTCTGGATCGGGAATGAAAACGGTACCGATCTTGAGAGGGTGCCTATCGATATAACATCCCTCAACAGTGGCCTGAGCGGTGATTCTGATCTGACGGATCTTGCGCTCTATATCAATGGTAAGATTACGGTGGCCGGAGGAGGGATTACCGCCAGCGTGGCCGATAATGCACTCGTGCTCACCGCGGACGAAAACCACAGCTTCGGTGTCTCGGAGGACAGCAGTCATATCCTTGCCGCCCTGGGGCTCAACACCTTCTTTGAGGGGACCGACGCCCTTACCATGGAAACGAACACCCTGCTGGACACCAACCAGGAATTCGTCGCCGCCGCACTTATTAATTTTAACTCTGAGACCGGGTTTGGGGAATGCGCGGTCGGGGACAACTCCAACGCCCTGGCCATGACCAGCCTGCAATATTCGAGTGTCGATATTGAGCGATGGTCCTATGAAAGAGGGCAACCTCCGACGTCCCTGACGGTCAACGACACCCTGGAAAACTATCTCCATTCTTTTGTGGGGTCCCTGGGGGTCAAGAGCCAGAGCGTTACTCGGGAAAAGGACTACACCCAGGTGATCGTGGAACAGCTCAACGCCACCCGGGACAGTATCTCCGCGGTCTCCCTGGACGAGGAGATGACCAGCCTGATCAAATATCAGCAGGCCTACTCCGCGGCCGCCAAGTTGATCAGCACGGCGGACGAAATGTACCAAACCCTGCTTGAAGTCAGATAGGGGGC
>CAZXWJ010000042.1:0-22999 GCA_964644375.1 uncultured Desulfobacteraceae bacterium | reverse complement strand
TCTTATGCCGCATCTGTTTTCTTAGTTTGCGATATTTATGCTTCCTGATTTTTTTTCGACGCTTCTTAACGACACTTCCCATTTAAATGCAACCTCCGATTCGAAAAGACAATTTAGATAATTTACACTCTCTGATCATTAGATGTCAATAAAATATTCTAGAATCTAAATTCCTTCGTGCGCCAGGCGCTTCGTTATGGGTAGGGGCAAGGGGAATAGTATGGTGGAAGGGGCGGTATAATGCAAAGATGTTTTCACAATTGATTAGTTTACATAATATATATTATCAGAACTAATGTCTCATCCCGTTATCCCGTTTTGTCTTGGTCGCATAAAGGTTTTTGTCGGCCTCAGCCACGAAATCCTTGAGCGTCATGCTTTCTAAAAATTTGGCATACCCAACACTTGCGGTGATATCGCCGCTGGAGTAAAAGGATTCTCGAATACGTTTGACAATTTCTTCGGCCACAGGAAGGTCCGCTCCCACCAGAATCAATGCGAATTCATCCCCACCGTACCGATACGCTGAGTCAACACCCTCACGGATGCTTTGCCCAATCAATTTCCCAGATTTCCGAAGGGCCTCATCACCGGCCAGATGTCCGTACGTGTCGTTGTAGGCCTTAAAATTGTCTAGGTCCAAAAGGATTAACGCCAAGGGGAGTTGCTGCCTTTTTGCTCTTATGGTCTCGTCTTTCAGGCGTGAATAGAAATGACGCTGGTTATAGAGCCCGGTGAGGGAATCCGTGATGGAAAGCCTGCTCAATTCTCGTCTCATATTTCGCTCGGTGATGACCCGCCTGATTTTTGCTTCCAGCTCTCCGAGGTCAAAAGGTTTTTTTATAAAATCACTGGCGCCGGCATTGATGACATCGACATACCGGTAGCCCTCGGAAAAGCCCGTCATGGCAATGATGCTTATTTCAGGATGCGCCTTGGATACCCTCCCGATCAATTCCATGCCATCCATCTCGGGCATTTTCATATCCGTCAGAACAAAGGAGTATGCTTGCGATTCGAGCATCTTAAGGGCTTTTCGACCGCCCGGTGCCGAGTTTACAGAGAATTTGAGGGCTTTTAAAAGCTCTTCGAAGACCTCCCTTAAGTGATCATCATCATCTACGATCAGGATCGTTTCTTCGGCGTAGTTAATATCCTTTTGCATGGTCTGTCAGCTTCAGCAATATTAGGTTTAATCTGCGGAAATCCGCTTTTATTAAATCGGCAGGCCTCTTAAAGAATTGACGAAAGCATGCTTGATTTTAACTTTAATTATATCGCCTGGTTTATCGGTATTTAAGGGGAAATTTACAATTTTATTAGTGCCGGTTCTGCCCGACAATTGATCCTCTCTCTTACTGGGGCCTTCCACCAGGATTTCGACTTGACGGCCCTCCAAAAGCCTGTTTTTTTCCAGAGTGATATCTCTCTGGATTTTTTGAAGAAGTGCCAGCCGAACCGATTTTTCCTTGTCATCCAGCTTTTCCGGCATTCTTTCCGCCGCCGTTCCCTTTCTGTCTGAATATTTAAAGGAAAACAAGTTATCAAACCTTATTTTTTTTATGAGGTCAAGCGTCATTTGAAAATCGGTATCCGTCTCACCGGGAAATCCTACGATCACATCACTCGTCACGGCCACATCTTCCCTGACTTCCCTCAGCCTTTGTACGAGATCCATATACCTTTCCCGCGTGTAGCCTCTGTTCATGCGTTTCAGGATCGCATTTGATCCGGACTGAAAAGGAAGATGAATATGGGGACACAAATTTTCCAATTCGCCAAAACAGTGAATAAGCTCATCGGACATATCCTTGGGATGGGAAGTCGTAAACCTGATGCGTTTCAGGCCGGCAATTCGGCTCATACGGCGCAAAAGAGAGGGAAAACCAACACCTATCGTCTCCCCTGAAAAATAAGAATTCACGTTTTGACCTAAAAGCGTAATCTCCTTGACGCCTTGGGAAAGGAGATTTTCGGCCTCACTGATAATATCCTCCGGATGCCGACTGATTTCCCTGCCTCGCACATAGGGGACAATGCAATAGCTGCAAAAATTATTGCAGCCCTGCATGATGGAGATATAACCCTTCAACCTGCCCCTGAAGTACCCGTCGAGATTGGTCCCAGGCAGGATGCTGGCGTCCAGATCGGTGGCGACAATCCGGTCACCGGTTGCCTCAATTCGGTCCAAAAATTCCTGAATTCGGTTGATTTCCCGTGTACCGAGGACGATATCCAGCTCCGGGAACCGCTTGAGGAGGCTTGCCCCGTCTTTTTGGGCAATGCATCCCATGA
Source organism: uncultured Desulfobacteraceae bacterium (assembly GCA_964644375.1). GTDB lineage: Bacteria > Desulfobacterota > DSM-4660 > Desulfatiglandales > HGW-15 > CAYNYM01. Next base: position 20,704 of record CAZXWJ010000042.1, on the reverse strand, counting down.
GCCCGAGGATCAGACGGGGATTTTTCTTTTTAAGAGGAAACAAACGCCCGAGGAGGCTGAACGCCTTTTGTTCGGCTTTTTCTCTCACGGCACAGGTATTGATGAGAATGAGATCTGCGGCCTTAGGATCATGCGTATTTCGGTAGCCTGATGCCGTAAGGAGTTGCCCGAGATAGTCGGAATCGTATTCATTCATCTGGCAACCCATGGTGGCAATGTAATAACAACGGCGAGACAAAATTAATCTACCCTCCTCTTTTCGTGGATACGGAGACTCTCACACGGGTGTGATATGGAGTTTCTCATTTTTATGCAGATCACAGAGCAGCGTATCGATAAATTCCTCACATCCCGGGGCGATCTGCAATTCGAGAACGGCTTCATGAGGATCAATCGTCTTTACGACAGCCATGCCGTCATAAGATTCAATGGTATATCGCAGGTAGATGATCTCTCTTCGATCTACCCTGAACTGTCGTTTAATGGTCTCCATGCTTACTGTTGTAGGTGGCCCCACCCCACATAAGTTTTGCCCGAAGGATCTCAAAATATGTCTGGCCGGGGGATTTGATCAGGTTAATTTTCTTTCCCGACTTGTGGATCATTACCCGGTCGCCGTACATCAGGTCAAATCCCACCTGTCCGTCAAATGTAAGGGACACTTTTTCCTCGCTTTCCTTTCTCATGCTAATGTAGACAGTGTCAGAGCCTGGCAGAATGATCGGTCGATTTGTGAGCGTGAACGGACAGATAGGCGTGAGGATCAGGTTTCGCATGGTTGGATAGAGGATAGGCCCGCCGGCCGAAAGATTGTAGGCCGTCGAACCGGTGGGGGTGGAGACAATCAGACCATCTGCCCTAAAGGTGGTCAAAAATTGTTCGTTGATATGCACATCAAGATCCAAAATCCTTGACAAGGCCCCTTTATTGATAACGACGTCGTTGAGTACCAGAAAACATCCCATTTCCTGCCCCTCTCTTAATACTCTTGCCTCGAGCATAAGCCTGCTTTCCTCCACAAGCTCTCCGTTGAGGAGCATCTCCATGGCGGGATAGAGCCGTTTCAAGGGAACCTCGGTAAGAAATCCCAGACTCCCCAAGTTAACGCCTAAAATGGGGACACCATATTTTCCTACCTTGCGGGCTGCGCCCAGCAGGGTCCCGTCTCCTCCGAGCACAATCACGCAGTCCACATTGTTGGGAATGTTTGAGGGCGGTTCAGCGCATGCATCTGTAGTGCTTTTGGTGTCCATATACTCCAGATGAACAGCAACTCCCCTGTCTGATAGCCATTTTTGAAGCTTTTGCGCTTCAATCCGGGCCGGTTCGAAATTGTGTTTATAAATGATCCCGACCGATTTGTACGGCATAGGATGTCGACCTTTCTCAGTTTTCAATATTTATCTCTCTCATGTCCTTGCGGCATCTGAAAACCCTGTGCTTTCTCGAAGAGCCGTTTTAACGCACTTTTTTTTCGATGACACACCATTCGTCTTGCCGATCGGACGTTGTATCTACAATCAAATGGACGATGTCAAGGCCCGGGAAGCGAGCCTTGAGGTCATCCAGATCGACACTTTCGAATTTGTTTTTGTTGTTCAGATACGCCTGTTCCGTCAAGGCATTGGACTCATAGTTTTCTTTGGTTCGCTTTGAAATTCTTGCAAGCGATATCTCTTGGGGGCAATCGGTTTGCTGGATGACAAATGTCCTATGGTGCGTAGCGGCTACTTCTGCTGCACGAATCCGAAGCGCCTGTGTTACAAAAGTTGCATCAAGGATAATGCCCTCCCCTTTTGCCGAGAGTTCATCGGCCAGTCTGAACATCTCATCGTAGACCATTGTGCGTTTGTCCATGTTGGCGGCAACCTTTTCATCGAAGATGTCTTCGTTTTTGAGCACCTCCAGTCTAATCATGTCCGTTCGCAATATGCGGTAGCCCATGAGCCGCGCAATGACCTCTGTCGTCTCCGTTTTGTAAGAGGCGGGCAAACCGCATGCAATAAGGACGGTTGCCGCTCCTAATTCATTTTTCATGTAGGCATGGAAGGGTTCTCGCATTAATTTAATCCTTTAAATATATGATTCATAATCTTGTAATGTATAGTTTATTTTGATTCTCACCTTGCTGAATTGAAACCGTTGATCATGCCATGCCAACTCGGGGCACTGCGGTCATTTAAGTCCGATCGATGGTGCTTCGTGCCAGTTCAAAATATTTTGATGCCGCCCCAACGGCCTTTTCTTTTTCTTTTGCGCCTATGTGCTCGTCATTCAGTTGAAAACTGATGACCTTCCCTCGAACAAAGGCACGGTAAACCTTGTAGAAGGTCAGGAGTTCAACCATTGCAGTGTCTCCGGTCCCTTCCCCGTAAAATTTCCACAACTGATCGGCAAACTCCATGCCCCCTTGATATTCAAGGTCCATTAACAGGAAAGCAATATCCGCAATCGTGTCACTGTAACGGAAGCGATCATTGAATTCTATGCAATCGATAATCGCAAGCTTTTCAGTCAGACAGATGTGCTCCATGTGAAGGTCGCCATGGCAGTCTCTGATTTTCTTTCTCTTAATTCGATCAAAAAATAGAGCAGCCTTGTCATTGTAGAATGCGTTGGTCCATGAAACGATTCGCTCGAAGGTCTCTTTTGTGATGGTCGTGCCGATGTACTTTCGCGTTTGCGCAAAGTTTTCATCCGTATTGACCCTGAAGGCCTCAGGTCTTCCAAAACTTTCAATCTCAGCGGAATATTCGGCATTTTGATGAAATTTCGTCAGGGTCCGGGCGATATCTTTCAGGTGCCCTGTCCCGAGTTCACCTCTGAAGAAAAGAGACCGCATAAGCCGATCTTCAGGAATTCTTTTCATCTTGACCGCGTACTCGACCGTTTCCCCTTGAGAGAGACCAATTTTATAACTCTTCCCGTCAAAGGTCACGGGTAGAACACCGAGGTAGACATTCTCGGCTAGGCGTTGATTGAGTCGCACTTCCTGATGGCAATAATGCCTCCTCTTTTCGAGGGTCGTGAAATCCAAAAAACCGAAATCAACCGGTTTTTTGATTTTATAAACATATTCGTCTGCCACGAACACAAGCGAGATATGCGTCTGAACGAGATCAACGTTTTCTGTCTTATCAGGAAGAGCGGCAGGGTTCAATAGGTCCTGTATCATAGGTGACATGCTTACACACCCCATTCCGGGTCACAAATTAAGGACACCTTCAATTGTTGACGTTATGTTTTTTTTTTCATCGGCCCAAATCCGAATTGAGTCGCAACATACGCCGGCACATTTACCGTCCCCATAATGATCGGTTGCTGATGGCAATCCGAACCCCCGGTTAACAAGAGCCCACGACTTTCAGCAAATTTTTTGTACGACTCTGTGGTCTTGGGGTCATAGCTGGAATGCCAGCACTCAATGCCGTCAATAAATGGGAGCATCTCTTTTTCAATGATTTTTTGCTGCTCATCCAGTGCCTGTGTCAGCGTGATCAGGGATGTCCCCCGTGGATGAGCGGGATGGGCAAAAACCAGCTTTCCCCCTGCCTGACGAATGTATGACGAGGCTTCGGGCAGGGAAAGAGGCATCTTAGGGACATTGCACTTTACCAGGTATTTATCAAAGGCCTCTTGCTTGGTCTGGACGATACCTTTCTTAATAAGGTAATCGGCGATATGGGGACGGCCGAATGATCCGTCCACCGAGGCCTGAATTTCCAGGAGGTCATTCGGGGTAAAGGGAGCGACCGCTTCTTTTTTTAACTCGATATTCAGATTATGGAGAATTTTTTCGGCCCTTTTTTCGCGGTATTCTCTAAGTTTTTTTAGCTTTTCAACAAGAGGACGGTAACGGATGTCATACCCGTAACCGAGAAAATCAAGGGAAATGGCTTTCCCGTTTTTGTAATCCGGAAGGGAAAAGGTGACATTCAACTCTATCCCGCAAAGGTAATCGATCTCATACTGAGAAGAAAGTCTCAAGGCGGATTCCTGGGATTCCAGGGAATCATGATCCGTGATAGAAATCAACTCGACCTTTCGTCGCGTGGCCTCCTGAAAAATTTCCTCCACGGTCATTTTGCCGTCAGAAGACTTTGAATGAATGTGAAGATCGATTTTCATCATGGCTTCAACCAGGCCCCCTCTTTCAGAAGATTAAGGTCTCTTATATGCGTCTGAAGACAGATCGGTCAAGGATAAAAATTCTGATGAATATTTCCCCATATTACCGATACCCTTGTTATAGGCCGCTATCGTCAACCCCGATCTCCTTCAAATCGATTCAAAAGCTGTTTCAGGTACTTGACGCAGCCATAAAGGCCGTGTTTCGGATCAAAACGGTTCTCTACGCCATGGTCACCTGCCCCTATTCTCGTTTTTCGGATTTGTCAAGTCCCTTTTGGCCTGAATCATATCAAAACACAAGAGAATGAGTCTATCTTTTCGTTTTTTGTGCCGTGTGAGATAATATTTCAAATTCTCGATGTTTTATGTTAACACCTAGCCATTTTGAAAAGGCATATGGAAATTACTCTCATGCATGAAAATGATTCCTGAACGGAATAAGACGTATCCAGGAGGTGAGTGCATTGCTTAAACAAATTGAAGAGAGCGCGGATTTTTTGTCTTCGAAGCTTGCTCAATCCCCCCAAATAGGGATGATCACGGGTACCGGACTTGGGAACTTGACGCAAAGGGTGTCTGTTGATTTCCGTCTCCCTTATGGGGACATTCCCCATTTCCCGACTTCGACGATTGCCGGACACAAGGGGGCGCTGATAACCGGTACGCTGGGAGAAAAACCAATCATGGCAATGGAAGGGCGCTGTCATCTCTACGAAGGGTACTCCTATCAACAGATTACTCATCCCATCAGAGTCATGTCAAAACTCGGCGTCGAATTCCTCCTGATCTCAAGCGCGGCGGGAGGATTGAATCCATTGTTTCACCCAGCTGATCTAATGATAGTGACCGACCACATCAACCTGACGGGAGGCAACCCCCTTACGGGGCCCAATCTTGACGCCTTTGGACCGCGCTTTCCGGATATGTCCGCCGTATATGAACCGGCATTAGTGGATCTTGCGAGGCATAAGGCCCTTGAATCGGGGACACTGCTCAGGGAAGGCGTGTATGCGGGCATCACCGGACCGAGCCTTGAAACGCCTTCGGAGACCCGGTTTTTGAGAATGATTGGAGCCGATGCCGTGGGCATGTCGACCGTATCCGAGGTTATCGTAGGTACTCATTGCGGAATGAAAATTATGGCCATTATGGCTATAACCAATGTCAATCTTCCCGATTGTATGCAGAAAACATCCATCGATGAGGTCATTGCCAATGCAGGCCATGCCGGTCGACGTCTTGCAGACTTATGGGAGGTCATTGTCCGGGACCTGCCGGCCTGAGAATCTGATAGGAACGTTGCGTCGAGAGTGAGTAAAACCCGTGTTATTGGCGGTCTTGCAAAATGTAAATGGGAGTGATTTCAATGGAACAGTTCGACCTTTTGATTAAAAACGGCACAATTCTGAAAATGGATGAAGCCAATACCCTGATAGAGAACGGCTACATCGGGATTCGGGGGTCATCCATACTGACCATTGGCTCGGGGGAAAGTCCTGCTGGCAGGGCAAGAAAAGAGATCGACGCAAGGGGTGGGATCATTCTTCCCGGGCTTGTCAACGCTCACACACATGCAGCCATGGCATTGTTCAGGGGCCTCGCAGACGATCTGCCCTTGATGGAATGGCTGAATCGTTATATCTTCCCCGTGGAAAGGAGAATGGATGCTGATTTTGTCTATTCCGGGACTCTTCTAGCCTGTGCGGAGATGATACTGTCCGGCACAACCTGTTTCTGTGACATGTATCTCTTCGAGGAATCCGTAGCGAGAGCTGCAAAGGAAGCGGGGATGCGGGCGCTTGTGGGCGAAGTGCTCTACGACTTCGATTCCCCGAATTATGGAACCGTTGAAAAAGGGTTGGCCTATTCCGAATCCCTCATCACGCAGTGGGAAAATGATCCCCTTGTGTCCATTGCAGTTGAACCCCATTCTCTGTTTACCTGCAGCCCCGGTCTTCTGACGGCTTCCCGTGACCTGGCAATAAAATACCATGTTCCGTTGGTTCTTCATTTGGCTGAGACACTGGCCGAACTGGATGAAATAAAGAACAGGTACGGATGCTCACCTGTCGAGCATTTGGAAAATCTTGGGCTGTTGGGGCCTCATCTTATCGCCGATCATTGCATTCACCTGCGTGAGAAAGAGATCGAACTGCTTGCAGAAAAAGGCGTCAGCGGCGTACATAACCCCGAAAGCAATATGAAACTGGCATCAGGGGTTGCTCCCGTGCCTCAAATGCTTGCAAAAAATATGACCCTCGGTCTGGGAACCGATGGATGTGCCTCAAACAACAACCTCGACCTGTTTGTCGAAATGGACATGGCCGCCAAACTCCATAAGGTCAATATGATGGACGCTACGGTGATGGATGCCCGTACCGTTCTGCGCATGGCCACGATCGAGGGAGCGAGGGCACTTGGGCTCGGGCATCTGACGGGTTCTATCGAGGAGGGGAAAAAGGCCGATATCATTATCATTGACACCAACAAACCCCATCTAACTCCCCTTTATCATCCCCAGTCACACCTCGTTTATGCCGCCAGAGGAAACGATGTGAGCCATTCCATCATTAATGGAACCCTAGTGATGGATGACAGAAAATTACTTACACTGGACCTGGAGGCCGTCATGGAAAGGGCAAGAATGAAGGCATCGAATGTTCGGCGTTGGCTCGCGGAGTCCTTGGGTGGTGTCTCAGCATAACGGTTTTCAGCCGGAAATGGTTTTTTTCGTCCAGCGTATTACAGCTTTAATTCCATCCCCTCTCGGGCGAAAAAACATTCCAAGTCTCCGGTATAGCTCGGATTGCAGTATTCATTGACGAGCTTGTCGATCTGATTGTCCGTGCGCATAGGTTCATGGTGAAACAGGGCCATCTTTTTCACATCAGAACGCTTGGCGGCTGCAATGGCATGTTCAAGGGACGTATGACCCCATCCTATCTTTGAGGACACATACTCCTCTTGGGTGTATTGTGCATCGTAAATGAGCAAATCGGCGCCGTTGAAGAACCGTTCAATGCGCTGGTTTTCTTCTCTGGCCACTTCCTCTCCCTCCGTGGCCATTCCCTCATCATAGGAAGGATCCTCCGGATCGGTACAGAAGACGTTTTGAAAAGGTTCGGTATCGTATGCGGTGCAAAGTACTTTGCCTTGATACTCAAAACGATAACCGAGGCAAAGAACGGGGTGATTGAGATATTTTGTCTTAACAATGATCCCGTCCCCGATCTCAATGCGTTCCTCTTTGAGATCGAGGTACTCGATATCGGAAGCCAGCTCTGCCTGACGCACGGGAAAATAACGATAGGTGAGCTGTCCACCCACGACGTCCTCGAGGGATTCGTCTTCATAGGTCACAGGACCGTAGATCTTGATTTTTGTTCCCGGGACATAGATGGGAACAAAAAAGGGGAAACCCATAATGTGATCCCAATGGGTATGGGAAAGAAAAATCTCGGTATTGATCGGCCCATTCGAGAAATCGTTGGCCATCATGTCATTGCCGAGCTCCCTGAGGCCGGAACCGGCGTCTATGATGATCAGCCGGTCTAGGCCTTCAAATCGCAATGAGATACAGGGCGTATTTCCGCCATACTTGACTGTGTTTGGGCCCGGACAAGGGATAGAACCCCTTACCCCCCAGAACTTTATTTTCATCGGCTCAGCCTTAGCTTGTGACCTGGAGAAAGATTTTTGCCTTTTCTACTTCTTCGGCAACCGTTTCTTTGAGGTCAAAGAGGGTGTCACGATCAATGCCGATCGCGTCAAGAAGATTGGATATCATTGGATTTTCAATTAACTGCGTATCTTCAGCCTCTTTTTCAATTAATTTACTGAATGTGTCGGCAAGTGCCACTACGTAGATTAGAGGACGGTTTTCCTCTCTGGATTCCTGAGGATGGTGATGGTGTGCCAGAGAATCGACCACCGTTCCACTGAGTTGCCATTTTTCAGCAATCATTTGTCCTACAATGCAATGGTTGATGCCGAAAACGGCACTTTCTGAATGATAAAGGGTTTTCCCCTTGTCTTTAGCCAGTTCAAGTGCTCTTTGGTATTCGTCGGGAAATCGGTTGTTGAGAGGTATCTTGCCGAGGTCATGCAATAATCCTGACACAAAATACTCCTCACGTTCGGCGACCGGGACTCTTTTCGCGGTAGCCAAACGCTTTGCAGTCACGCCCACAGTGATCGAATGGGCCCAAAAATCCTCCATGGAAAGGGCTTGAAAGGACTCCTTTTTCCCCAGGTTCTGCAAAACTGCCGCACTCAAGGCAAGGTTCTTTACGGTATTGAGCCCCACCATGATGATCGCCCTTGTCAAAGAAGTAACCTGATTAGGCAGGGAATAATAGGCGGAGTTTACCAGTTTGAGAACCTGTCCGGTCAATACCGGATCAAGAGAGATGACCCGGTTGAGATCGTTGGGTGAAGAGTCGGGTTTATTGCAGACTTCCATGACCTTGGTGACGGTCGTAGAAAGACTTGGCATTTTTGAAATAAAATTCTGGATTGCCCTCAGGCGCCCTTCCGGAGTACTTGAAACATCATTCATAAGTGGAACACCGCCTTGTTTCTGTTCCGAAAAGATCGGAATTAATCAGCACCGGGGATAGTCTGAAATTTTCATGCTGGTGATCATATATGATGAATATTCACGGGTCAAGACAGCTTTAAATTTTATAGTCATTCAACCTTTTCCATCTTTCTTTATGTTCGATCTATCTATCCCTCTTGGCCGCCTTGGATAGGCTTTACCCGGATTTATTTTTCCCACACGCATCCTGCCACGTTATGTGTCTTCGCACATTAAAGATGGAAAGGTGTTAAAACTTGGCAAAGCTATGCACATGCACTAGAATGGGTTTCCATATGGAAAACGATAAACGGCCTTTCGTCGCCTTGGGCAGCAGATTAAAGGGGGTTCCGGAGGTCCTTACACTTGGTGTGAGACCGAATTTTGTTGATTATTCCGATCGTGAAAGAAAGTTGATCGCCGAATCGCCCCTGGTTCTTTATCCCACATTGAACTATGCGCAGTTTTTCACAACCATGGGAAAGATGATATTTCCCAGCCTGGAGACCTACCTCTATGCCGATGAAAAAATTAAGCAAACAACCCTCTTCTATATGCTCGGGATACCCCATCCTCACACTAAAATTTACTACAGACGCCATCATCGGGAGATTGTAAAGGATTTCAATTTCCCTTTTATCGCTAAATTGCCCAGGGCCTCCGCCCAGGGAAGAGGTGTTTTCAAGATCAATGACTATAGAGGGCTCGAGGAATACCTGGATATGACCCATATAGCCTACATTCAGGAATATTTGCCCCACGACCGTGACTTGAGGGTGGTCTTGATCAACTGGCTGCCGGTTCTTGCCTACTGGAGAGTCCGTCCGTCTGATAATTTTAGGACCAATCTGTTCCAGGGAGGCACCATTGATTTCGAAAATATTCCCGAACATGCCCTGGGTATCGCACGGAAAGCGGCCTGGCGCTGCAATTTCAACGACGTGGGCCTTGATCTGATCCATTGCGAGGACAAATGGTATCTCATCGAGGCCAACATGCAATATGGGCGGAAGGGGCTACGGTTAAAGGGCATGGATCTCAAGACGATCATGAGAGAAAAGCTTATTTCAGGAGAACTGACGTCTGAATCGGCAGTCACACAAAGAGGACGCAAACCCTCTTGACCTGAGACGGATGGAGCTGTTTTTCGGGAGTCCTTCGATTTTTTGCGAAATAAATTTTCCATCCCTTGTCTATATTTGAACGAGATTCCAGCGAATGAAGAAAAAGGTTATACAAATTATCGGCCTGCTTATCCTTTTCTGTATCTTTGCCACCTTGGGCTTCTTGGGACTTGTCTATCATAACGTCTCCAAAGAGGCGGCCACCCGTATCCAACGGGGCGTCATCGAAAAGATCATCTTTTCAGAAAGCCCCGTATATTATGATGACGGCAAAAGCGTCATCAGCGTTTTTTTTGATAAGACCCACCGTAAGTACATCCGATACGATGACATTCCACCATACTTTATCAAGGCCCTCATCGCCTCGGAGGACAGAAATTTTTTGCATCATCCCGGCTTTGATATCAAGGCCATTTTCAGAGCCATGATTGTCAACATCAGGGCGGGCCGAGTCGTTCAAGGGGGCAGCACACTCACTCAGCAGACCGCCAAAAATGTCTTTGAAAGGCAAAAGAGGTCTTTCAAGGCTAAAGTAAAAGAGCTCATGCAGGCCCTGCTCCTGGAGAGAGAATACTCCAAGGAAGAAATTCTTGAGATGTACGTCAATCAGTTTTTTGTAACCGGATTCGGCCGTGGTCTGGAAATAGCCGCCCAGTATTTTTTCGACAAGGATGCAAAGGATCTCGATCTGGTTGAATGCGCCTTTATCGCCGGGTGCGTGAAAAGCCCCAATGCCTATAATCCTTTTATCAAGAAGACTGAGTCCCAAAAAAAAGGCGCCTCAAAAAAGGCCAAGCAGCGGAAGGATTATGTCCTTTCCAATATGCTTTCCTTGAAATTCATTACCCAAGACGCCTTTCGCGAGGGGGAAAAGAGGGAGATTCCCTTTAAAGAGGGCAAAGTTACTTATAAATTGAATGTAATTCTCGATTATGTTCGTGAACAACTCGAATCAGATTACTTTAGGTCCATATTGGAGGAACAGGGCGTAGAGAATATTGCCACCTCAGGAATCAGGATATACACGTCCATAAACAAGGAAATCCAGGAAGGTGCACTTAAAAGCATCAGACACCATCTCCCCGTCATGGATGTGAAACTCCAAGGCTATGAAAGGGCGGTCGTGCAAGAAAAATACAAAAAAATGGCCGCCCATTCATTGAAAAAGCGAAATTCCGGCCTCCCTTTTTTTTGTAGAATTACGCACATCAACAGGGACGAAACAAATCCCTATCTTCTTGTATCATGGGAAAACGGCGGCGGTATCATTGACCATGAAGGGTTGAAACCCCTTGCCCGCGCCTGGCTGCAGGGTACTATAGGCAAAGGGGCCACACTTGACGGAAAGCGTCTGAAAAAATTTTTGAATCAGTTCAAGGAAGGGGATCTTCTGGCCATTCGAACCATCAGGAATGGGAAGGAAAACAACCAGATGAATTTGACGCTTTCAGGGATTCCGGATCTGGAAGGAGGGATCATTGTTATCCACAAAGGGATGACAAAGGCCATGGTGGGGGGATTTCAGGATCGTTTTTTTAACCGGGCCGTTGATGCAAAAAGGCAACTGGGATCGATTTTCAAACCTTTCGTTTATGCCGCCGCGCTGCAGCTCAAGTGGAACGCCCTCGACCCCCTCCATAACGAGCGAGATCTTTTTCGATTTGAAAGTACCCATTATCTTCCCAAACCGGATCATAAACCGAAATCGGACCGGGTCTCCATGATTTGGGCAGGCGCCAAGTCCGAAAACCTCGCCACGGTATGGCTTCTTTACCATTTGACGGATCACTTGACCGTGGGTGAATTCAGCAGGCTTGTTGAAAAGCTTGATTTCGCGAGAGGCGAAGGAGAGACATACGAGGCATATGTTGATAGAATTCGCGACACCCACGGCATCATCGTCAATCGGCAAGCCCTTATGGAGGCCGCCTTTGACAGGGCGCGGAAAGAAATTGCACCCGATTTCATATTTGGAGGGCTGGAGCGAGCGCTCCCTGTTTTGGAACAGCTCCATTTTGATGTGGATCCCACAAAATTAAACCTTCAGCATCCTGAAGAGTTGAAAATCTTCCGTCATACCTTTAAACGTCTTCAGGCTTTAAATTCCCGAATGAAAGAGACATTTGCAGGGATCAAGACGCTGATACACAATGATGAAAATAAGAACAGTTCAGGCCTCTTGGAGAATCCCCCCCCTGCCCTTCGTTACTATTTTTTTTCCGGTGAAGGAAAAACGCCGCTTAACATCGTCTACAGTGAGGCCGTTGATTCCATCATGGACTCCCGTTTGGTTCCCCTCTCACCACGATGGCTTATAGAACACCATCAGGAAATTGAACCCGAAGACATCAGGATCGACGGTCTCATGGCATCGAAGGCGATAGGACTTCTTCAGGCACGCCTGAAGGAAATCTACGGACAATTCCTCGGATTCAAGCGTTATGACAGGGAGGTCTTATACGGGATAAGAGATTTTCGCACCCTCGTTCATCTGGCATATGTGACAAAATTATGTGAGGAATTCGGGATTTCCACCCACCTTGATCCCGTCCTTTCTTTTCCGCTAGGCGCGAATGCCATCAGCATCATGGAGGCGGCCCTGGCCTACCACACACTTATGACAGGCCGGATCGATTCTTTTCCCGTGAAAGCGGAATCAGGGATGATCCCGATCATTGAAAGGATCGAAGACCGTAACGGAGAGACCATTTGGCAATATCATCGTCATCCTGAAAAGGTACTCTCAGATCGCATTTCGGGTTCGATATCGCAAGTCCTGCGTATGGTAATGGAAAAGGGGACAGGGCAAAGTGCAAAGGATGCCGTGCAATTGGTCCTGGATGTGGCGGAAGACAGGGTAGCGGTTCCTCTCGCCACTTTTGGGAAAACGGGTACGGCCAATAAATTTACGAATTCGAGTTTCGTAGGATTTATCCCCGGCCACGGCATTGAATCCGGTGAACGCAACACCAGGCAGGGATATGTTGTTGCAAGCTATGTGGGTTACGACGATAATCGCCCGATGAAAGGCAAACACGTCACCCTATATGGTTCCTCAGGTGCCTTGCCTTTGTGGATCGATACGGTAAACGCTATTGCAAATAGCGAGGATTACAGAAAACATCTTCAGGTTGCTGATCTTGCATTCGGCAATCAACGGCTTTGGTTTGAGACTGAGCTGTCATTTCATGAAATAAGCGTTTCTTCCAAGACGGGGCTTCCCTTGAAAGAGGAGGAGGTCCGGCTGAAGGAACCGTCTTTTCCATTATTCTCGGATGTTCGCAAACAAACGGAGGAGAGTTCTTGGACCTACAATAGGGTCTTTGAACCCATGTATGGAGATAAGAATGAATAGATCGACCCGAAACAACCTGATTGGGGCCGTCCTAATCAGTGTTTTATTCGTATTCGGATGTATCCCGGTGACCCAGAGGGAGATGACGCAAAAAACACCCACCCCCTCCTCGGATCTCATTTCCCCTCGTATGCTTGAGATGAAAATGGCCGATCTCAATAGACTTTTGACGTCGAACACGCTGGATGAGCGGCAGAGGAAAATCGCCTTAAGGCTGTTGTCAACCTACCAAAAGATCCAGTCTGATGCCCTGGATCAAGGGGGACAGGGGGATTGTGCGGCCACAATAAAAACGCTTTTTGGTTTTTTGACTGAGATGGACGAAACCCTCCTGAAAAATTCTCAAAAGGAACCGGGACTTTATCAACAAAGTATCCAGCAGTATTTCCAGAGCCGAAAAATGATATTTGATGACTATCTCTACGGCAATTATCAAGGCGTTGTCGACAAGGCCATTGAACTGGAAAACTCTTTTGGCGTAGATATCTTGACCCCGGAAATCGGACTCGTCTTTGCCGCCTCTCTCGCCAAACGGGGCATGTTGGAAGAGGCCCTGAAGATTTCCGAACGAATCGTTCGGGAACTTGAAGGAAGGCCCGACTTAATTCACTTGCTGGCCGATATGGTCGAGTGGGAATCGGGGTTGGGAAACAGAGAAAAGGCCCTGCAGGCCTACGAAAAGCTATTGGACAACCTTGATGAAAGAAAGGTGTTGATACGAAGGTCTCAGAAAACCCTGGTGCTCAAAACAGATAAGAGACCTTCTCCCGCCGACAAATCTGTTCCCGCTGAACGCGATCCGGCCGAAGCCGGGGAGGAGCTTATATCTACTGATCAATTGGGCCGCGAGATCGAGCGCCTCCTTGAAAGCCGGGAACACAGGAAGGCCAAAATTCTCATCGTACAACGCAGATTAAAGACGCAGGATCCCTCTGAGATCATTTTCCTCGATCGCGCGTTTCAGCGTGTGGAGCAGGCGGAGGCGGAATTCAAAAATCATGAACCTGAAAATGCGATAGAAGAGGATCCCCTGAAACTTGCTAAGATCTTGGTGGAAGAGGAAAAATTCGAGGAGGCTATTGAGCGTATCACCGCCCTCGAAGAGAACGAAATCAACGCCTCAGAGGCAAATGCATTGAAATTACTCGCCACGGAAGGGATGATAAAACGCGAGCGTAAAAAGGCCGCAAGACTCTTCTTAATGGCAAAAAACAGTCCGGATCCGGAAAAGAAGAAAAAGCACCTTCTATCCTCCTACGATATACTTAAACAAATAGTTGATAAATATCCACTATCAAGCTTAAATAGTAAGATAAATGGTAATATTAAAACCGTTGAAAATGAACTGGAAAAGCTCGGAATTTACCCCGAATAGAACTTATTGAAAAACGCCATTGAATTCAAGGCTCAAAGAGGTACAGGTTATCGGCATGGGCCAGGCGAGCCTGGACCACCTGGGAAGGATCGCGAAGTTTCCCGAAGAGGACGAAAAAATCGAATTAGCGGATTTGCATGTGCAATGCGGCGGACCGGCCTCAACCGCGCTGGTCACCCTGTCCCGATTGGGAATTGCAACTTCCTTCTGGGGAAGCGTATCCGATGACCATTTCGGTAAAGAAATGCATCGAGGCCTCATCGCTGAGGGCGTGGACGCCACGTTTCTTAAAGTAACCCCCGGATATACATCGCAATATCCCCAAGGGTTGTTTCAAGAGCACCCAACTCACATGGCTTCATTCATTTCCCTCAATATCATAAGAAAAAGGCCTGAAAGCCTTTACATCCGATTTAAAAGCTTTATATTTTGAGCAAGAAAAAAACTAAAGACAAGGGGTCTGGATGCCGATAAAGAATTCAAAGACACCCGCTCTTGTTGAGGATAAAGAAAGATTTTTCCTAAGCACATTTACAAGGTAACGAAGTGACACCCTGCTTCAACACTATTGAACGAAACCGATAGAGGAATTTTTAGGTCCCTTGAGGTCAGCCTTAAAAAAAAGGGGGCAAGCGGTGACACTTTTAAAGCTTCTCAAATGTGCGTGCATCTTTTCCACGGGCACCTTCAACATTTTATTGAAATAGGATGGTAGCCGGGGAGAATAACGGCATTCAGGGAAGCAGCAGTTGTATCGTGGACTTGTTGACCTGTTAACTTGTAGCCTAACCAGGAAGATGCTTATTTGAAAACCAACTTCGAATGGAAAATCGAAAGGCCCGCGGGTTGCATTTCCGCGGGCCTTTTTTTAAATTTGCCATATGAGGAATTCTTCGAAACTTACTCGTGCCCGGAGTTCCTTTCCGGATGGGAACTACCTAACGCCCCATTGCACCTACCTTTCATGGGAAATCAGTTTACTCAAAGGATTGAGACACTTTTTGATTTCTTCTGGCCTCAATTCGAGCGTCATGGTCCTCCCGTAATCCTTTTGCTGCAGTTCCTCCATGATACTTTCGAAATCAATGACTCCCTCTCCGAGAGGCAGGTGGAGGTCATCTGCTTGGGATTGCCCGCCCCGGTTGTCGTGGACATGGACATGCTTGATTCTCTCTGAAAATTTCGAGATAAATCCATGGCTTGTATTTTTCTTCGAGAGGAGCTGTGCATGGCCAATATCCAAGGTCATGAAGAGTTGAGGGAGGGCCTTGAAGGGTGCAGTGAAGTCCTCTGCATTTTCGCTCAAGTTTTCGATACAAAGCGTAACGCCCGCCTGCCCGGTTTTTTTTAGGATCCTGTCAAGCATGGTGATCTTAAAATCAATCACATCCTTTCTGACAAAACGGGGGTCCAACCACAGGTGAATAGTCAGCAGGGGCATTTCCAGTTTTTTCATGAAAGGCAGGAGTGCCAAAATTTTAGGCAGGTACACCTTTTCCAGTGAAGGGATATCGTTCGGATCCCCTTCAAGCGGGCCGTGGCAGAGGTAAAAGACCCCCAGGCTTTTCTTTAGAGTTCGATATTCATCGACAAGACGAGAGAAGGCCGGAGGATCTTTAATAGGAATTTCAGAAAATTCCAGGCCGAGCGTGTGGAATGCTTTGACATCCTCAGGGCTTTTCGCCGTGCCCCCCAACACGATGCGGCGTTGTCCTCTCATTATAGAAAACGCTCCGAATCTTTGATGTATGATAAACCGGGCACAGGAAGTCTATTTGAGGGCAAACAGGCCGTTTTCATAAACGATAACCTGGCTTCCGTCTTCAAGGTGGGCGGTCACCCTCTTCTTTTCGGTATTGACCAGATCCCAGTGAAGTGCGGAATCGTTGAACCCAAGTTTCGCTTTCATTTCCTTTGTGAGTTTTTGTTGATCACCGTCATAGGTATCGGAATATGATGCCCCCAGGGCCAGGTGGCAATTCCCGTAGCGTCCCCCATAGTTTTCATCATAGAGCGTGTTGGCCATGAAGCGATTGATCCTGGAAAAACGTTTATCCGTAAGCGAAAACTCCCCCACCCTTTTGGCCCCCTTGTCCATGGAAGCCTGCCCCGAAACAAAATTTTTTCCCTTGCGGGCTTCGACCTTGACAACGTTCCCCTTTTTGAAGGTCAGTCTGACGCCCTCCACATAATTCCCGCTCCTGAAGGACGGTTGATCGGCATAATACACGCCTTCCGTTCCTCGCCAGTCAGGGGATATAAAAACCTCAAAGCTTGGGATATTATGACCGGAAATCCCTACCCATTTCCTATTTTCCCCCGGTTTTATATGGAGATCCATGTTTTCCGATTCAATGTGAAAGTAGGACACATCCAGACTCCCCAGCCATTTTTTAATGGTCGTGGCCTTACGGAAAATATCTTTCCAGGCCTGAACCGGATCCGGCTTGTCGAGATAGCATGCCTTTATGACCTGAGCGCTATACTGTGACAAAGACAGTCCGGCCTGCCTGGCCAACTCATCCGTGGGAATCATGCACAGTGTCCAGCCGAAATCTCCTCCCTCTTCCCTTTTGTCCAGGATGTCCCGCAATGGCTTTCGGGAAAGGGCCGACTTTCCGATTTTTTTAGGGTCCGTGCCTTTGAGGTGGGTGAGGGATTCAGGCGCATAAAGGTGGATAGCCCCGTGAATGGCGGCATACAATTCCTTTTCTCCCGGTGCCTGAAATACGAGTTGCTTTGTGTTTGATTTATCAAAGAAATTGCGTTCCATGACAGGCGTCAGCCCCGCACGCAGGACAAGATGCAAACCCATGTCAAGGAGTTTCCCCTGCAGGATTTCAGCGAGCCCTATTCCTGCGGGATCATAGCGGATCAAGACAATATCACCTTTCTTGTATCTCACTTTTCTTGCTGATTTCAGGCCCCAAAGCAGAACATCTGCATATTTTTCAAGTTTATTGGCGGTAAACATCAACCACTCCTTTCATAAGGGATGCTCGAATTACAAATAAGACGGCTCATGATTATTACTAAGGGATACAACGTATTCCCGACATTGGACTTTGGTGAAGATTCTTCTGGTGTCAGAATGAAAGCCAGGTATGTCACTTTTCCTCATACTCATCAAGGAGTTTAATATGCCGATGTTCCTCCTCGATAATCTCATCGAGTTGTTTCAGGGTTTCGGAATCGGACACCATGCCTCGAATAATTTCAAAAAAAAGGATCGTATCCCTTTCAAACTCTTGTGCAAGGGCGATCAAATCCTCGGCACGATGTAATTCGAAGAGGTCGGCGTCTTTCAAGGAAAAGGCTTGATCACCCATGATCCCGGCCAAAAGCGTGCGTTCTGCTTCCTGTAAAGAGGGGTCTAAATCTCTGGGAGGTAGTGTGTCCCGATGGCTAAGGAACCATTCCTTATGTTTGATCTCCTCATCCGCCAACCATTCAAATAGAGCATGGAGACGGGTACAGGAAACCTTGGTCAGGGCATCTCGATAGAAATGCGCTCCGTTTTCCTCTATCTTTACCGCGAGATCGAATATTTCTCTTGCAGAAAACATATTTTCCTCAAAAACCCCAAAGGGATAAATACGTTGCCGCGAGTTCAAAAAAAGAACGGCAAGGATCTCAATCGAAACCGGCCGGATAAAGACCAACTTGACACAGGCTGGTTTATCCTTATTATCAATTTATTAAGATTTTAACAAATTCTAATAAGGACCGAATAGATTAAACAATTACTTAAAGCGAAGGAGTCATGCAGACCATGTTGAGAAAACTGGCCGTTGGTTCTTATCAAGCCAATTGTTATATCCTTGGTTGCAAAAAAACCGGGGAAGGGATCGTAATCGATCCGGGCGATGAGGTCTTTCGCATCGTTAAAGAAATATCAAGGTATAAGCTGAACATTCGCTATATCCTTCTCACGCACGGGCACTTCGATCATACGGGAGGCGCCGCGGAACTGCAGAAGATTACGAAAGCCCCTCTGCTCATACATGCCCTGGATGCACCTGGTCTTAAAATAAAACCGGACGGCCACCTCTCTGATGGTCAGAAGATTCACGTCGGAACTTATTCAATGAAGATTCTCCATACTCCCGGTCATTCTCCGGGAGGGGTCTGTCTGCATGCGCCGGGTGCGGTTTTTACCGGAGACACTCTCTTCGCCGGTTCTATCGGACGGACCGACTTTGCCGGAGGTGACCACTATGCCTTGTTGGACGGTGTCATAAAGAAAATTTTTCCCTTGGGTGATCATCTGCGTGTATATCCGGGGCACGGGCCTGCGACTACGATCGGAAGAGAGCGTTTGACCAATCCGTTCTTTCGCCATGCAAAAACCGGTTGATTTTCGCCCGCTCAGAGTCTCATCATATTCTTAAAATCGCGTGGTTTCAATGTTTTAAAAAATCGCAGTCCTTATCAATTCAGGCCTCTTCTCACCCCTGCGATCTAACCTCGGGAAGACCGGTATACGACCTCCGGTTTCCTTTGACCTCAATTTTCCGCACCATTCGTATATCATACTTAAAATGGAAACATTCAGGATAATTTTGGGCTACCAGTAAGCCATGAGATATCCGTGTTTCGAGCTTGCGCTATTCAGCGATGTGCGGATCGAATGATGCCTTGATGCTGGATCACGGCTTGTCTTGACGCCGTATCTTTTCATATCCTATAGTAATCGAAGAATTCCGTTTCATTGTTTTTAGCCGGTCATTCAGTACGGCTCTTCACGGGACAGGCGTCCTTTGCTGCGTGGCCTTCAACGCATCTGATTACTACGACAAAGGAGTGAAAAACATGAATCGACATCCGGATCGCCTCATCGAAAAAGGGGCGGAGATGATCATGCAGGCCCGTAGGATACTGGTTTTCACCGGTGCGGGAATGAGTACCGAGTCGGGGATCCCTGATTTCAGGAGTCCCGGTGGGTTATGGGAAAAATATGATCCGTCGGATTTTTATTTTCAGAAAATTATTTCCGATGAAGGAGTAAGGCAGAGATACTGGGAAATGAGCACCGCGTCCTATGCCGCAATGAAGGACGCACGGCCCAACCGTGCCCATCTGGCCGTAAGGGAACTCGAGGACACGGGTAAGTTGCTGGCCGTCGTGACCCAAAATATAGATTCACTGCATCATAAAGCGGGCAGTTCGCCGGAAAAGATTATCGAGATTCACGGAACCGCCTTTTCAGTCTCTTGCCTGAAATGCGGCAAAAAATACGACCGGGACGACATCGAGGAACGCCTGAAATCGGGCATCAAGGTCCCCTATTGCAATCATTGTTCAGGGGTTTTGAAGCCGGATACGATCTCCTTCGGTCAGGCCATGCCCGAGGACAAAATGCGGGCAGCCGTTGAGTACGCGGACATTTGCGATCTCTGCATTGTGCTCGGTTCATCCCTGGTCGTTTATCCGGCCGCCTCGATTCCCGAACGTGCCGCAGACAGCGGCGCAAAACTCATGATCATCAACAGAGACAAGACCCCCCAGGATGACGTGGCCGCTCTTGTCATCAACGATTCACTGGGAGAGACCCTGGGAAACATGATGGAAAGGGTCAATCAAGGATAAGATTGCATCTTTTTTCTTGAAAGATGACCTGACATTACTTATGCTTTCGCAGTTTTATCCGCCAGACGGGCCATTTCTGGATGAAAACTAGCTGATACGGGAAAATGTGAATACACGCAGATTGTGCAAAGGAGGATTAAACAAGAATGCTTAAAATAGGTTTTGTCGGGTGGAGAGGTATGGTCGGTTCCGTGCTCATGGGCCGAATGCGGGAAGAAAAGGATTTCAAAGGATTCGAACCGGTCTTTTTCACCACCTCAAATATCGGAGGGAAAGGCCCTGAAATCGGCCTTGATATACCTCCTCTGCAGGATGCGTACGATATGACGCTCCTTGGGGGCCTGGATATCATCGTTACCTGCCAGGGGGGAGATTATACAAAAAAAGTCTATGAAGAGCTCCGCAAAAAGGGATGGGGCGGGTACTGGATCGATTCGGCGTCCACCCTTCGAATGGTGGATGAGAGCATCATCGTCCTCGACCCTGTCAATCGCAACGTCATTGACCGGGGCCTGTCTTCCGGCGTCAAGACCTATGTCGGCGGGAACTGT
>CAZXWJ010000041.1:22211-23478 GCA_964644375.1 uncultured Desulfobacteraceae bacterium | reverse complement strand
AGCGATTTTATTTGAGCATATCCTCCAGCTTCCAGTCTACCCGGAGTCTCACTCTTTGTCCTTCTTTCTTTGTCTTGTAAATGAGGTGACCTTTTTCCAGCCCGTGCATAAAGAGATCCCTGGTAACGGCGACATCCTGGGTGCAGTACTTCGTGAGTTTTTCCATCTCCCCCTGGCGGAACCATTTTACGGCCTGGAGGCCGTCGGCTGATTTGCCCTGATTCAGGGTCTCCATGGCGAGGTGATCCAGGCCCAGCCGGAACCCCAGGCGGTGATGGATGTCTTCAAGAATATCAAAGGTCTTGATTGTGCTGAGATCCTTAGGGGTATAGGCCCCCAGGACGGCATAATCGAAGCGTTTGACATTGAAACCCACCACAAGATCGGCCTTTTCCATGTGGGCCAGGAGGGAGTCGATTTCGTCTTCTGTAAAGGAGAAAAAGGCCTTTTCCTTTGTATCGTAGAGCACGGCCACCGACACCTGCATGAGATGGGTGTTTTTCCAGCCACCGACGTCCTGGGCCAGCTTCTGGGTTTCAAGATCAAAAAACAGGATTCGGGGGGCCTTTGAATCTTCTACCGGGGCATCTTTTTTCACAGCGGACTCCTCCTCTTCCAGGGCCTCCACGGCCCCGTGAAGACTTTCAAGGGGAATACGGCCGACCAGACACTGCAAAATCATGACGGCGGCGGCCTTGTCCAGGGGTTTGTTTCCGGAACCGCATTTTGGAGAATGGATGCAGGAAGGACATCCTTCCTCGCATTCGCAGTTCTTGAGAAGGTGCAGGGTTCTTTCGAGAAGTTCCAGAACCAGGTCAAATCCTCGCTGGGCCAGGCCCACCCCGCCGGGGTAGCCGTCATAGATGAAAATAGCGCTTTTGTTGACCTGCGGGTGGTGGGGGTAACAGATCCCCCCGATGTCGTTTCGGTCGCAGAGGGCAAAGAGAGGAAAGATGCCGATCGCGCCGTGTTCGATGGCGTGGATCCCCCCCATGAAATGACGCCCCTGTCCTTCAATCCAAGCCTTGATGACCGGTTCGATCTCGATCCAGAAGCCCACGGTCTCGAAGGTCTGGGGTGGAAGGTCCAGGGGAAAGGTCCCCATGAGTTCCTGACCCGGAAGAGCCCTTTTTTCATAGCCCGTGATCCATTCCGTGACCTTGAGTGCCCCTTCCCGAACGAGGAATTGTCCCCTGGGTCTGGAGCGATGGACCTGGATGATCTCGGTCTCCTTTTCGCTCCTCACCCTTGTGAAATAACGGGTGTG
>CAZXWJ010000041.1:0-22111 GCA_964644375.1 uncultured Desulfobacteraceae bacterium | reverse complement strand
CCTGGATGATCTCGGTCTCCTTTTCGCTCCTCACCCTTGTGAAATAACGGGTGTGAGCTCGGTGGGCAATGATGTCCTTTTTGTCGAGAATCAGATCGTCTACCAGGTACTGCTTGGCCCGATGTAGATACACGGCTCCCGGGTGACACTCCTTCTGTGCTCTGATGCCGGAGATGGTGCCGATGGCTTCTCCTGTTCCACTTTCAAATATCGTGTAGGTGGCCCCTGCGGATCGGATATTGACGCGAAGTTGGGGGCTTTTTTGCGTCGCCAGCCACATGGGGTCTCCCTCTGCGGCC
Source organism: uncultured Desulfobacteraceae bacterium (assembly GCA_964644375.1). Taxonomy (GTDB): domain Bacteria; phylum Desulfobacterota; class DSM-4660; order Desulfatiglandales; family HGW-15; genus CAYNYM01. The sequence continues at coordinate 21,812 of CAZXWJ010000041.1, read as the reverse complement.
CGGATCAGTTGGCCTTTGAGTTCAAGGCTTTCGAGGTGTTCAGGAAGATTCTTGGGCCAATAGCATTCGTCCTTCATGGTGATGGGATTTTCAGCCGCCGCGCAGGGCAGATGGGCCTTGACCACATAGGGGTTGTGGGGATCGAGGATGGCGGCTTCATAAGACCTTCCGAAGAGATCTTCCGGGTGTTTCATGAAATACTGATCCAGGGCGTCCGGTTTGGCGATAAGGATGACCAGGGACGCCCTTCCCGCACGGCCGACCCTGCCCCCCCTCTGCCAGGTCGTGATGATGGTCCCGGGGTATCCCACGAGGAGGCAGATATCGAGATAGCCGATGTCGATTCCCATTTCCAGTGCACTGGTGGATACCACGCCTAAGAGTTTCCCGCTCGCAAGCCTCTTTTCGATCTCCCTCCTTTCTTCCGGCATGAAGCCTGCGCGATAGGAACTGACCTGGTCCCGAAGGCGAGGGGTCAGCTGGGAGACCCATACATGGATTAATTCCGTGACCTTTCTGGACTGGGTAAAGGCAATGGTCCTGAAACCGGCTTGAAGACAAAGCGCAAAGAGTTTGGCCGAAGAAAAATTGGCACTGATATCGGGATTGAGGAACAGAAAATGCTGACCGGACCTTGGAGAACCGCTGGAATTCACCACTTCGATTTTCTCGCCAATCAACTTTTCTCCGAATTCACCGGGGTTGTCCACCGTGGCGGAAAGGAGAATAAAACGGGGCTTCGAGCCGTAGAAGGCGCAGAGCCTTTTGAGCCTTGTGATGACCTGGTTCATATGGGAACCGAAGATGCCGCGATAGGTGTGAACCTCGTCCAGGACCACGAAGGAGAGATTGGAGAACAGATCTTTCCATTGTTCGGGATAGGCCATGATGCCGGTGTGGAGCATGTCGGGGTTTGTAAAGAGTATTTCCGGAATCCTGGATCTGATCTGTTTTCGCCTATAGGTCGAGGTGTCGCCATCGTAGATCCTGGCGTTGATCTTGCGGTCCTCAATGCCCTCGAGAAAGGGAGACAGGTTCTTGAGCTGATCCTGCTCCAGGGCCTTGAGAGGAAAGATATAGAGGGCCTTGGCCGCCTTGTTTTTCAGGATGGCGTCGAGGACCGCGAGATTGTAAATCAGACTTTTTCCGCTGGCCGTCGGGGTGGAGACCAGGACATTTGCCCCTTTCCGAATTTGCCGAAGGGCCTCCACCTGGTGTTTGAAAAGTCTTGTAATCCCGCCTTTTTTAAGAATCGAAAAGAGGGCCTCGTCGATGTCCGGCGCCTCTCCGTAAAGGGCGTTTACCGCCGGGAGGTAACGGTGATAGAGGGCTGTGGGACCGAAGTCCGGATGATTTCTTATGGTTTGAACAAAGTCGGAGAGTTTCACGGGTTCGATCAGGATTCAGAATAAGATGTCAGGCCGTAAGGCCCGATGAGACGGACGCTTTTCCCTTCGTCGCACTCATCGGTGGCCGATTCACCGCCGAAAAGTCTGAAATCTTCTTCTTTAAACCCCAAGGCCTTATTCACGGCTCGGTGCTCATCCATGATTTTTATATAACCTCCTCGTGTCTGACAGAAATCCTCATGTGACCTTGAACCTCATTCAAGTGAACGTTCTCCCTTCCGTCGGGTACCAAAATCGCGAAGGATCCAGGGATTGAATCGACAAAAGCTCACAGAGTCCTGTCTCGTGCATCAGCCCGTTTCCGCCGTTCCAATCGTCTTCTTGGCGTTATCCAGTTCTTCCTGATGGAGCTCCCATCGGTTCAGCAGTTTTTCGAGTTTTTTCCTGATCTCTCCGTATTCGTTTAAAAGAGGAAGGCTCTTCTTCTTATCCTTGAAGGTCTCCGGATCCGCCAGTTGTTTTCCCAGTTCTTTTTCCCTGGCCTCCAATTCTTCGATTCGCTTTTCCAATTCGTTCAGCTTGTCCTGGATCGGCTTGAGAATACTGTTGATTTGACGCCTTTTTTCCGCCTTTTCACGTCTAAGCACCTTTCGGTTTGCGACACGGTCTAAAGCCGGGGTTTGATCCGGCCTGTCTTGCCGGAGAGATTCCTCCTCGCCTTTTGCCACGGTCAGACTTTCCAGACGGACCAAATGATCGTCATATTCCTTCAATGTCCCCGGATAGTCATGGATTTCTCCGTCGCGGACATCCCAAATCCTGGTGGCCAGTCTTTTTACAAAGTACTGGTTGTGGGAGACGAAGAGGAGTGTGCCGCCGAAATCGGCCAAGGCATCGATAAGGACCTCCGAGGAAATAATGTCCAGATGGTTGGTGGGTTCGTCCATCACGAGCAGGTTCCCGGGTTTGACCAGAATCTTGGCCAGAGATACCCTGGCCCTCTCACCGCCCGAGAGGATTCCGATGGATTTGTCCACGTCGTTTCCGGAAAAGAGAAAGGCCCCGCATATCCCTCGGATCAAGCTGACGCTTTCATGGGGAACCATCTGATAGACTTCGTCAATGACGGTTTTCCTGGGATTCAACATTTCCGAATGGTGCTGGGCATAATAACTCATGACGGTTCCATGACCCAGGGCAACCTTTCCAGCATCGGGCGCCAGTTCACCGGCCAGCATTCTGAGGAGGGTGGTTTTACCGGAACCGTTGGGTCCGATGATGGCCACCCTCTCCCCTCTCATGACCTGCAGGTCGATGTCCCTGTAAAGAGATTTTTCATCGAAACCCTTGGAGAGACCCCGAATGCTTAACACATCCCTTCCGCTTCGGGGGACCTTCGGGAACGAAAAGCGAATGGTCTTCTGCTTTTTGCTGCCTTCCACGAGTTCCATTTTTTTTAGAAGTTTGAGTTTGCTCTGTGCCTGCCGGGCCTTGGTCGCCTTGGCCTGAAATCTTTCGATGAATCTTTTGGCTTCTTTGACCTTCTGTTCCTGTTTTTTTGCCCTGGCCTCGATCGTCCTTTGGTCTTCCTCCCGGGCCTTGAGGTAAAAGTCGTAATTACCGGTATAGCTCCGAAGGCCTTCCGGTTCGAAACTGAGGGTTTTTCTGATCTGCCGGTTTAAAAAATCCCGGTCGTGGCTGATGAGAATAAGAGCCCCATTGTAATTCTGGAGAAATTCATCCAGCCAGCGCACCGAAGGGAGATCCAGATGGTTGGTGGGTTCGTCCAGGAGGAGAAGATCCGGGTTCTGATAGAGAATGCTGGCAAGGGCGGCCCGCATCTTCCACCCGCCGCTGAGGGATGAGACAGGCCTTTCGAGATCTTGGGGTCTAAATCCCAGGCCCATTAAAATTTTTTCCGCCCTGTGTCCGGGGTATCGGATGTCAAGGTCGGCCATCTCCTGATGCAATTCGGCCAGCTTCGTCCCTAGGGCGGAATCCTTTTCCTGATCCGAGGGGCACTTGAGGGCCTCTTCGGTCTCTCTGATCTCATTTCTTATTCGAACCCGGTCGGGGACGGCATCCAGTGTGGATTGAAGGAGGTTGCCGGACAGGGTTTCATTGATATCCTGGGGGAGATACCCGATGAGGTTGCCTTTCGCGACCCTGATTTCTCCTTTGTCGGGCATCATCTCGCCCACGAGGAGACGCATGATGGTGGTCTTACCGGATCCATTGGGCCCGACCAGGCCGATCCGGTCGTTGGGATCCACTTGAAATCCTACATCACGAAAGAGGTCCCTTTCCAGGAAGGACATGGAAAGATTGAAAACAGTCACAAGACTCATGTGTTTTTACTCATTATGAAATCAAAAAAATAGCCCCGGACGTACGCCGCAGGAAATTTGTCCTGGGCCCAACCTGGGGTATGAGAAATAAGGGCAAAAAAAATCCGCTCCGACCCCTGCCGAAGGCCGATTCAATCGTTCGCCCGGGCCCGAATCGTTTGACCTGCATAATGTAATCTTTAATAGGTGAATTTGCAAGACAAGGGAGACCCCCCGTATCCCTGATCGGAAAGCCTCCCAAATATGCCGATTCCAGGCATGGCAGGTGAATGAGACCCTGGATTGGAGGGGAGGTGGAAAGGGCTGTGTTGCCATCCCCCGTCTTTTTTCATACAATAGTCAATAGATTGTCATGAAAGGGGTATCAGAGGCCGGATATTCAATTGAATTTTGTACGACCAAATAACAGGAGGCCTTTACGATGGAAGTTATCAGCAAGACGATCGGAGATATGCTGATTGAGACCGCCGAAAAACTTCCGGACAATGACGCACTGATCCACACGGATATCGGTATGCGCTATACCTATGGCCTTTTCCTTTGGGAAACAGAGAGGGCCGCCAGGGGATTGATCGGGATGGGCGTTCAGAAGGGGGATCGAGTGGCCCTGTGGGCACCGAATATCCCTGAATGGTTCATCGCCCAAATGGCTGTGGCCCGGGCTGGAGGCCTCCTGGTGCCGATCGATCCGGGGGTTGAAAGGGAGGACCTGGCCTATATCCTGAAACAATCCGGGTCCGGGACAATCATCATGGCACGGGGTGTGGAGGATGCGGAACATGTCGAGCTGATCAACGAGGTCCGGGATGAAGTGCCTCAACTTGAAAATATCGTGGTATCGGCCACCCAGACCTTTCCCGGTACCATGCCCTGGACGGAGCTAACCGCCATGGGCGAAGGCCTGCCTTCCCGGGAACTCACGGACAGGGAATGCGCCATTCGGCCCGAAGATCCGGTGGCCATCATGTATACCTCAGGGACCACGGGCAGACCGAAAGGCGTTGTCCTGGATCATATGGGCCTTATCAATAAATCCCATGCCTCGATAAATAGGCAGGGATTGAATCAGGATGATAGGCTGTGTCTATTCCTTCCGGCCTTTCATATGTTCGGAAACACCTGCATCGCTCTTTCCGGTTTTTTGATCGGTGCAGCGGTGGTGATGCCCTGTGTATCCTTTGATCCTTCCAAGATTCTCAAGGCGATCTATCGAGAGAAGTGCACGGCCGTGTATGGTTCACCCAGTATGTTCATCGCCCTTTTAGACCATCCGGAGTTTAATAAAAAGCGTTGGAAGGCCGTGAAAAAGGGGACGATGGGGGGGGCTCCATGCCCCATGGAACTCATGAAACGCATCGTCCGTGACGTCGGCGTGTCGGACATCACTGTGGGTTACGGGATTACGGAAGCATCTTCCTGGATCACCATGACCTACCCTCAGGATTCCCTTGCCACGAGGGTCGGCACCATTGGAAAGCCACTGGATTGCAACGAGGTGAAGATCGTCGACCCCGCCACGGGGGAAACCCTTCAGGCCAATACCCAAGGGGAGGTCTGTATCAAGGGATTCATCATGAAGTCCTATCATGCGATGCCGGCGGCCACGGCCGCGGCTATCGACAAGGAAGGGTGGTTCCATTCAGGCGACCTGGGGAAGATGGATGAAAAGGGTTATGTTCGAATTACCGGGCGGTTGAAGGACGTGATTGTCCGAGACGGTATCGAGATTCATCCCACTGAGCTGGAAGAGCAGATTTACGGGTTGCCGGAGGTGTCGGAGGTTCAGGTCTTTGGCTTCCCCTCTCCCGATGGGGGGCAGGAGGTGGTCGCTTGGATTAAATTGAGAGAGGGTATCGAAATCACGCCTGAGTCCTTTTTAGAGACAATCAATCAGCATGTAATCCCTGAAAAGGCGCCCCATTTCATCAAGTTCGTGTCATCCTTTCCCACGACCCCTTCGGGCAAGGTGCAGAAGTTCAGGCTTTCCGAGATGGCCCGGGAGGAATATCTTTAGAGAAGAGCTTTTCGTGTTCCTGTTTGGTGCATTTGTCCATGACGACCGTAATTCCTGCATTTCGGGCCTTTTGGGCCGCCTCGTCATGGACGATGCCTAGCTGCATCCACAGTACCGGAACACCAATTTCGATGACCTGATCCACAATGGGGGGGATACGGGCCGGATCCAGAAAAATATCCACCATATCGAACTCGAAAGGGATGTCTCTCAGGGTCTTAAAACACGATCTGCCAAGGATTTTTTTCGGTTTGGGGTTGACCGGGACGATGTCGTATCCCTGGGCTATCAGGTATTTGGCCACTCGGTGGCTGTCTCTGTCTTTTTTGGGGCTGAGCCCCACCACCGCGATTGTCTTGCACCTTGTCAGAATCTCTCTGATCTCGTCAGCCGACGGATTGGCGTCATGCCGTTCACTTTGAATTACCCTCATGGTTGCCTCTGTTTGGATAATGGATAACTACTTGGGATCAGGGTTGATCTGATAAGTAAAGGGTCCAATCTCAATACAAACGCAAAAGAATTATTCCTTAATCGCGCGCTAGGAATTTAGTATATCCTTGACCTTGTCCACCTTTTTTTTCGCATTCATGGCCTTTTTTACCCCCGGCACCTGCTCCATCACCTTTTCAGCCATTTTATTTTCTATGGCCGGTGTCTTCTTCTCTCGCTCCGTCTCGTCCTGCTCCTTGTCGGCGCCGGAGACGATTTCTTTTTTTACATGTCTGAATTCTTTAATGGCGCCGCCGAGACCCTTCCCGATTTCCGGCAGTCTTTTGGCGCCGAAGAGCAGAAGAATGATAACGGCAATAACGATTAATTCAGTGGTGCCGAGACCGAACATATTTGTCTCCTCGTGTGTTTTGTGGGGCGAACCCCGGATCAATCTTCAAAGAATTGGAAAAAATCGGGCGGAGGAAAATCCGACTCAGAATTGATCTCCATGATTTTTAAACGGTTTAATATAAAGAGGGCCGCGGTAACACCCGGGCCCGCCGGGTTTTCGCAATAGGGGGTTTTCAAACCGCACGAAGGGCTTTTATCCTTGAGAAGTACCCTCGCTGCTCCGGTCAGCCTCGCCAGGTAAAGGGATTGTTCGGCCCCTCTTAAATAGGCGTTCGTCACATCGCTGCCCTGTGCGCTGATTACCCTGGCTTTTCCCGATAGTACATCATAACCGTCCCCTCCCACGATGTTGGCAGGTGGGCGCGGTGTAGGAAGCCCCCCAAGTTGCTCGGGACAGAATGGGACTATAGGGGCTGATGCCACTAATTTGATGAGACCCTGGCAACCCCGTTCACGGGCGTCGTATCTGCAATGGACCCCAAGAAGACAGGCGCTGATCAAAAGAGGGGGGTCTTTGGAGGGGTAGGGTTTCTCAGTCTGTAAGCTGGATGGGGTCCTCTTTGTCATGCCTCGATTCCACCGAACCGATATGAAAAGCTGTTTCGCCCATGGCATTGAGGCGCAGAATAATTTCGTCCGTCTCCTCTTCACTGACCACAATGACCAGGCCGAGTCCGTTGTTGAAGGTCCGCATCATCTCTCGGGAGGGAATCTTGCCTTGGTTTTGGATTACTTGAAAGACTGCGGGTCGCGTCCAGGTCGAGGTATCGATGACGACCTTGCACTGTTTCGGCAGGATACGCGGCAGGTTTTCAATGAGCCCCCCTCCCGTGATATGGGCGATGCCGTAAATTCGAAAGTTCCGCCTCAGGTTTTTGATGGCCCTGGTATAAATCCGTGTAGGTACCAGGAGTTCCTCTCCAAGGGTTCGGCTGAATTCCTCCACGTGGTCCTCGACGGACATCTTGAGTTCTTCGAAAAAGACCTTGCGCACCAGGGAGTATCCGTTACTGTGGAGACCGCTGGATGCAATTCCGATCAACTGATGACCGACGGCAATTTCCGAGCCGTCAAGGAGTTGGTCGTTGTCCGCCAGGCCGATTACGAATCCGGCCAAGTCATATTCATCCTGGTCATAAAAACCGGGCATTTCTGCTGTTTCACCGCCTATAAGAGAGCAGTCGGCCTCCTTGCAACCTGCGGCAATGCCCTTAACCAGCGAAACGGCCTTTGGGACGTCCAGTTTTCCCATGGAAATGTAATCCAGCATAAACAGAGGGTCGGCACCCTGGACCAGGATGTCGTTCACGCACATGGCCACGAGGTCGATACCCACGGTATCATGCTTATCCATCATAAAGGCTACTTTGAGTTTGGTTCCCACACCGTCCGTAGAGGCCACCAGCACAGGGTTTTGAATATCCTGAAGGTGGAGAGAAAACAGACCGGCGAAACCACCGATATCGGTGATCACCCCGGGTTTGAAGGTCTTGCTGACAACGGGTTTGATGAGCTTTATGAATCTGTCCCCAGCATCGATATCAACACCCGCCTCGGCATACCTGTCTTTTTTCGTCTTGCCCGTCGTCATAGTTAACATATCCTATTTGTTATCGATAGAAACAAGAGCCGGCCATCAATGTCGGTATATCTTTCTTCCCACAATCCTGTCAACGGTTTTATCCCGAAAAGAATGTTCCTTCGATCGTTCCTGATTTACAGGGGTACTCGAAGGTGGTCATAGGCCACCGTGATTTTGAAAGAGAGCCCATAGTCGGCCAGAATTTGATCCACGGTCTTCTGCCACTGTTCCTGGTTCAGGGGAACAGGATAGGGTCGTTGGGTCGATGGTATACATAAGGGGCTGCCGGGCTCGTATTTCTTGGCCATGGTGTTGGCCGGATCGCCTTGCACCTGGTCGCCGTCACCGATATGTACCAGGTAGGTTTCTCTTCGGGGTCGCCACTCTTTGATGAATTCCAGGGCTCGCTGAAAGCTCATGTGGTTGACCCTGTTTTCTCGAGGTTCATTGAGCCAGAAGGATTGGATGATCAGGTAGTCGGGATGAAACAAGGCCTGGAGGTTTTCGGGAAGGTCCACAAAATCAGAGGTATAGACCAGCCGGATTTTTGTCCCATCCTTGCCCCGGGTCTGAATCACATATCCGACGGACCCCGGAGCGAAGCCACCGTGGTTCGTCTTGAAAGGTGTCAGTTTAAACTCCTTGAAGGCATAGGTTTGACCGGGCTCGACATAGCAAATTTCGATAACCCCCGATTGTACCAGGTAACCAAAATGGCCCCCGATCACTTCCCAGCTCTTCCGGGTCACATAGACCGGGACGGGACCGTGGCTGTCCCTTGGGAGGCATCGTTTATAGGAGTAAAGGGCATCCATTCCCAGATAATGATCCCCGTGTTCATGGGTCATCAGCACGCCGTCCAACCTTTCGAGTTCGTAGGGTTCCAATTGTGAAGCGATATCGGGCCCGCAGTCGATGAGGAGGTTGCTCTCCCCGCGCAGAAGAAGGGCCGTGCGTTTTCGTCTCTGATTTTTTAGGCGCATCTCGCGACAGATACGGCAATCGCAACTCAGTTCCGGAATGGGCCAAGCTCCTCCGGTACCGAGAAAAATAAGATCAAGGGACGGCATAAAATCCTCCGTGACGCGAAAAAGGGTTCTTTCGATGAATGGTTCACTTCGACATGCGAGATTCCCTTTGCGGGACTTTGCGCTTTTAAAAATCCGTTAAACCAAATGCTTGCGCCAATCGTGTCCAAGCGAGGGCCGGGGGCACCCCAACGGAGAAGGGGCAGAGGGACTTGGAAGAGCAACGGTATTCAAATAGGGGGTCAGGAACTGACGAGAACCTTGAGAAAAAGATCTCCCCGGTTTTCACTCCCTGTCTGTTTTCCCAAACCGATCAGCCGGAGGGTCGTGCCGTCACGGATTCCCGGAGGCACGACCACCCTCAGGATACGCTTACGGTAGCCCCAGGGGACATTGATCAGCTTGCGGGTTCCGGCCCGGGCTTCGCGGGGGGTGATGCGGATGTGCCCATAGAGATTGGGGCTGCCGGAACTGCCGTCCGCCCGGATGACCTGAAGATGATGGGATCGATTTTTTCCCGTGGTGGATCGTATCCTGCTGGTCATGCCCAATGCCGGCAATTTTAACAGCACTTTCAGCAAAATCATACCGGCTGCAAAGCCTCCGATATGGGCCCACCAGGCGATGCCTCCCGCCTGGCCGTGGCTCCCTGCAGCACTGAGAAACTGGAAGACAAACCATATGCCCAGAAAAAGAAAAGCGGGAAGCTCCACGAAAAAGGGCAAAAAGAAAATAGGGATAAGGGTCAGGATCTTCGATCCGGGATAGAGGAGAAGGTAGGCCCCCATGACACCTGCAATGGCCCCGCTGGCGCCGATGGTAGGCATGGGGGAATGCCAGTTCATGGAAAGATGGGTGAGTCCGGAAGCCCAACCGCACAGCAGATAAAAAAAGAGATACCTTAAATGCCCGAGACGGTCTTCCACGTTGTCGCCGAAGATATACAGAGACCACATGTTCCCAAGAAGATGCCAGAATCCCCCGTGGAGAAACATAAAGGTGAAAAGGGCAATGACCTGCTGACCAAAGGTGAAGTGAGAAGCGATTTCAGGGACGGAATAACGGACAGGGACCAGACCATAGGTCAAAATAAAAAGGCGTTCATCCGAACCCTTCATCATCTGAACCAGAAAGAACAGGACGTTGATACCGATAATGAGGGTATTGATGATAGGGTAGTTCTTGGATTCGGTTGTGTCGCGGATAGGTATCATGGGTGATAAACATTATATGACAAAAATGTATCGGTTTCCAAGGCTGAATATGTATCCCCGTCAAAAATATGGTCCTCTGCGCCAGGATTCTTTGCTGAGTCCGTCAACCCTCGGTATCGATGAACCTGGGATTTTTTATGGTCCGTGCCCCATATCCCTTCAGGGCCTTCTGGCCCTTACGAAGCCCCCTGATATCGTTGAGAAGTCTGTCTCTATTATTTTGGATAAAGGTCTCTATCTGTCTATCGATATCCTGGATGGACTTGATAATCCGAGCGACATCGTCCACCAGGGAACGGACCTTCCCGGCTCTCGGGGCATCGGGCGATCCGTTGGCATGTTTTCCTGCTCGGGTGTTATGGGCGGAAATGGTGCGCTGAAGATCCTCTCTCTTTCTGGAAAGCTCAAAAAAAAGGTCCATTTCGTTTTCCATGACCAAGTCCTTTTGTTTTTGTGCAAGATTTTTCATCTCCAGAAAAAAATCACGCTTTTCGAATAAGTCGTTCGTCTGCTGCATGGTCTTTACCAGGCCTCCCGTACCCTTGTGCCAAGCAAATTGGGTGCCAGAGTGTGGGGCGTTTCAGAGATGACCTTGTGGGAGAGAGAATCGGGTCATCAAGTCCATCCCCCCTAATGCCTCGATGCCGCAGGAACCGAGAGGGACCCGTGGCTCCAAGAGAGAGGGTCGAACCGCTTCCGCCTTTCGCGCGGGAGCCTTGTCAAAAACATCTTTTGCATGAGGATTCTGCTGGGAGAGTCAAAAATATGACGTTTTCCAAATCGAAAAAATAAATTCGCCGATGGGTGACCGTCCCACAAATTTTCTTGAAAATTGTTTTAATACAGATGGTTATATCGTTAAAAGAGGGGGCCTGAAGATCTTCAGGAAAATGGCATGGGATGTGCTTAACAAGGTGTTCGTGGTGTTTAATGTGCCGTGATTCATCCGGATTTAATCGAAGTGAGGTCCAGGGTATCCGTTTGGGTTTTTGAAAAAATGAAGGTCCTTGATTCTGACCCATCAGCAGTTGAATGCATTTCAAAAAACCAAATAAATGCGATCCGGCGAGCATCGGCAAGAAAGGTTTTGTCGCCTGTGCTCGGAAGAAAAGGATTTTGAAGAAAGAGGACGTGCTATGAAAAGACGAACGACAGGTCTTCTTAACTGGGTGGGGCTGGCCCTGGTGCTTCTGTTTCCGGGGTTTTCTCTAGGCGGGGAGGGTATCTCCAAGGCACTTGTACCGAGAGGCGTGACCATCGAACTGACCAAGGATTTCTATGAAACCCTCAGGGACGAAGGGGGCCGGGGGACGAAGGGTTACAGCAGTGATCCCTCGTCGGAATACCTGAGACAGATTGCCGTATCAACGAGGTTTATGGTTGAAACAAACCTTCAGATTCTGAGATTTCAAGAGGAAATCATGCGACTGCTCGACAACCGGTCCGGCCACAACAGGAAATGAGGTCAGCCTTGACCATCTTTAGACTTATCTTTTTTGCCCTGTCCGTCCTCTTGGTCTGTATGGGGCTGACCTCAAAGGCCGGCGCAGTCAACAAGGTCGTAGATTTCAAACTGAGCATTGACGGCACCAGGGCCGGATTCGTGGTTCTGCTCGACAGTCCACCCGATTATAGCTTGAAAACCCTTCAGAAAAATCGGATTTCTCTTACCCTTTATGACACGGTTTCAACTTCGCAGCTGGAAAGTCGGCTTGGAGAGAAGAATGGTGTCGTGACGTTAGAAAAGGGCGATTCCGTTTCTTCTCTTTGTTTCCTGATTCCGCTGGAGGCAAATCTGCGGGACATTCGGACGTCCTGGCTGACCAAAGAAAAACTTTTCTTGCTGTCCATGGACCTGGTGCGTGAAAAGAAAAGAGTCAAAGAGGTTCGACCTAGGCCGGTGACGCTGGAAAACCTCCGCTTCGGAATCCAGGGCGCCTATACTCGGATGGTCGCCGATCTGAACAGAAGACCCTCTTGGGAACTGATTCAACGACATGGTGACAGGGTAACGCTTCGGGTCGAGGCGGAAAAGGTGACCCTCAAAAGGAAAAAATACACGGGTCTAAGAAGAATCAGGGAAGCGGCTCTGAATCAAAAAAAGCATTATGTGGATCTGGATATCAGTCTGGAGAAACCAACGGATCACTTCAGGATTTTCTGGCTCAATAAGGGCGACAAACTGGTGACGGATTTTTATGATCAGTCCCTGGAACTTTCCGATGAAACCCTCCTCCTTCATGTGAAGGATAAGAATCGAAAACCGGGAAAACCGGAAGGGATCGCAGAGGCAAACCGGGGTCCCGAGGCACCGCAAGAAAAATTCGGGAACGTAAAAGGCCTTCGGAAAGGGCAGGCGGAGCCCGAGATCGCCGTCGCGTCCACAGAGTCGCTCCGCCGGGATGTGGGATTTATCGTAAGGCAGAGAATCCAAAGGGGCACAAGACCGGACAAGGAGGAAATGCCGGACAAAAAACCGTCGCCCCAGCAGATCCACGCCGTGCAGATCAGGATCGAACCGGATGTCGAAAAATTTTTGCCCGAGGGTCTTTACAACCGGGAATGGGTGCACCATTTGAGCGCGGAGGAGGCCTTTCTCATCGGCCGTATTCAAGAGGCCTGGGAAATCAAGGGCTATGAAAAAGGTGTCAAACTCATGGAAGGGTTTCTCGAAAAATTTCCTCAATCTTCTATGGGTGAAACCCTCTCCTTCCTTATCGGGGATTTTCGTCTGGCCCTCCTGCAAAGGGGAAATAAGGCTGTTTTCCCTCAAGTCATAGGGAGTTACGTCGACGCCATAGCCCGTTTCAAAGGGTCGGGGAAGATACCCGGGACCTACGTCAGGATGGCCCAGGCCAATGGCTTCATGGGGAGGGATTATGAGGCCATCGGCTATCTCAATCGGGCCGTGAGCCAATTCCGGGAAGGCGACCATCTTCCCCTGGCTTATTTGAATCGAGGAAAGATCTACTTGCGCGTGAATCAACCCGATAGGGCCATCGACGATCTCAAAATGGTTTTGAACCGATTTCCTCAATCCTCTGCGATGGAAGAAGCCTGTTACGAAATAGCCAAGTATTTTTACAGTATCGGGGCCTACGAGGAGGCCGGGAGGAGGTTCAAAGAACTGACCGACCTCAACCCGGAATTTCATTTGGAATACCCCGGATGCCTCAGCCTGATCGCCCAGAACTACTTTTACCAAAAAGATTATGAAAAGGCACGGGAGTATTATTTCAAGGCACTTAATATCGGACATCAGTCGGAGACCTCGGATTCGCTGCTTAGCCATATAGGGGATGCCTATCATCAGCAGTCAAAGGAACGGGAAGCCGAGAAGTTTTACAAAATAGCCATTGAACAGAATCCTGAGGGAGAAGGGGCGGCCATCGCCAAATTGCGCCTTGCAGGGTATTCATCAGATGTAAAGGCCTTTCAAAAAGTTCACAAAGAAAATTTGAATAGCGCCATCGGGGACCTGGCCCTGTTGAATCTCAGCACAAGGTTCTATGAGAAAAAGCAGTATCAGATGGTCATGGACACCCTGCGAAAGGTGATGGAGAAACCCAGTCAGGCCGAAATTTTTGGAAAGGCAAAGGACCTGTATACCAGGGCGGTTGAAGAGGAAATCAAGCGCCTTTACCGGGATCGCGATTATGAGAAGGTTACCGGTCTTCGGCAATCTCGACAGATCCCTTCGGTGGGAAAGATGGATCCTGAGGCCCACCTCATGGTAGCTCAATCATACTATCACCTGCGGCAGTACCCGGATGCCATCTCCCTGTTTGCCCAGATAAAACCCTATGATCTGCCTCTGACATCAAAGGGAACCTATTACCGGAACCTGGCTGACAGCTATATTCGGAATGACGATGAGGACAAGGCGGAAAGGGTTCTTGTAAAGGCCGGAAAGGAAAAACTCATGGAGGCCGACCGACAGAAGACCCGCATCATGTTGGCGGGGCTGCGCAGGAAAAAGGGCGATCTGAAGGGGGCCTATGAGCTCTATGACGCATTGGTCGCAGGCAAGAGAATGCTCCCTGACAGTGAAATTGCCGGGGCCTACCTTGAAATGGGCAAGATCTCAAACGTTGAAAGACAATACGAAAAGGCCAGGGATGCCCTTAACCGATGTATTGTCCTTGCAGAAAAGGAAAGAAGCAATCGAGGACTCATGCAATCGGCATTCGTCGAAATGGGCAAAAGCTATTACGGTGAAGGAAATCATAAACAGATAATCAGGGCCTTTGGGAAGGCCTTTGACCTGGGGTACGGTACTGAAAAAGATGATTACTGGGATATCAACTATCTGTTGGCCCTGTCTTACCTGAAAACAGGGAATCAAGGGGAGGCCGAGCGTCTGTTCAACGCCATCTCAGATGAAGGGAACCCCATTTTGCAACAGAAGGTCCAGATCAAAATGGGGATGATCGATCTGGAAAAGCAGTTGAATCGGCTGCCCCTTTCAAGGGAAGCCGAAGAATCAACATTTTAACCCATTGATGAACCAAGTAAACTATGTCGAATAATCATGAAAAAAGCATTTTATGGACGGCAACGGATACACCGATATCCGGGGACTTGTGGAATCGTCTGGAAGGGCAGGGTTTAAGCGTGATGCTCGCAGAACTTGACGGGGATCCCCTGGAGAGAATCCGGAAGACGTCCCCCAAGCTGTGGGTGGGCCAGATGGACGGAAGGTCCGAGGAAGAATTGAACATCCTCGGAAATATAAGGTCGTCATTCCCTGATTTACCCATCATCCTTCTTATCGGTCATCCGAACGTCGATATGGCTGTTAAGGCTATCAAACTCGGGGTCCATGATTATATGCCCAAGGGGGCCTCCTCAGAGAGGCTCCTGCTGACTATTGAGGGTGCCCTCAAGCATCCTGCCGGCCTGGAAGTGCAGCGCCCCGTAAGGGCATCGGAGGGTGGGGGGCGGCATGACCCCATAGCCGCCGATCCGGTGATGCTCAAAATTGTCGCCCTGGCAAAAAAAATTGCTCGAAGCAGGACGACGGTCCTGATCCAGGGGGAGAGCGGCACGGGCAAGGAGGTCATCGCCCGTCTGATCCATCAAAACAGTGGGAGACATGAAGGCCCCTTTGTCGCGGTCAACTGCGCTGCCCTTCCTGAAACCCTTCTGGAGAGCGAGCTTTTCGGCCACGAAAGGGGCGCTTTTACCGGTGCTGTGTCTCGAAAGAAAGGAAAATTCGAGCTGGCCAACGGCGGAACCCTGTTGCTGGACGAGGTCAGTGAAACAGAGGTTTCCATTCAGGCAAAACTTTTGAGGGTATTGCAGGAAAGAGAGATCGATCGGGTGGGGGGGCAATTCGCCGTTCCGGTGGATGCCCGTGTCATTGCCACGACGAACAGGGACCTGGAGGCTGAGACTCGAAAGGGGAGTTTTCGCCTTGATCTGTTTTACCGCCTAAACGTCGTCCCGCTGCACCTGCCTCCCCTCAGGGAGAGGGTGGAGGACATCGCACCGCTTGCAACTTTTTTTCTGAAGACCCATTGCGCACTCAATCACATGCCAGTCAAAAAGTTGGCATTGAATGCCGAGCATTTTCTCCAGCAGAGACACTGGTCGGGAAACGTCCGAGAGTTGGAGAATTTGATGGAGCGGGCCACCCTTTTGATAGATTCGAATGTGATCCGGAGGGAAGATCTGGAGGCCATCAGTATGCCTGATGCGCAGAGCGATTCGCGGGAGGGGCTGAGCAAGAACGTCCTCCCCCTGAAGGACATGGAGAAGAAGATGATATTCCGGGCGCTCAACGACTACAAGGGCAACCGGACGCATGCCGCAAAGGTTCTGGGGATCAGTGTTCGGACCCTGAGAAACAAGCTTCACGAATACCAGGATGAGATAAAGACCGAGAAACTCTCTGTGGGAGAAGGATAACCGGATTGTCAAAAACATGACGGATTATGGAGCGTTTTACTGAAATGGAAGCCTCACTCGAACGAAAGGGACCTCGTCCCTTTTTCTTATCACCCCCTTTTCGAAGGAATGGTCGATGACGGGAATTGTGGTATCCCTTTTGCATCAGTAGAGGATATATCTCGGTCAGGGGAGGAAATAGAAAGAAATGGATAAATTGAATATCAGCCGAATAACAGGAAAGACGGTCAACCTCTTGTCCCATGCCCTGGACTATCGAAGTTCCAATCATCAGGTGATAGCAGGCAATATGGCGAATATTGAAACTCCGGGGTTCCGCCCCAAGGAACTCTCTTTTGATAAAGAACTGGAAAGGGCGGTGGAGGAAAACGAGGTTTCTCTTCAAAAAACAGACTCGAAACATTTTTCCCATTACACGGGCAGTCTTCAGCATGGCGGGCCCAATTTTGCGATTCAACCGGCGGCAAACGGCCTGACGGACTCCAGCCATGTGAATCTTGATCGGGAAATGGCCAAGATGATGCAAAATAACCTTCTCTACGAGGCCTCCGCCAAGCTCCTCTCAAAGAAATTCGAGGGTCTCAGGTTGGCCATAGATGCCGGAAGGAGTTAGACGGAATGGATCTTATTAGAACGATAGATATGGCGGCCGGCGGTATGTCGGCCCAGAGGACGAGGCTCAATGTCATCTCCATGAACCTTGCCAATGCCAATACCACAAAGACTCATGACGGAAAGCCCTATCGAAGAAAGACGGTTATTTTCGAGACGGTACCCGCGGAGGGTTCCTTTCAGCATCAGCTCGAGAATTCCCTCGACCGGGAGATCCAGGGGGTCAAGGTAGCGGAAATTATGGTGGTACCGGGGGATTTTAAAAAGATATTCAATCCCGCTCATCCCGATGCGGATGAAAAGGGTTATGTCTATTTGCCCAACGTCAATCTTGTGGAAGAAATGGTCCACATGTTGAACGCCAATCGGGCTTACGAGGCCAATGCAGCGGTAATCAAGACCGCCAAAAGTATGGCGCTCAAGGCCCTTGAGATCAGCAGGTAAGGTGTGAGGCCCGCTCTATGGATCAGATAAGGGGAATTGCCAGCGGCACGATCGGATTTCCGGGTAGTGAAAAACAGAAGGGCGCCACCGGCGGAGGCTTTGCGGATACCCTGAAGGCGTTGACCAAGCAGGTGGATGCCCAGCTCCAGGAAGCCGACCGGAAGGCTCAGGAGTTCGCGGTGGGAAAACAGCAAAATCTGCATGAAGTTATGATCGCCTCGGAAAAGGCGGGCCTTTCCTTTCGATTTTTGCTTCAGATCAGGAATAAGCTCATGGAAGCCTACCAGGAAATCATAAGAATGCAGTTCTAACGGCCGGGGCAGGCAGATTAACGGGTTGATCGGGACATTGCGATGGCAGAGACAGAAAAAAAATTTGTGCAGCAGTTTATCCAGGTATTCAAAGCGATACCGCCTGCGAAAAAGATCACCTTCGGCATTACGCTTATGATGGTGGTTGGCGGTTTCATCGCCCTGATGATTTGGGCCAATAGACCGGACTTCCGCGTCTTGTATACCGGTCTGGATACCTTGGATGCCGGCAAGATTACGGAAAAGCTTCAGGAAAAAAAGATTCCCTTTCAATTGAAGGAGGGAGGAAACACCATCCTGGTACCCGATGACAAGGTGTACCAGTTGCGATTGGATCTCGCCAGTGAAGGCATTCCCAGGGGGCAACACGTGGGGTTTGAGATTTTTAAAGACATGTCCTTTGGCGCGACCGAGTTTGAACAGAAATTGAAATACCAACAGGCCCTTCAGGGGGAACTGGCAAGAACCATCACACAGTTCGACGCCGTTTCCCGGGCCAGGGTCCACATCGTTTCGTCCGGAGACTCCCTTTTTGCCGAACCGGAAAGACCCGCTACCGCATCGGTTGTTCTTCGGCTGTATCCCGGGAAAAATCTGGACCAGCGCCAGTTGCAGGGCATCGTCAACCTTGTCGCAAGGGCCGTGAAGGGGCTCAAACCAGATAATGTGACACTCGTGGATATGGCCGGTGGACTCCTCTCCAAGGGGAATGATGGGGGGAGCGCGGATTCTTTGAGCAGGACACAGTTTACGTATCAGCAAAAGCTGGAAAGGACACTGGAACGCAGGATTCAGACCATGCTGGAACCCATCGTCGGCCTCAACAGGGTTGTGGCCAGGGTTTCAGCGGAGGTTGACTTTGAGCAGGTCAATATCATGGAAGAGCTGTTTGATCCCGACAGCAGTGTCATTCGCAGCGAACAACGGCAAAAGGAGGCCTCCTTGGGAGGGCAAAATACGGCGTCAGGGTCGCCGGACCTCCAGACCCAGGTCCTTCGAAATCAGGGCTCAGCCGGGGGAACTTCACGTAACTTCCAGAAGGAAAATTCTGTCATCAACTATGAGATCAACAAGATCAACAAACAGATCACGAATTCCGTCGGTGATATCAAACGGCTTTCAGCCGCTGTGATTATCGATGGACCCTATGTTGCAGAAAAGGGTCCCGATGGGACATCCGTTCAAAAGTTCGTTCCCAGAAACCGCAGGGAAATGAAAACCTTTGAAGATATCATCAAGAAAGCCATCGGGTTTAATGAGGAAAGGGGTGATCAGGCCACTGTCTCCAATATCTCTTTTGCCTTTCAATCGGAGGACATCGCCTTACCCGAGAGGGGCAAGTCCTGGATGGATTATGCCCGGAAGGCAACAAAACCTTTTTTCAATGTCCTGCTCGTCGTGCTTTTCTTCTTCTTTGCCGTCCGGCCGTTTAAAAAATGGCTGAATAAGGCGGGTAATACCGTTTTTACCCAGGCGCTTCCGCCCGGAAGAGACATCCCCCAATTGTCTGCGGAAGCAGGACCGGGGCGGACGGAAGTTTCTGAAAACAAACAATTGCTGGACCTTGCCAACAGTAATCCCGATGTAGCGGCCCAGGTCATAAAGGGTTGGCTCAACGAGGAAAGGTAATTTGGACTCAATAGGATCTATGATCGGAGCAAGAAAGGCGGCCCTCTTCTTGATGGTCATGGGAGAAGATTTTACGGTCAATGTCTTCAAGCATCTCGATGATCAGGAAATAAAGATTATCGGTGAGCACATGGCCCAGATCAAGACGGTGGACCCCAAGCAGGTCTCAGAGGTCATGCAAGAATTTTCCTACAGTTACGACGGCGGGACCAGTGTGAACATTTCCGGAAGAAAATTTCTCGAGAGATCGGTCTCAAAGGCCTTTGACTCTCGAAAGGCCGACGATCTTCTGGAGGATGTCCTTTCCCGAAGAGGCCTTGCCGCCCTGGACAAGTTGGGCTCCCTGAGCCCCCATGTCCTGGCCAATATGCTTGCGAATGAACATCCCCAGACGATCGCCCTGGTACTGGTCAACATGAAATACCAGCAGGCTGCCGAGATTGTCCAACAACTGCCGGAGGATATCCAAAGCGAGGTGGTCATCCGAATTGCCGATCTGGATGATGTTCCCAACGAAATCATCGGTGAGATAACCGAGATCATAGAAGCTCAGCTTTCCGATATCAGCAAGGCCTCGGATGAAAGTCTGGGGGGTGTTCAGACGGCGGCCGAGATCCTGAATCACCTGGACCACAAAACCGAAAATATCATTCTCGAAAAATTGGAGACGGATCGGGAGGAGCTTGCCGAAGAAATTCGCCAGTCCATGTTTGTATTCGGTGATCTGATTACACTCGACGACCGTTCTGTCAGGGCCCTACTCAAGGAGATCAGCAATGATGAACTGATCCTGGCCCTGAAAACGGCCGCAGAAGACCTGGTCGACAAGATTTTTGGGAATGTCAGCCAGCGTGCAGCGCAGATGATGAGAGAAGATATGGAAGTCATGGGTCCCGTGAGGCTGAAAGATGTGGAACAGGCCCAGTTGAATATCATTAAGGTCGCTCGAAGGCTTGCAGAGGAAGGGAAAATCGTTCTCGGGAGCAAAGGAGGAGATGATGTCCTTGTCTAGCTCTATCCATGAAGAAGAGAATCCTTTTGTCAAGATCGAGACCTTTGAGGGGGAGGACATCTGCGAAGAGTCGGAAAAGGTTCAGCCCGCAACATCTCAGGAATGCGTTGAACTGCCGGTATGCAGCACATTGTCGAAGCAGACAAGGGGATCGGATTCCGTACCGAATAGGGGTCAGACGCCGAATGAGGAAACCGAGGATCCCGAGACCCGACTGGCAAGATTGGAAAGAGAGGCTTATGAAAAGGGCTTTGCGCAGGGGCAAAAGGATGGCCTTGCTCTCGAGGAAAGACAGATACAGGAAAAGGGAAAACAGTTGGATGCCCTCTTTGCCGAGTTCAATGGACTGCGTGTTCAGATACATACCGAAGCGGAAAAAGATCTCCTTAAACTGAGCTTCTTGATCGCCAAAAGGATTATCGGACAGGAAATCGCAACAAACCCTCAGATCATCGGTCAAAGTATAAGATCGGCCATGAAATTTTTGGTTGACAAACATCATATTCGAATCTTGATCAACCCGGAAGACATGGAAGAAGTCAGAAAAATTCTCCCTGAGATTGCGAGACTTGCCAGGGGGGGTAAGTTCCAGGTCGTCGAGGATCGTGCTGTCGATCGGGGCGGCTGCCTCCTGGAGACGGGATTCGGTAGGGTCAATGCCACCCTGGACGACCAGCTCGAGATGCTGGAAAAAGAGATAGATGAGGAGTTCCAATGCTCCCGGGGGGGCAGTGCATGAGTCTTTCCCTTGAGCGCTACCTTCAGCGGATCGAATCAAGCCCGACCATTCGGGTCGAGGGGCGGGTAAAAAATGTCGTGGGGACTATCATCGAGGGAGAGGGGCCGGCTGTTCCCGTGGGCGGCATTTGTCGGATTATCTCTCCAAATTCCCCGGAGCCTATTGCGGCCGAAGCCGTCGGGTTCAGGGACGACAGGGTGCTGCTGATGCCCCTTGGCAATTGTGATGGCGTCCAGCCCGGGAGCCTGATTGTCGCCGACAAATATGAGGCAACGGTGGGCGTGAGCAATGAGATGCTGGGTCGCGTCCTCGACGGTTTGGGTCATCCCCTGGACGGGGGGGCGCCTGTGTCCCCCGTCAGGATCATGCCCCTCTATGCACAACCCTTGAATCCCCTTCAACGGACCAGGATACAGGAGCCGCTGGATGTCGGGGTGCGGGCCATCAACTGTCTCGTTACGCTGGCCAAAGGACAGCGATGCGGGATAATGGCCGGTTCGGGGGTTGGAAAGAGCGTGCTGCTGGGAATGATGGCCAGGTACACGAAGGCGGACGTCAATGTGATTGCCCTGATCGGGGAGCGGGGCAGAGAGGTCAAGGAATTTATTGAAAGGGATCTTGGCGAGGAAGGACTGAAACGTTCCGTCGTTATCGCAGCCACTTCGGACACCTCCCCCCTCGTCAGGATTCGAGGGGCCTATCTGGCTGCGACCATCGGCGAGTTTTTCAGAGACCAGGGCAAGGATGTGCTTCTCATGATGGATTCCGTGACGC
>CAZXWJ010000040.1:22679-23745 GCA_964644375.1 uncultured Desulfobacteraceae bacterium | reverse complement strand
CCCATCCCGTAGATAATACCAAAATTAATGGCCTTGGCGATTCGCCTCATATCGGACGTCACCGCCTCCTTGCCGACATCCATGATTTCAGAAGCCGTACGGGCGTGAATGTCCTCATCGTTTCTAAAGGCTCCCATGAATGCAGGGTCCCCCGAATAATGGGCAAAAATTCTGAGTTCCACCTGGCTGTAGTCGGAGGACAGGAGGACGTGGCCCTCTTCGGCCACAAAACCTTTACGAATTTCCCGGCCCTCTTCGCCCCTTATGGGAATGTTCTGCAGATTCGGTTGACTGCTGCTCAGCCGACCCGTGGCCGCAACGGTCTGATTATACGAAGTATGAATCCTTCCTGTGGATGGATCCACCCACTTCACAAGGGCATCAAGATAGGTGGATTTCAATTTGGAAAGGGTTCTGTAACGCAGGAGGAGCTTAGGAATCCGGTGAGGCAGAGCAGACAGCTTGGTCAAAACCTTCACATCCGTCGAATACCTCTTTGTCTTGGTCGTCTTCTTCAAAACGGGGAGTTGGAGTTTTTCGAAAAGCACATAGCCCAATTGCTTTGGAGAATTGATATTGAACTCCATCCCGGCCTCTTCGTAGACCTCTTTTTCGATCACCCTGAGCTGTTGATGAAACCGCTGTGACATGTCCTTAAAAAAAGCGGTATCGATCTTGATTCCGCGATATTCCATTTCAATGAGAACGGGGATGAGTTTCATTTCAAGGGTGTAAAAAAGCTCCTCATTCCTGTCCGCTTTGAGCTGTTTTTCAAGGAGGCGCATGAGTTGAAAGGTCACGTCCGCATCCTCACCGGAATATTCCATGGCCCTTTCCACATCAACCTCTGAAAAATCGGACCGGCCCTTACCCATAACCTCGCGAAATGTAATCATCTTGTGATTGAGATAGTGCTGGGCCAAATAGTCCAGATTGTGCTGTCTCAACCCGGGATTGATCACATAAGATGCAATCATGGTATCAAAGTAGATCCCCTTGAGCCTGACACCATAGGTTCTAAATACCAAGGCGTCATACTTGATATTTTGTCCGATCTTTTTTATTT
>CAZXWJ010000040.1:14741-22662 GCA_964644375.1 uncultured Desulfobacteraceae bacterium | reverse complement strand
GCAGTTCTTCTAAGAGCACGGTTATAGCGTGGTTTCTCTTTTTTTATTTCTTCATCTTCCAAGACAGGCTTGAGGTCTTCCAGGGCATCGGCGATGCTCAATTGATTCGGGACCCCAAGATATCTGTGTGTCAGGGGCAAATAATAGGCCTTGTCATCCGCAAGGCTAAAGGATATTCCCACGAGTTCCGCCTTGAGAGGATCACTGCTTGTGGTCTCCGTATCGAGGCTGACCAGTTTTCTTTTCTTGATTTCCTCTATTATGGCGAGAAGTTCCTCTCTTGAAAGACAGAGATGATAAACCTTATCCCCGGCCTCTTTTCGCGACGCAAATCGATCCCAAAGCCCCCTGAATTCAAGTTCATGGAACATCTTACTCAGGGCATCGGCGTCAGGGTCACCCGTCTTGAAATCATCGATTTCTTTCTCGATAGGGACATACCGGTCTATGGTCACCAGTTTTTTGCTCAAGACGGCCTTGTCCCTGGACTTGGCCAGGTTTTCCTGGAGTTTCTTCCCTTTGACCTCTTCAACGTGATCGAATACGTTTTCAAGGGTCTTGAACTGCCGGATAAGTTTCAATGCGGTTATTTCTCCCACCCCGGGCACACCCGGAATGTTGTCTGAAGTATCACCGGATAGCCCCATGAGATCGATTACCTGGTCAGGTTCCAGGCCATATTCCTCGTGGAAGCGATCAAGGTCGGTGATCCGATCCTTCATGGTGTCCCAGAGAGAAATTTTTTGAGATAGCAGCTGTCTAAAATCCTTGTCCCCTGTGATGATTACGATGCGATAATTCTTTTCTTCGCCCAGCCTTGCCAGGGTGCCGATGACATCATCCGCCTCGTAACCCTCCTTTTCAATCATGGCCACATTCATCGCCTTCACAAAGGCCCGGATATAAGGTATCTGGACCTGAAGATCTTCGGGCATCGGAGGTCTGTTTGCTTTGTAGGCCTTATAGAGATCGTGTCTGAAGGTTGGGCCTTTGGCATCGAAGGCAATCAACATGTATGCGGGACTTTTCTCCTGCATGAGTTTCAACGTCATCTTGGCAAAGCCCAAAACGGCATTGGTCGGCAGACCCTTCGAGTTTGAAAGGTTCCGTATTGCATGATAGGCTCGATGGATATAGGAACTTCCATCAACCAAATAAACTGTCTCTTGCTCTTGGGGCATGAGTCGCCAACCTCTCATGTTGATGAATTATTTGACCTGAAAGAAAGAATAAGGATAGGCAATTTGGTGGTCGGAACATTAGAACGGATCCGTCATGGGTTCGGAAGGCGACCTTTTCTCGAATTTAGGAACCTCGCCCCTCCTTAGTAACTGAACCAAATCTTCCCGGCCTAGATTGAAAGTCAGATCGGGAAACGGCGGCTTATGCCACTTGGGTCTGATTTCAGCCAAGGGATGTTTTTCCCCCTTTGAGGGTTGCTTCCCAGGAGAAACGGGACAGGTCTGGAAGGTAAAGCCCAGTCTCTCACCGCACGTATTATAAACAATGCCATTGATAAACCACGCCAAGTGACGGCCATTTATCCCATAGATATGGTTCTGTTCGAACAAGTAGGCTACAGGATCCCCGTCCCAAAGGTAGATGGTCTCATGGTAGTCCGGTGCGATATAGGCAACAGCTCTGCCTTTCTTGTCATACAGGGCACTGTTCATCGGCGCAAATCCTCGACTTTTTGTCCACTAAAAGGAATAACAGACGCCGGGCATTGCTCTTCCGATCTTCATTCTCCTGGTTTACCATACCGTTCGGTGTCGTAAACAAACAGGTTTTCTCTACCCGGGAGACAATTTTCCGCCCCTCAAGGAACTACTTTGCATACTCGATAGCCCGCGTCTCCCTTATGACCATAACCTTTATCTGCCCAGGATAAGACAATTCTTTTTCGATTTTTTTTGCAATATCCTTGCATAGGACGAAAGACTTGTCATCGGCAATAACCTTCCCTTCCACCATTATCCTAATTTCTCGGCCGGCCTGAATCGCGTAGGATTTTGTGACCCCTTCAAAAGATTTGGCAATTCTTTCGAGCTCTTCGAGCCGTTTGACATAGGACTCAAGCATCTCCTGCCTGGCACCGGGTCTCGCCCCCGATAAGGTGTCCGCTGCCTGAACAAGGACGGCGAGTGTCGTTTCCGGAGCGACTTCTTCGTGATGCGCAGCCAGGGCATGGACCACCTGGTCAGCCTCTCCATACTTCTTGGCCAAATCGGCTCCAATGATGGCATGGGGTCCTTCGACTTCATGATCCACCGCTTTTCCGATGTCATGCAACAGCCCTGCTCTTTTAGCCTGTTTGACATTCAAGCCCAATTCCGAAGCCATTACTCCGCAAAGAAAACTCACTTCTTTGGAATGCTGGAGCACATTTTGGGCATAGCTGGATCGATACTTCAGGCGACCGATGAGTTTGACAAGCTCCGGATCAATGCCATGAACCCCCACATCAAAGGTCGCCTGTTCTCCTGCCTCTTTGATGCTCTCTTCGATTTCCTTATTGACCTTTTCGACCACCTCCTCGATGCGAGCGGGATGAATTCTGCCGTCATCTATCAGCCTTTCGAGGGAAATCTTGGCCACTTCACGCCGGACAGGGTTGAAACCGGAAAGGATCACAGCCTCAGGGGTGTCATCGATGATGATATCGATGCCCGTAGCCGCCTCTATGGCACGTATGTTCCGCCCCTCACGCCCTATGATCCGGCCCTTCATCTCTTCGTTCGGCAAATTGACTACAGAGACAGTGCGTTCGGTCACATAGTCCCCGGCATATCTTTTTACTGCCAAAGCCAGGATTTCCCGGCTCTTTCTATTGGCATCCTCCCTAGCCTCATTCTCGATCCTGCGAATGAGTTTTGTCGCCTCATGTTTGGCCTCGGATTCCATGGATTCCATCAGGACGTTCTTGGCCTCCTTGCTTGAAATACCAGCAATCCTTTCCAATTCCCGTCGCTTCTCGGCGATCAAACCATCAAACTCGGCGGTTTTGTCCCTTAAACCCTTCTCTTTCTTTTCAATATCCCGCTCGCGATTACCCAGTCTTCGTTCTTTTTGCTCATACTGTTCGTTTTTTTTGTCTAAACTTTCCTCTTTGTTAAATAGTCTCTTTTCCTGAGATTGAATTTTTTCGGTTTTCTCCGCAGTCTCCTTCTCAAAATCCACCTTCATTTGATAAAAGGTATCTTTAGCCTTGATCATGGCCTCTTTTTTAATGGTCTTAGCCTGTTTATGAGCTTCATTGATAATTTTTTTTGAATAATTTCGAATAGAGTCAAACTGGCTTTCTACAACCCTTTTGCGGATCCAAAATCCAAGTATGAGGCCTAGAATGATCCCGCCCACTGCAGAACCAATCAATTGCGCTATTGTCATGATTGCTATCCTTTATGTGTCTATGGCCAACGGAAAAACGCCGGTCAGGGATATAACCCCGGGTGTCTTCATGGCTGCATTAAAGGTATTGAACAAAATTAGATAAAAAACTATTTAAAGGGAGGGATAATCCAGAAAAGAAGCTTAAGAGTGCACCTATCCTGCTCACCGGCGGCGACAGGATAAACCAGGATATGACGGAAAGATATGGCCTTAGTTTACAACCGAAAAATTGACGGCTATTGTTTTCACGGTAAAAAAAATGAACCCATCCTAAAATTTTTGCAAACCATATTATATCTCTTTCACCTCAGTGCGACCCGACCTCTTTGCTTCCTCCGTTACCATCCCTTCATCCGTTGCCGTTTCATCTGGAGTCATTCCGTTCACAGGGGGTGAATCCCCTGGAATATTGGATTCATAGGGTAGACGAGGGTTACCCCATAATTGAATCAATATTTCCAATAAGCGATTCTGTTCGCCGCTGAATTTTGAGTAGCAAGTCCTCTCGCTCTCTCAATAGCTGGAAATACTCGCTTGCGATATTAAGCGCAGCCAGAATGGCTGTTTTTTTCTCGGAAAGGCCCTCGGTACTTTCCTGGATTTCATCCATCTTATTATTAACGTATTCAGCTATTCGATGGACATCCCCTTCGTTTTCCCCTCCCCTCACGATATACTCGTGGTCACGGATCCTGATTTTTACAGGCTCCATCAGATCGTCTCTCCCTATCACAACCGGTATGAACTTTTCCCAAAGGGATCTAGCAAGTTAGGCATTGCACAAACGGCTGCTCAGATATTTAGTTGTTCAATTTTTTCCAGTAAAGAAACGATCCGCTGTCTCGCATTATCTTTGGCCGTTTTTAACCCTTCCACCTCACTCGCCAAATCGGACGTTTTGCCTTCTAAAATTTGAACTTTCTCCACCATCGAATCTCTTTCTCGGTTAAGCGAGGCAACAAGCGAAATGAGTGCATCTATTTTCTTTTCGAGCAGTTCAAACTGATCGATTTCATCTCCGATTTCCATGACACTCCTTTAATCTGTAAGGAATTGTTATTCCACAATTTTTCATGCAAAAAAATAAATCACAGTATATTTTAGCCTCAAGTGCAACAAAGGTCAATAAAAAAGGCAAGCCTTAAGCTTGCCTCTTTTATAAGAAAATAATTTGTTTTAGCATATTATATGTTTTTTTGAGCCACCTTAAGGCGCACAAGGGCCCTTTGCAACGCAATCTCTGCCCTCAAGTAATCTATGTCTTCATTGGATTTACCTTCTTCCACCCTTTTTTGAGCTCGATTCATGGCATTTTTAGCACGGTCGACATCAATTTCGCTCGCCTTTTCTGCAGCATCCACCAGGATAGCTATCCTATCATTGGAAACCTCGGCAAAACCCTGAGTCACGACCAGCGAAATGGTTTCAGTTCCTGCCACATAGCGCAGTTCTCCCGGTACAATTCCTGACAGAAAAAGTACATGACCGGGCAACACACCGAATTCCCCATCGGTTCCGGGTGCAACCACCGTTTCAACCTCTTGGCTCACTACGACCCTGTTTGGGGTCACCACTTCCAAATACAATTTGTCCATAAATATTCAACCTCACATCAGCTGGCAGCCATTCCTTCGGCCCGTTCCAAGACCTCGTCAATGCCGCCTACCATGTAAAAGGCCGCCTCAGGCAATTCATCGTGTTTACCCTCAATAATTTCCTTGAAACCCCTAATGGTTTCTGCCACGGGTACGTACTTACCTTGTTTCCCGGTGAAGGTCTCTGCCACGTGAAAGGGCTGGGAAAGGAACCTCTGGATTCTTCTCGCCCTGGCCACGGTCAGTTTGTCCTCATCTGAGAGTTCGTCCATTCCGAGAATGGCAATAATATCCTGGAGATCCTTATATTTCTGCAGGATCTGCTGAGTCTGCATGGCCACCATATAATGATCCTCGCCAAGGACATTGGGATCGAGAATCCTCGAAGTGGAGTCTAGAGGATCCACTGCAGGATAAATCCCCAACTCGGCAATGGGTCGAGACAGAACGACGGTCCCGTCAAGGTGGGCAAATGTCGTCGCGGGTGCAGGGTCGGTGAGGTCATCTGCAGGCACATATACACATTGTACAGATGTGATGGACCCTTTCGTAGTCGAGGTAATCCTTTCCTGAAGCTCTCCGAGGTCGGTTCCCAAAGTGGGCTGATAACCCACGGCAGAAGGAATACGCCCGAGCAATGCCGACACCTCTGAGCCGGCCTGAGTAAATCGGAAAATATTGTCGACAAAGAGCAGGACGTCCTGTCCCTGTTCGTCTCGATAGTATTCTGCCGCGGTCAAAGCGGAGAGGGCGACTCGAGCCCTGGCACCGGGAGGTTCGGTCATCTGTCCGTATATCAGTGCGGCCTTGTTGAGAACGCCGGATTCCTTCATTTCGAGGTAAAGGTCATTACCTTCTCTCGTCCGTTCACCCACACCGGCAAAAACGCTGATTCCACCGTGTTCCATGGCAATATTATGAATCATTTCCATCATGACCACGGTCTTCCCGACACCTGCGCCACCAAACATTCCCATTTTTCCGCCACGTGGAAAAGGCACCAGAAGGTCAATGACCTTCACCCCTGTCTCAAGGACCTTGACCGAAGTATCCTGATCCACAAATGCCGGGGCATGACGATGAATAGGTAAATATTCTGTGGCCTCCACAGGCCCGAGGCCGTCGACAGGTCTGCCTACCACGTTCAAAACCCGGCCCAGGGTTGGTTCTCCGGCCGGCATCATGATGGGATTACCCGTATTCTTGGCCGCCATGCCACGCACTAGTCCGTCAGTGGCATCCATAGCGATACACCGAACGATGTTGTCACCCAAGTGTTGCGCCACCTCTACCACAAGGTTGTCTTCCGTATCATCAATAGTCGGATTTGTAATATGCAATGCAGTGAATATCGCCGGTAATTCTCCTTCCGGGAATTCAACGTCGACCACAGGACCCATTACCTGAATTACCTTGCCGTCATTCATCATTAAACCAAGACCTCCTTATATCTCCTGATTTCTCATACCGTTCACGTCATGATTTATTTGTTGCTATCCTGCTTCCGACCCCTAGCCCAACGCCTCCGCACCGCCGACAATGTCCATCAATTCTGCGGTAATACTCGCCTGACGAGCCTTATTGTAGATCAGGGTCAAATTCTCTATCATTTCAGAGCAGTTCTTTGTGGCATTGTCCATGGCCGCCATCCTTGCTGCATGCTCGCTTGTTTCATTCTGCAAAAAGGCGTTGTAGATCTGCACATTGAGGTGATTGGGGAGCAAATCCACAAGGAGTTCCTCTGCGCTGGGCTCACAGAGGTATTCGGCCATTTCCTCGATGCCCACGTCGGTTTTGGGTGGTTCGATAGGTATCAATTTAAACACGGTAGGCACCTGCTTTCCCATACCGAAAAACCGGGAATAGATCATATAGACCTCGTGAATCTCATCCGACATAAATCGATTTATGAGATTTTTGGTCATCTCAGCGACAAAAACCATATCCATAGAGGCATAGACATTAACGTGACTGGCGTTGACCTTGTACCCTCTTCTTTTGAAATAGTCTCGTCCTTTCTTTCCCACAAGGGTCAGGCTGCAATCCAGTTTTTTTGCCTCCTGTTCCTTGATCCACTTTTCCGCTGTTGCAAGGGAATTCACATTGAAACTCCCACAAAGACCCCTGTCGCCAGAGAAATGAAGGAGTTCAATCTTTGAAACATTTTCCTTTGCGGTGAGCAGTGGATGAATCGCGGAATCAATCCGGCTTGCCAGATTTCCTAGGACCTCCGAAAACTTTCTGGCATAAGGATCGAA
The DNA here is from genome assembly GCA_964644375.1 of uncultured Desulfobacteraceae bacterium. GTDB lineage: Bacteria > Desulfobacterota > DSM-4660 > Desulfatiglandales > HGW-15 > CAYNYM01. Next base: position 15,416 of record CAZXWJ010000040.1, on the reverse strand, counting down.
ACTCTCCATCTTTCCCTGTACGTTGCGTAGTTTCGATGCCGCCACCATATTCATGGCTCGGGTAATCTGCATCGTCTTCTTCACGGCGCCTATCTTGTGCTGTACATCTCTTAACGTCGCCATTTATCAACTCTTTTATCTTGTTTTGGATACAGGCTGGAAAAGGTCCTTAAATTCATCGAAGGCCTTTTTCAACTTTTCATCGAGTTCATCGCTTATATCATTCGTCTCCTTGATAGCATTGAGAAGATCGGGATACTTGCCGTCCATAAACTCGAGCATTTGTTTCTCATAATCACTCACCGACGCAGCCGGCCATTCGTCCAGGTACCCATTGGCGCCCGCAAACAGGATCATAATTTCCCTTTCCGTCCCCATGGGCTGGTACTGTGGCTGCTTGAGCACTTCAACCAGCCTTCGTCCCCTTTCGAGCTGACGCTGGGTGGCTTTATCCAGATCGCTTCCAAACTGGGCGAAAGCCTCCAGTTCACGAAATTGGGCCATGTCCAGGCGGAGACTTCCCGCCACCTTTTTCATGGCCTTGGTCTGGGCGGCCCCTCCCACTCGGGAGACTGAAAGGCCGACATTAATGGCCGGTCTGATGCCTGAAAAGAAAAGACCGGGTTCTAGGTAAACCTGACCGTCCGTAATGGAAATAACGTTTGTCGGAATAAA
>CAZXWJ010000040.1:0-14731 GCA_964644375.1 uncultured Desulfobacteraceae bacterium | reverse complement strand
GAAATACCAACGTTAATGGCCGGACGTATACCGGAGTTAAATAATGAAGATTCAAGAAAAATTTGCCCGTCGGTAATTGAAATTACGTTGGTTGGGATGTATGCCGACACATCGCCGGCCTGGGTCTCGATAATGGGAAGCGCAGTAAGGGAACCCGCCCCCAATTCGTCGTTCAGTTTGGCGGCTCGCTCCAGGAGTCTCGAGTGGTTATAGAAGATGTCTCCAGGGAAAGCCTCGCGTCCGGGAGGACGCCTAAGCAGGAGTGAAACCTGTCTGTAGGCTACCGCCTGTTTTGAAAGGTCGTCATAGATAATGAGGGCATGTTGACCCTTGTCACGATAATATTCACCGATGGCACACCCGGCATAGGGCGCGATATACTGCTGAGTCGCCGGATCACTGGCACACGCGGCCACAACGGTCGTATACTCCATGGCCCCGTGTCTCTGCAGGATATCGACCACCTGGGCCACGGTCGACTTTTTCTGGCCGACAGCAACATAAATGCAATAAACGTCCGTATTCTTCTGGTTGATGATAGCATCCACACCAATAGCCGTTTTGCCTATCTGTCTATCTCCGATGATCAACTCCCGTTGGCCTTTGCCGACCGGCGTCATGGCATCAATGGCCTTGATACCCGTAAACATGGGCTCGCTGACAGGCTGCCGGGCGATGACACCGGGAGCGACCATCTCAACCCTTCTATATTCATCGGCATTGATCGGCCCTTTGCCGTCCAGGGGCTCTCCCACGGCATCGAGCACGCGGCCGAGGACCGCCTCGCCAACCGGAATCTGCGCGATCCGACCGGTTCGCTTGACCGTATCCCCTTCCTTGATCTTGGTATCGTCGCCCATGATGGCAACGCCTACATTGTCCTCCTCCAGATTCAGGCAGAGTCCATAGATACCACCCGGCAATTCAAGCATTTCCATGGCCATAGCGTTTTCAACACCGTAAACTCGAGCGACACCGTCTCCGACGGACAAGACTGTACCGGTTTCGCTCATCTCCACTTTTCTTTCGTAGTCCTTAATTTGGCCCCTGATTACCTGACTGATCTCTCCCGCTCTTATTTTCATTAGCTGTATCCACCCCTTTTTAATGATTCTCTAAGCCCTTCAAGCTGAGCCCTTATACTCCCGTCCAAAACCAAATCACCAATCTTTACGATAATGCCTCCAATCAGGCTCTGATCTTCCGTGAGCTGTATCTTAACCGTCTTTGAGGTCATATCCCCAAGCACTTTTTCCAACTTTAGCATAGCCTCTTTTTTGAGCGGTCTCGGGGTGACAATCTCGGCGCGGGCGACATTGGACATCAGATCCGTGAGGCGCGCATAATGGTCGGTAATCTCTTCCACCGCACCGATCCTTTTTTTGTCCAGGAGAAGATTCAAAAAATTATTGACCGTTCCTGCAAAACCGCTCTTCTCCAGTACAAACTCAAGGATTTTCTTTCGATCTTCAACCGAGAACACCGGGCTAGATATAACCATCTGGAATTCTTTATTATCGTTATAGAATTCAGAAAAACCCCTCAGGTCTCTGCCATATTGTTGAAAATGACCATCCTCGTGACCCAGGCTCATTAAGGCCTTGGCATATCTCTTGGCAACCTTTGATCTGATCAATGTAGCCTCCCCACCTTTTCTATAAAATCATTGACCAAATGGTCCTGATCCTTATCAGTCAGTTCTTTTGTTATAACCTCTTGCGCCTTTTGCGCTGCGAGATTAACCACCTCTTGCTTCAATCGATACCTGGCCGAGTGTATTTCCTGCTGAATGGTCAACTCGGCCTGGGCAATGATCGTCTTGACTCTTTCCTGGGCTTCGACGATGATCCGCTCTTTTTCGACAAGGCCCTCGGCCTTATACTGTTCAACGATATCCTTACGATTCTCTTCAAATTCTTTGAGTCTCTTTTCGGTGTCCCGATATCTGTTCTCAGCCTCTTCTTTTCCTCTTTTGAGGTCCTCCAGTTTTTGGCCTATTTCCTCTGTGCGTGTCGTGAAGAACCCCTTGATGCCGCTCTTCTTGATGACCCAGCCAAGAATAATCACCAGCAGGACAAAATTGAGCAATCGTTTACCCAAATCGATGAGTGCACTCGGACCTTCCCCACCGTCTTGTCCTCCGGCTGCCATGGCCGAACCGACCAAAAGCAGACAAAAAATCAGAGACAAGACCAGAAACAAAGAACCCCGCCTTAAAGTACTTTCCAGCCGCGCCATCAGATGCTCCTTCCGAGAACCTTTTCCGCCAGTTCTCGCGAGAACTGGGCCAATTCGCCCTCAAGGGATCGACGGGCGTCAGACAAACTGTGTTCGATTTCCTCTTTGGCCTTGTCGATGGTCACACCCGCTGAAGCTGAAGCCTCCTGCAGCATGCCTTTTTCAACTTCCAAGGCGTCCTTTTTCAAAACCTCTTTGGTGCTGAAGCCTTCCTTTCTTGCCTCCACCACATTCACTTCCAGTTCTTTTTCATGTTGCCCGGACTTTTCAAGAAAATCATCCCTTGTTTCCTGAAAAGACCCCATCTGCTCCTTCCGCTGGCGGAGCATGTGTCGTATGGGTCTATATAGGAGAACGTTCAGGACAAATACGAGGAAAAGAAAATTGGCGACCTGAATGAAGAGAGTATAGTTGATCTTTAACATGGTACCTTCATCCTTCTATTCATGGGTAAGCATTTTACTCAGGGATGGGTTTTCGTCGTTTTCTGGAACGAGAACGTCCCAAGGCCCGAACTTCGGGCGGGAAAACGAACGCTACGCTATCTGCAGCCTTGTTCCACTGCAAATCACCGCATCCCGGGGTATCCCTCCATACCCCTACCTCTTGGGAATTGTTCGGTTTCACTTTCAAAGCGCCACCAAAATGGTAGCTTCAAACTATCGGAATAACCTGATTATGATACGGGCAAAATGTGCCAGAAAATCAAAGGAAAATCAAGTGTGAAATGGCAGTTATTTACAATCTTGGCTGGCGAAGAAGGGTTTTATTAGAAATAATGGGCTCTTGTGAAAACTTTTTTATTAACGCTTGCGTTTTTCGAGAGTGTATATTCCCATTCTCGCCCATCTGGAAATTATAGATTCCCAAATGGTGCGCTCGCCCGTTCATCATCAGTCTAATGCTCTAATTTATTGATTTTCAATGTTTTTCTGTAAAACTCAACCAACGATTTTACCCACTCGAAACCATCCGTTTCCCAATAAGCTCTAGTTAACCAGGGTCAGTTTTTTATCTTCAGTCTCTCCTGATTTCGCCATGCGGCAAGTCCCTTCAAAGATGACCCCCTCATCAATGACGACAACGGGTGCCTGAATATTGCCAAAAACCTTTCCTGGTGCATGGATTTCTATACGCTTTTCCGCAATAATATTGCCTCTTATTTCACCGCTGATCAACACATGGGAGACATGAACATTGGATTCGATAATGGCGGTTTCACCAACAATAAGAGTTCCTTCCGTGAATATTTCCCCATTGAACTTTCCATCGATGCGAACCGATCCGGAGAAGGTCAGCTTTCCTTCAAATTCCGTATTTTTGCCCAGAAAGGCATTAATTTCATCTCTTTTTTTCATAATCAATACTTTCTTTTCGTAAGAAATTGTACACTCATTAACACAGTGCTTTTATATATACAATAAAAATCATTGAAACATGAAACGCCGCATACTGATGTTCATAAGCAGGCCCAGTCCGGCCATGGTTGAAACGATTGAAGAACCCCCATAGCTGAACATGACCAGAGGTATACCCACCACAGGGAGTAGCCCGGTTGTCATGCTCACATTAATCACGAGCTGCCAGAAAATAATAGCCACAAGCCCCACAGCAATAACGGCCCCGAATTTGTCCTTAGTATTTTTCGCGATATTGATTCCCCAAAGCATAAGTAAAAAATAGAGCAGCAAAAGGGTGACTGAGCCGATGAACCCCCACTCCTCGGCAAGGACAGAAAAAGCAAAATCGGTATGTTGTTCCGGGAGAAAGTGCAACCTGGTCTGGGTGCCTTTCAAATAACCCTTTCCCCAGAAAAGCCCTGAGCCGATGGCGATCTTGGACTGGTTAATATGGTATCCGGACCCCAAGGGATCCATTTCCGGGCTGAGAAAAGTCAGGATGCGCCTCTGCTGGTATTCCTTGAGGTTAAACCAGATGAAGGGGGCCGCAAGTATGGCGGACATGAACAGGATCAAAAAAGACCGCCAGTTGATCTTGGCAAACGAAATAATCGAAAAGGCAACGATCACTAAAGTGAGCGCTGTACCCAAATCAGGCTCTTTGAGGATCAGAACGCTGGGAAGCGCAACAAAAAGAAAAGGCCGCCACAAATCCCTCAAACGGTAACCGTTCATCTGTCCGTGTTCGGTAAAAAATTTGGCGAGGGTTATGACAATGGCTATCTTTGCCAACTCGGAAGGCTGGAAAGCGATGCCGCCGAAACTGAGCCAACGCTGGGACCCTGAACGGATTTCCCCGATGATGAAGACAAGGACCAACAAAGCCAGGGAAAGGAGGTATAAGGGATAAGCCAAGCGTTCCAGGATGTGATAATCAAAGGTCGTCATGCCGAGGAGAACGGCAAACCCTATAATAAACCAATAGACCTGTTTTAAAAGGATCTGTCCTCCCCCTGCCTCCCGCGTGGCATAGGTGGCACTGTACATATTGAGTATGCTCATCATCGCAATGAGGACCAACAAAAGAAAAAGTATCCAATCGAAATTTTGTATCAGTCTTCTATCAAACATCCTGCGGCCTTTGTCTCCAAACGCAAACCGAATTTGTCCTGTAAAGAATCTGAGTCCATCGAAGATCCCCGCCCCATTGGACTGCAAGCGACCCAGGTTTTCCATGTTGAAACGGAGCCGGCGCCCTTTGCCTTAGAGGGACAATTTTATCACGTTTCTTGTGATCTATAATGCTTCCGGCCCCCAGCAGACTCACCTTAAGTCCACCTCTTCGCCGGAGACCACGGACGGCTGCTCCCTCGCCAGATAGGTGCGAAGCAGTTCTCCGGCTACGGGTGCGGCGGCGCTCCCGCCATGTCCACCGTGTTCTATAAGTACGGCGACAGCCAGCCGGGGGTTGTCTTTGGGTGCAATGGCTACAAACCAGGCATGATCTCTGAACTTCAAAGGGAGCACGCCTCCGGCCTTGGCGATTCTTTCCTTTTCGAGCGTGACGACCTGTGCCGTTCCCGTCTTCCCTGCCACGACGATCCCTTTTAGCCTGGCGCCTCGACCCGTTCCCCTTGGCTCATTGACGACCCCTGCAAGGGCCTCTTTGATCAATTCCAGGTTTTCGGGTTTGACCTTGAGATGTCCTCTCACTGTCGGGGCAAATTCGTGGATCTGCTCACCATTTTTTCTGACCCATTTGATGACTTTAGGTTGATAGAGCTCGCCACCGTTGAAGACGGCGGAAATCATGAGAGCCACCTGCAAGGGGGTCACCAGCACAAAACTCTGACCGATAGACATGGAAACGGTCTCTCCCCCCTGCCAGGGTACTCCCCATCGCTTCAACTTCCATTGCTTCGTAGGAATGAGCCCTCTCTTATCCCTGCCCAGATCAAATTTCGGGTCCCTGCCGAGCCCACACATTCTGGCATATTCCGCGATCTTGTCGACTCCAAGTCTCATGCCCAACTTGTAAAAATAGACATCGCAGGACTCGACCAGGGCCCTGTGAAGGGTTGTGTTACCATGCCCCCCCCTCCGCCAGCAACGATAGGTCCGCCTCCCCAGCTTGTAACTTCCGTTACAAAAAAATTCCTCGTCGGGATCGATCAATCCTTCCTCCAATCCGGCAAGAGCTACCACGATCTTAAAAACGGAACCCGGAGGATACAGGCCCGCAATCGTTCTGTTTTGCAGAGGGGAGTCCTTGCTGGAAACGATTTTCTCCCATTCACCCCTGTCAATGCGGCCAATAAAGAGGCTTGGGTCAAAGGCCGGACTGCTGGCCATCGCAAGAACCTCCCCACTTTTTGGATCCAGGGCCACAATGGCTCCGTTTCGGCCCTGCAGCCCCTTTTCTGCAATGAATTGCAGTTCCCTGTCTATGGTAAGACCGATATTTGCTCCCGGGACCGGAGGCTTTCGGGAAATGACCCGGAGCTTTCGCCCAGCCGCATCCACCTCGACCTGCTCTCCTCCCCTGGTTCCGTTGAGGTCGTTCTGCCACCTCATCTCGACACCGTATTTACCTATAAGATCTCCCGTTTTATTTTCGACGAATTTTCCGCTCGCCAATTGAGCCTCATCGATTTCCCCCATGTAACCGATGACATGGGATGCGAAATCCCTGAAAATATAATTGCGTTGGGGTTTCACCTGGATCATGACCCCGGGGAGGTTGTAGAAACTGGTCTCTATCAGGGCCAATTCCTCCCGGGTCAGGCCTTTCTTGATCAGAATCGGGTTGAAGGGGTGCCTTCTGGAGGCTTCCTTCAGTCTGTTCTCCACAAGGTCGGGAGGCAGGGCAATCAGTTTGTTCAGACGCTCTAAAAGGAGCCGGCGGTCCTGGATGTCCTCGGGAATGATGTACATATCAAAGGAAGGACGGTTGTCGACCAGCAGTTCATCGTGCCGGTCAAAAATCATCCCTCGAAAGGGGGGAATATCCTGAAGATGAATACGGTTATTTTCTGATTTTACCCTGTATTCCGGCCCCTTGATCAGTTGGAGATACCAAAGACGCAGGACCAACGCGGCAAAGACGGCCGCGACAATGAGGACCACAAGCTTAAGGCGCCCGTTGATGATTTCAATAGAATGTGGATCGAAACCGGAACTCCTCAAAGAAAAACTCCTTTACCGCCGCCCCCTGCGCCCTCATCAGCCTTCGTTTTTCGACCTCTTCGCGAAACGGGGATCCATGTGGTTAAACAGGTGGAAGACAAAGGGCGCCAATAGGCCTGAAACAATCGCCGAAAGCGCGATGGAAACCAGGGAGGAATGGTGAAAACCGCTCTCCAAAGAAAAGGCGTTCAGGAGCAACACAAAAAGAATCCCTTTGATCAACACTGCGATCGTTACGAGAAGGATCATACTTCTTGGTGAATTGGGATCAAAGAATCGGGATCCGACACTAATTCCCAGGAATGCCGTAATATACAGAAGCGTAAAAAGGCCCACAAGTCCCGCCGAGTAACAATCCATCAACAATCCCTGACCGAAGGCAAAGAGACCCGACCAGACCTGTCCGTGAGACACCAAGAGATAGGCAGTCATAATCGCTACCAAATCCACCTCAAAGAGCACGATCTTGATCTGGTTGGCCACATTCCCTTTGACCAGAATAATTCCAAGGCCGACGATCCACACCAAGAGGTAGAGACCTAATCCTTTTCTGTCCGGTTGCTTAATAGCGGATCCTCCTTGAGTACGATCAGGACCTCCTCCAGTTTAGAAAAATCGACCATAGGTCTTATCTTGATTGTCAGGAACAATTCACCCGGAGAACTGTTCACCTCGACCACCTCCCCGACCGGAAAGCCCTTGGGAAAGACCCGGCCCATACCGGACGTAACCACAGTATCCCCGACAACCACATCTCCAGTCTTGACCACGTATTTAAGTTCACAGATTTTCTCCGAAATCCCTTTGAGGATGCCTTTTTCTCTTGATCGCTGAACGATGCAATCCACGGCGCTGTTTTGATCAATGATCAACAGGACCTTGGCATAATCGGGAGATGCAGAGACCAGTCGGCCGACGACTCCACACGCATCGACTACGGGCATATTGACTTTCAGCCCCGACTTTTGCCCTTTATCGATAATGATTGACTTGAACCATCCCGAGGGGTCCCTCCCGATAACCTGAGCAGCGGAACCGGGCCAGTTGAAAATTTCCGCAAAATTCAAGAGTTCCCGGAGACGTCTATTCGTGGAGAGCAATTCCCGACAGCGGTAGTTTTCCATTTTGAGGGCATGGAGTTCTTTCTTCAGGCCTTCATTTTCACTGTGGAGGTTGACATGCGCGAAGTATTTCAACCATAAGCCCTCGGTAAAGCGAATGGAATGGGTTACGAACCGTTGAAGGGGAGCGGTAATTTCAATGATAACCTTTTCGGCAGGATTCCAGGACCGTCTTTTCCCCAGATTTGAAGAAAGGAGGAATAAGGCAAAAATAACCAAAACGATCCCTATCCAAAATGTTTTGGTTGGTCTTAGATTTGGCAATGGTTGAACCTGGCGCTGCTCTTATTTCTTCCACAGGACGCAAAATAACATAGGGTTATGAATATCCGGTATTTCTGTCGGTCTTGGATCAACAGAATCAGACACCAGCCGCCTCCCCCCCTCAGATTAAAAAATCTCATAGTCCTATTTAATCGTCACCTCCCGCAGTATCGAGATATTATCCAGTGCCCTTCCGGAACCGAGAACTACGGCTGAAAGAGGGTCCTCGGCAACGATAATGGGGAGTTTCGTCTCTTCCCTTAGAAGGATATCCAAACTTTTAAGAAGCGAGCCCCCGCCTGTCAAAACAATTCCCCGGTCTACGATGTCGGCGGCCAATTCCGGGGGGGTCTGCTCCAAGGCAATCCGAACGGTCTCGACGATGGTTTCCACCTGTTCAGAAATAGACTTTCTGACTTCGTCCGAATCAATGGTCAATATTTTGGGAATGCCGGTAACGAGGTCACGCCCTTTCACCTCTATAGTTTCCACCTGATCGCTCGGATAAGCGTTTCCGATTGTGGTCTTGATAATCTCGGCCGTACCATGGCCTATCAGAAGATTATACTTTCTTTTGATATGCTGAAGAATGGCGTCGTCCATCTTGTCCCCGGCAACCCGGACGGATTTGCTGTAAACGATCCCGGCCAAGGAGATCACAGCAACTTCAGTGGTGCCGCCGCCAATATCAACGACCATACTCGCGGTAGGCTCCGTGATGGGAAGCCCGGCGCCAATGGCTGCAGCCATGGGTTCCTCGATAAGGTAAACTTCTCGTGCTCCCGCCGATTCCGCGGATTCCCTGACAGCTCTCTTCTCCACCTGGGTAATCCCTGAGGGAACACAGATAATAATTCGAGGACGAACCATTTTGTTTCGATTGTGGACTTTTCTGATAAAATGTCGCAGCATGGCCTCGGTAATCTCAAAATCTGCGATAACCCCATCCTTCATAGGGCGTATGGCCACTATATTGCCCGGGGTACGGCCCAACATCATTTTGGCCTCTTTGCCGACGGCCAGCACTTTGCTCGCGCCTCTGCCGTTTTTTCTTACCGCCACCACGGAGGGTTCGCTCAAAACGATCCCCTTACCCTTGACGTACACGCAGGTATTTGCCGTGCCCAGATCAATGGCTAAATCATTGGAAAATAGTCCCAGTATGGGATCCAAAAGCATAATCATTTTCTCCTTTCATCCGTAGAAAATCATATGCGCTTTCGTAAAATCGATCATTAACGAAGAAGACCAGTATAATTATAATCTTGACAAAGGAACAGCATTCTGATTAAAAGGAAGTTTAATTCAAATCCATTCCAAAAAGGGTGTTATAGGCTATGAAAAGAACGTATCAGCCAAGCAATTTGAAAAGGGCACGGACTCATGGTTTCAGGATCCGTATGAGTTCCACTGGTGGCATTAAAGTTTTGAAACGCAGAAGAGCGAAGGGAAGAAAACGGTTAGCCGTCTAATTTTTACCTCAACCCTTTGAAACCAGTACCCTAATTTCATGAATCCTTGCTCGTTCAAGAAAGATGAGAGGTTATTGAATCGAAAGGATTTTGTCAATCTAAATCGATCGGGCAAACGATTTCAAACCAGGCATTTTATTGTCATTTTCATGAAAAACGGTCTGGGTTTTTCGAGGTTGGGAATTACCGCCAGTAAGAAGACAGGCAACGCGGCACAAAGGAACAGGATTAAGCGGCTTGTAAGAGAGTTTTTTCGTCTCAACAAAGATTGTTTTCCGCAGGACTATGATACCGTCGTTGTGGCCAAAAGAGACGCCGACACGTTGAACCTATGGAAAGTCAAAGAGGAATTGGGTGATTTTATTCTGGATAAAAAGGTCCGGATACTATCTTAGGTATATTCCGTTAGGCCTGATCGTCTTTTATCAGAAGTGGATTTCTCCCTTTTTTTTCCCTTCCTGCCGCTTCTATCCCTCATGTTCGACGTATGCCCGCCTTGCCATTGAGAAATATGGCATCCTCAGGGGAGGCCTCCTGTCCTTGATCAGGATATTGAAATGCCACCCCTTTCATCCAGGAGGATATGATCCTCTCAGGTAATACGCGCTGAAAGCCTTTAAGGTTTTTCGACAAATAAATAAAGGCGCGTGAATACGTCTATCTAACGGTCAAGGTTTCTCAAATGGAAAAAAAAACGATTATCGCCTTTGCCCTCTCCTTTTTAGTATTGATTGCATGGGCTTTCCTTTTCCAACCGACGCCTCAGCAGGGGCCTGAAAAGATGGAAGAAGGTGCAAAGACTCAGAGTGTCCCCGTAGAATCGGCGGAACAGATCGAAACAGCGCCAAGCCTCCCGGTGGCATCGAAACAGGGCGTGGGAGGGCCGATCGCCAATCTCCCTGCGGCCGATCTGGAAAAAGAAATTCTGATCGAAACCCCCTTATACAAGGCTGTTTTTTCAAGCGCGGGGCCATCCATAAAGAGTTTTCAGCTGAAAAAGTACCGTCTCACAACGGCCCCGGACTCGCCCCTCGTAGAAATAGTCCACTTGGAGGATACGGGAGAAGGACTTCTGGAAACGACCTTCGAGAACCCGGCAAGACCTCGCAAACAAAAAATCATCTATCATGTTGAGGAGGAGTCCATAATATTGGATGAGGGCTCCTCACCCAGAGACCTCATTTTCAGTACACGGACCCCTGAGGGCCTTACACTCAAACAGACATTTCGCATCCATCCGGATAAGTATCCGATCGACCTGACCGTCGATCTGACGAATACGACCGGAAACAGCACCGATGGCAGCTTCACGGCCTACCTCAAAAACACGCCCCCACCCAAAAGCAAGAGTTATTATGCCTTTCTGGGTCTTGCCCTTCTTCTGGATGACGAGTTGGAAGAAATCCCGACCAAGAAAATGGACAAGAGTGAACCTCTTTCGGGTCGCATCGAATGGATGGCTTATGAAGACGGCCATTTCATGACTGCGGTCATCCCTGAAAACCAAGAGAAGGGGCGGTTTACGGCAAAAATTCTCCCGTCCGGCGTTGTCAAGGGGTCCTATTTCTCCCCCGCCGTGACGATTGAAGATCAGGGACGGATCTCATCCCGCTTCACCCTCTACATGGGGCCCCGGGATCTTACCGTTCTCAAATCCGTGGACAGAAAACTCGACCTTGCGATCAATTTCGGGTGGACGGATGTCATCGCCAAGCCCCTTCTCTACGCGCTCCGTTTTTTCTACAAATATGTTGGCAATTACGGTCTGTCCATCATTATACTCACGGTTCTGATCAAGATCCTGTTTTGGCCCCTCACCCATAAAAGCTATAAATCCATGAAGGAAATGCAGAAATTACAGCCCTACATGGCCAAACTGCGGGAAAAATACAAAAACAACAAAGAACAGCTGAACAAAGAATTGATGGCCCTCTACAAGACCTACAAGGTGAACCCGGTTGGCGGGTGTCTCCCCATGGTTATCCAGATCCCCGTTTTTTTCGCACTTTTTAGAATTCTCGGCAACTCCATTGAATTGCGCCATGCCCCTTTCATCTTTTGGATCAACGACCTGTCGGCACCCGATCGGCTTTTTAGCTTTTCACTCAAGATCCCTTTTATGTCACCCCCTTACGGCATTCCCATTCTGACGCTCCTGATGGGTGCCTCAATGCTTATTCAACAAAAGATGACCCCCACGCCGGGTGACCCGACTCAGGCCAAGATCATGATGTTTCTGCCTGTTGTTTTCACGGTTATGTTCATCAATTTCCCTTCCGGCCTGGTGCTGTATTGGCTAGTCAACAACATCCTTTCCATTGGCCAACAGTACCGCATCATTAAAAGCTCAGCATAACGTTTGGAGGACAAACATGGAAACCTATGAATTTGAAGGCAAAAACGCTGAAGAAGCCATTCAAGCCGCTTCCCGAGAGCTGAATCTTCCCGTTGAAGAACTCGATATCGATATTATTGAACCCGGTTCTGCCGGCATTTTTGGTTTAGTCGGAGGTAGGAAAGCAAAAATAAAGGTTTCATTTACTGAATTATCCAAAACCGAAGAAGAAGAAATACAAGACCTGTCTGATATCGGAAACCTGACAGGTCTGGAAGCCTTGGAAGAGGAGAAAGAAGAGGGAAAAGGCGGAGAAACGACCACAGAAAAAGACGAAACCGTTACAGTAGCAAAAGAAACCCTCGAAAAGATCCTATCGCTGATACCCATTGAAACGACCATCACAGCGGACCAAAAAGAGGGTAAGGTCACCCTCAATATCCAGGGCGACAAATCCGGCCTGTTGATAGGACGAAAGGGCAAGACTCTGGACGCTTTGCAGTTTATTACGAATAAAATCGTCAACAAAGCCATGGAAAAAAAAGCAAACGTGGTCGTCGATTCGGAGAGCTACAGGAAGAGACGAGAGGATTCACTGATCCAGCTGGCACTCAAAATGGGAGACAAGGCAAAACGGATAAAAAAGCCGGTCACCACCAGTCCTATGAATCCTCATGACAGACGCATTGTTCACCTGACGCTCAAGGAAGATGGGCGTCTGGACACCAGAAGCCGCGGGGAAGGCCTTCTGAAAAAAGTGGTCATTATCCCCAAACGCTAGGAATCTTCATATTGTGGCGCCAGGGGGTGGGAATCGGGCATGAGGCGACCCAACCTACTCCCTGTCACTGCCATAACATATCCCTGCACCTGCACCCTTCGACTTGCCTCTGACAGGGCATAACCCTTGACACATGAACCATGTGAGCGACACCCAACTGCTTGATGATACCATCGCCGCCGTGGCTACCCCTATCGGTCAGGCTGGCATTGGAATCATACGCATCAGCGGACACCGCGCCGGCGTGATTGCGAGGAGAATTTTCAGGCCCCTGAAGCGGATCGAAAAACTTTATAGCCATCGTCTTTATTTGGGTCACCTGATCGATCCCGCCACCGGCGCCAAAATCGATGAGGTGCTTGTCTCCTATATGAAGTCCCCCCATTCCTATACCCGTGAGGATGTCCTTGAGATCAACTCCCACAGCGGATACCTTCTATTGTCGAAGATACTCGGTATCGTGATCAGGGAAGGTGCTCGGATCGCCAAACCGGGTGAATTCACTTTCAGGGCCTATGTCAATGGAAGGATCGATCTCACCCAGGCCGAGGCCGTCGTAGACCTGATTAATTCCCAGTCGGAGCGGGGCCTTCAGCTTGCGACCCAGCAGATCACCGGCACGTTGAAAAAGAAGATAGAGACCTTTCGCAGTACCGTGCTGGATATACTTGCCCACATCGAGGTGGCCATCGACTTTCCGGATGAAGAGGACGCGATAGTATCCCGAAGTCAAACCGCCGACAGGATGGCTACAGAACTCCTGGACCCCATCCAAGAAATCATGAATGCCCACGCACAGAGAAAGATCTGGATGGACGGAATCAACACCGTCATAGTAGGATGCGTGAATGTGGGGAAATCCAGCCTCCTTAATCGTCTTATCGATGAAGAAAAGGCTATCGTCACTCCCATCCCCGGCACGACACGCGACATCGTCGAATCGACCATCCATATCGAGGGGATTCCCCTCCGACTCATGGATACGGCCGGATTTAGAAAGGTCTCAGGCGAAGTGGAAAGGATCGGGATTCGCCTTACCGAGCAGAAACTCTCCGAGGCGGATCTCCCGCTCATTGTCATCGATCAGAGCCATCCCCTCGGCCAAGAAGACCTGGACATCATCGCCAAGGCCGACGGGAGCAAGAGCCTGATGATTCTGAATAAGATGGACCTGCCCTCAAGACTTCAGGAAGAGGCACTGAAAAAAGCCGCAGGAACTATGCCCGTGGTAAGGATCTCGGCCCTTACGGGAAACGGGATTGAGGAACTCCGCTTCGCCATTCGGGAGAAGCTGGTATCCGGTAAAATCGACATGACATCCAGCAGTATCGTTCCCAATATGCGGCACAAGCAGGCCTTGAAGGAGGCCTCCGGGCTCTTCGAGGGCGCCATTCGAAATCTCAAAGAGGGCTTGCCTTTAGACATTGTCGCCCTGGATCTCCAGGACGGGCTGGATGCCCTCGGGGAGATCATCGGTGAAAGCACCCATGAGGATCTCCTGGAACGGATATTCAGCCGGTTTTGCCTGGGAAAGTGATCCCGTTATCTTTGTAAAGCCGGTGTGAAAACCCGTGATCCGGCCACAAAAAAAGGCCGGGCAAGATTGAAGCCCGGCCAATTAATCACTTATCCTGGTCTTTGTCAGTCCTCCAGATACTCCCTGACCGTTTTGATAGCACAAAATTTCCCGCACATGGTGCAGACATCATCCTCACCGGGTGGATTCTCTTCTCTGATCTTCCTGGCTTTTTTCGGATCGAGCACGAGTTCCATCTGCCGGTTCCAGTCCAATTTACCTCTTGCCACCGACATCTTTCGATCCCACTCCACCGCCATTTTATTTCCCTTGGCGATATCCGCCGCGTGGGCGGCGATCCTCGTGACGATCACCCCTTCCCTGACGTCCTCAGGCTTCGGCAGACCAAGATGCTCCG
>CAZXWJ010000039.1:0-23809 GCA_964644375.1 uncultured Desulfobacteraceae bacterium | reverse complement strand
TGCTCTGATCATCGAACTCGAAGGTCCGATCAATCCGGGGACCGCCACCTTTCTTACCAGAGGCCTGGAGGAGGCGGCGCAAAGCGAGGCGGCCCTGGTGATCATTCGGCTGGATACCCCCGGGGGGCTGGGTTCTTCCATGCGAACCATGGTCAAGGGAATCTTAAATTCATCGGTTCCGGTTGTGGTCTATGTGGCCCCACAGGGGGCGGGTGCGGCCTCTGCAGGCGTGATGATAACCATGTCCGCCCATGTGGCGGCCATGGCGCCGGGCACCAACATCGGGGCCGCCCATCCGGTCACGGCCGGGGGGAAGGATATTCAAAAGACCATGTCCGAAAAGGTGGTCAACGATATGGCCTCCTACCTGCGGGGAATTGCAAGAGACAAGGGGCGGAACGCAGAGTGGGCCGAAAAGGCCATTCGAGAGAGCGTCTCCATCACGGCGGACGAGGCCGTGAAAAAGAATGTGGTGGACCTTGTGGCGGCGGATATAGATGAACTCCTCAAACTTCTCAACGGAAGGGAGATCACGCTCAAGACGGGAAAGGTCACATTGAATACCGAGGGTCTGGTCAAGATCCATTACCGGCCGGGCTGGCGGGACAAAATTTTGAGGATGATCAGTGATCCCAACATCGCCTATCTGCTCATGATGATCGGGATGGCCGGCCTCTTCTTCGAACTGGCCCATCCCGGGGTCATTTTTCCGGGGGTGATCGGGGCCATTTCCCTGATCCTTGCCTTCTATTCTTTCCAGACCCTTCCGGTCAATTATGCCGGGCTTTTGTTGATCGTGCTCGCCATTATCCTGTTCATCGCCGAAGTGAAGGTGGCCAGTTTCGGTATTCTCTCCCTGGGCGGTCTCACGTCCCTGATTCTGGGTTCGATTATGCTCTTTGAGGATGCCAGGATTTCCCTCACGTTCATGACCCCGATCGTTATCCTTGTCGGCGGCTTTTTTGTCCTGGTTTCCACCCTGGCCTTCAGGGCTTACCGGACCAAACCCAAAGGCGGCATGGAAGGGTTGATCGGAGAGGTGGGACTTGTCAAAGACACCATCGATCCCGAAGGGCGGGTGTTTGTTCATGGTGAAATCTGGCGGGCGGTCAGCGGGACCCGGATTGAACCCGGTCAGAAGGTCGTGGTGGAAGATATGGACGGTCTCGTCCTGACGGTTAAGGTCTATAGCAGTGAAGAAACTCACACAGAAGGAGGATAGGAAATGCCTTTTCTTGTCTTTATCGTGGTACTGGTCGTTTTGTTTCTTTGGTCGGCCATCAAGATCCTGCGGGAATATGAACGGGGTGTCATTTTTCGACTCGGCCGGGTGATAAAGACCAAGGGACCGGGATTGATCATCCTCATACCCGTGGTTGATAAAATGGTCAAAGTCAGCCTTCGCCTTGTTGCCATGGATGTTCCGCCCCAGGATGTCATCACCCGGGACAATGTTTCCATCAAGGTCAATGCGGTGCTCTATTTCCGGGTCATGGATCCCACCAAGGCCACCATTGAAGTGGAGAACTTCCTGTTCGCCACATCCCAGTTGGCCCAGACGACCCTGAGAAGCGTGTGCGGTCAGGTCGAGCTGGATGAACTGCTTTCGGAGCGGGATAAAATCAACACAGAGCTTCAGAGCATTCTGGATAAACACACGGATCCCTGGGGCATCAAGGTGACGACCGTCGAGGTGAAGCACATCGATCTGCCGCAGGAAATGCAGCGGGCCATGGCCAGGCAGGCGGAAGCGGAAAGGGAAAGACGGGCCAAGGTGATCAATGCCGAGGGAGAGTATCAGGCAGCGACCCGTCTGGCGGAAGCGGCGGCAATCATCCAGAAGTATCCGGAGGCCCTGCAGTTGCGGTATCTCCAGACCGTGAAGGAGATCGCCGCTGAAAATAATTCTACAACCCTGTTCCCCATCCCTATTGATCTCTTGAACCCGTTCCTCAAGAAGGAAAAAAAGAGACCGATGGACAAGGACCAGCAGGGCTGATAACCTCTGGTTTTACAATAACAAGGTGAAGATATTTCAATAGAAAGGAGTAGAAAAAGGATTTATGGACGAAGAAATCAAAAATGAAGAGACCCAGGACGAGGTACAAGAGCCTGTAAAGGATGAGGTCAAGGAAGAGGCGGGCGAGGAAACGAAAGGAATAGCCTCTGAAGAGGGTCAAGAAAAGCCCCTCGACAAGATGACGGCCAAAGAGTTGCGGGAAGTGGCCATGGAGATCCCCGGCATTAACGGCGCCCATGCCATGAAAAAGGAAGAACTGCTGGCTGCCATCAAAGAGGCGAGAGGGATTGTCGATGAGGCGCCGTCGAAGAAAAAAAAGGCTGCACAGGGCAAAGAACTCAGTGTCAAAGAACTGAAGGTGAAGGTTGCCAAATTGTTGGAGGAGAAAAAGGCATTGCCCGCCAAAACGGAACGTAAGAAGAAAAATATTCTGCGGCGCCGCATCAACAGGCTGAAGAAACAAACAAGAAGGGTGGCCTAGTTTCCCCTGAGTATTCTATGGGAACTGCCGCGGAGCAGGGTGGAATCGACTTGAGATATCTCAGTGCCCGGTTTTGTCTTCTCTTGCAGTGCGGGAACCTTGGATGGTGACTTGTATTCAGGGCGTGTGGATGTTTTGAATCGCCGCTGGAATACTCATCATCAAGATTTGAACGGGGACCTGCCTCTTGTCCGGACACGGGACTGTACCGGGGTAAGGTCCGGGGCGATTGTCAACAATGAGCCGGATGAAGGAAAATAGAACCGGGACCATGAAAACGGTTGCGGTTGTGACCGCCGCAGGGGCCGGGGTTCGGATGGGCGCAGAGGTCGCCAAACAGTTCCTCGATCTCGACGGAAAACCCCTTCTCGCCTTTACCCTCGAAAGGTTTCAGCAGTGCCCTGAAATCGATGCCGGCATCGTGGTCGTTCCTTCAGATGCCGTGAAATTCTGTGAAAGAGAGATTGTAGATCACTACCGCCTGACGAAGGTCAGGAAGGTGGTGGCAGGAGGCGCAAGGCGGCAGGATTCCGTTCGAATAGGAATCGAGGCGTCCGAGGGTCATTACGGCCTGGTCGTGATCCATGACGGTGTTCGACCCTTTGTCAATGGCGAACTGATCGGTCGGGCCGTAACGGCTGCGTCGCAATACAGGGCCGTCATAACCGGGCTTCCTGCAAAAGAAACGGTCAAGCAGGTCGGAGAAGACCGTCTCGTCCAAAGGACCTGTGATCGCAGCCATATCTGGCTTGTCCAGACCCCGCAGGTCTTCCGCTATGAGGATATCCTCATAGCACACCGGCGGGCCCGGCAGGAAGGCTGGGAGCATGTGACGGATGACGCTCTGCTTATGGAGAGAATGGGGATCCCCGTCAAGGTCATCGAGGGTTCGGAAGAAAACATCAAGATTACGACCCCTCACGATCTTGATCTGGCCAGATTTCTGCTCGCCCGGGAAAAGGGCCTGCCCCTTTGATTTGCCGGGGCGGACGAACACGATAGTGATCGGATTTTGAACCAATAATGGGAAGGTATGCATCTAAGAATAGGAACAAGGGGGAGTAAACTGGCTCTCGCCCAGAGCGAATGGGTCAAGAAACAGATCGAACAGAGACACCCTGACACCCGGGTGAGCCTGGTCAAAATCAAGACCCGGGGTGACAAGATCCTGGATTCCCCTCTGAGCAAGATTGGAGGAAAAGGGCTCTTTGTCAAGGAGATCGAGGAGGCCCTTGTCAGGAAGGATGTGGACATGGCCGTCCACAGCATGAAAGACGTTCCGGCTGAACTCCCGGAGGGGCTCGATATTACCGTGTTCCCCGAGCGGGAGGATCCCTGTGATGCCTTCGTTTCCCTGAACTATCGGACCCTGTCGGAATTACCCCCGGGGGCATCCGTCGGAACAGGCAGTCTGAGGCGTTCTGCACAGCTCCTGAATATGCGGCCCGACCTGGTGATCGTCCCGTTGCGGGGGAATGTGGAGACCCGCCTGAGAAAGCTGCAGGACGAGGGCCTTCATGCGGTGATTCTCGCATCCGCGGGTCTTAGAAGGCTGGGTCTCTACGACAGGATTAGACAAACCCTTGTGCCGGAGATCTTTTTGCCGGCCATTGGCCAGGGATCTCTTGGGTTGGAGTTGAGGACGAATGATGATGAGGTGAGGGGGCGGGTCGAATTTCTGAATCATGAGAAGACGGCGATCCCGGTTCGTGCCGAGAGGGCCCTTTTAAAAACCCTTGAGGGGGGATGTCAGGTGCCCATCGCCGGTTTCGGTCGTCTCGAGGGACATGACCTTACCCTTGAAGGTCTGGTGGCCGAGCTCGATGGGAGCCGAGTGATCAGGCATCGGATGAAAGGTGAAAGGGATCACCCGGAAGAACTGGGCCGGGCCCTTGGAAAGAGACTTCTTGACTCGGGTGCTGATCGGATACTTGAGCGCATCTATGGAAGAGGCGGTTCTGACCTTTAGCTTCTTTTAGCCGGAATATGTCATCGAAACTAGGCGTTGGAGCATATAGGGAATAATCTCCTCAGAGGCTTTCATCAGGCAACAGTGACAAAGGTTTCCAGGGTATGAAAAAGAAATACCAAGGCATCGTGTATCTTGTAGGGGCGGGTCCCGGTGATCCGGGTCTCTTGACCCTCAAGGCGAAGGCCTGTATCGAAAAGGCGGACGTGGTCGTCTATGATTACCTGGCCAATCGGAGCTTTCTTGCTTTTTCCCGGGAAGATGCGGAACGGATCTATGTGGGAAAAAAAGGCGGATGCCATACCATGAGTCAGGTGGACATCAACCGGCTCATTGTGGGCAAGGCGAAGGAGGGTCTGGTTGTGGTCAGGCTCAAGGGCGGGGACCCTTTTATTTTTGGCCGGGGCGGAGAGGAGGCCCAGGAGTTGATCGAGGCCGGTGTGTCTTTTGAGGTGGTGCCGGGTGTCACCTCGGCTATCGCCGTGCCGGCCTATGCGGGCATCCCCTTGACCCACCGGGATTATACTTCCACGGTTGCCTTTATTACCGGGCATGAAGATCCGAACAAAGGGGACTCCGACATTGCCTGGGACAAAGTCGCTACGGGCGTCGGGACCCTGGTTTTTCTCATGGGAGTGGGGAATATAGCGAACATCGCAGACAATCTCATGGCTCATGGCCGAAACCCTGACACATTGGTCGCCGTGATTCGTCGGGGAACCGTGCCGGAACAGAAGACGGTGACGGGCCGGCTTCGAGATATTGCCGAAAGAGTAAGAGATGCGGGCCTGAAGCCCCCGGCGATCATTGTCGTGGGAGGCGTCGTGGGACTCAGGAATGAGCTCAACTGGTTTGAGACCCGTCCCCTTTACGACAAGCGAATCCTGGTGACGAGGGCCCGGCATCAGGCCAGTGATTTTCTGACGGGTTTGAGCCGCCTGGGCGCGGAGTGCATCGAATTCCCCACCATCAAGATCGTGCCGCCCGTTAGCTGGAGGGATCTGGACCGGGCCATTGTTTCCCTGGAGGGCTACCAGTGGTTGCTCTTTACCAGCGTAAACGGGGTCAAGTCCTTTTTTGAGAGAATGGATCTCCTCGACCGGGATGTTCGTGACCTCAAGGGCATAAAGCTCGGGGCCATCGGGCCGAAGACGGCTCAGGCCCTGCAGGAAAGGGGCCTGAGACCTGACCTGGTGCCGAATGAATACCGTGCGGAGGCCGTCGTGGATGCCTTTAGGGGGCATGTGTCCGAACCGTTGCACATATTGTTGCCCAGGGCGGTCAAGGCGCGGGACGTGCTTCCACGGGAACTGGCGAAGATGGGGGCCTCAGTGGACGTGGTCGAGGCCTATCGGACCGTAAAGCCGGATACGAAAAAGGACGCCGTCATAGAGATGCTCGATCGGGGCGAGATCCACATGGTGACCTTTACCAGTTCGTCCACGGTCCACAATTATGTGGAGATGTTTAAGCCGGAAATCGATCTGCTCATGAAATGGATGGAAAACGTGGTCGTGGCTTGTATCGGTCCCATAACCGCGCAAACGGCGCAAGAGAAGGGATTCAATGTTGCTCTCGTCGCCGAGGACTACACCATAGAGGGATTGACAGAGGCGATCGTCGATTTTTTCGCAAATGCCGGGTAGCGCTCACCCGAAAACGGCAAAAAATTTTTACAATTTGATGACCATGGTCCTTTCAACGGGATCTATTTCGGAGAATATGAACCCGATATTTTTGTAAAGCTTGATGGCGATGAAATTCGTGTTCGCAACGGTCAACCAAACCGAATGATAAACGCTTTTCTTTGCCCATTGCAGGATAGCGTGGGTAAGGGCCGTCCCGATTCCGAGATTGCGAAAGTCCTGGTGAACGAAGATGACGAACTCGCCTGACTTGTCACCGGGGTCCGGGACGATGGCCGCATGGCCGATGACTCTTCCTTCCCGCCATACCAGTAAATTCGTCCCTATCTCCATAAGATTTTGCGCCCAGCTCTCACAGGTCTCGGAGTCTTCAGGGGGAAGCCCCTGGGACGCGGGTCTGGGGGAGAAAATTTTGTACATGTCCAGGAGACACGTAAAATCACCGTCACCGCAAGTTCTGATCTGAATGGGGTTTTCCGATTTGTCTCTGATGGAAATATCTACAAGATTATTCATGATGAGGAACTCCGACCGGTTTTTCTGAATTCGGGGTATGAGGCGCGTGTAGCAGAATGCCCTCTGCTGAAGAGGAATTGCGAAGTGCCGGGAGTCGTATCCGCTTTGGGCCTCAGGAGAATTCTAGGCCAAGGGGGCAGGAAGTGTCAAGGCAAGGGATACGGCAGGAGTAAAGAATAACGGTCTGGAGGTTCCGGCTTTGATCTAAGCCCGAAGGGCATGACCCACTAAAGACCTATTATGGAAATTGGGTTTCAGATTTCAGTGTTCAGGTTTCAGCATTTCCGCTTTCGCTCATCTTCATGAGGCAGGAACCCACGATGTACAAAAGCCAGCTTCACCCCAATAGGTTTTTATAGAAACAACTCATGAACTGACAACTGGCCCCACCGAATCCCATACATCTCGTAATACGCTAGGGGGAATGTACGGCACCTGACACCTCATATCGGGCAATAAGTCGCTCAGATGGCAAAGCCTCTGAACGACTCACTGTTACAACCAAACCTGAGTTGTCCCCACAACACCAGGAAAGGAGTAACAGATGAGCCGTTTTCGAAAATTATCACAGACGATATGGCATTGCCAGTACCATGTCGCCTGGACGCCGAAATATAGATACAGAATCCTGACGGACAAAATTGCCGATCTGGTAACGTATTGTATTCGAGCATATTCTGAACAATTGAAGTGCGAGGTGGTAGAACTGAATGTCCAGATAGATCATGTTCATTTGATTTCGATGGTGCCTCCAAAAATATCGATTTCTGATTACATGGGCGCTATCAAGGGACGAACATCTATTCGCGTTTTGAATACATATCGGCATCTGAGAGAAAAGCCCTATTGGGGTAATCATTTTTGGTCCAAGGGATACTGTGTGGATACAGTGGGCTTGGATTCCGAAATGATTCGCAAATACGTTAAGTATCAAGAAGAAAAGGAGCGTCGAGAGGAACAGGCGCAAAAGAAATTGTTTTAACCGCGGTTTGGGGCAACTCAACCTTGACCCCTCTGGGGCCAAGGCAGGGTATCCCCTTCCAGGGGTTACCAAAGCCGGCCCCTACGGGGTCGGATTTTTTACCTCTTCAAGGGGTTGAACCAGCAGTGTCCGGTCCTCAGCGCTGGGAATCCTTACTCCGTTGGAACCGGTACAGTGGATAGAATTTCGTTGATGAGGTCCTCTTCGGTTCGGCCCCGCAACCGGGCTTCGGTCCTGGCTATGATTCGATGGGCCAGAACCGGCACGGCAAGAGATTTTACATCGTCCGGAGTAACGAAGTCTCGGCCTTGACATCCCGCCATGGCCTGGGAGGCGGCCTGGAGGTTCAAGGATCCTCTTGCACTGGTGCCGAGCTTGATGTCCTCGTGATCCCGGGTGGCCCTGTTCAGGGCGATGATATAATCGCGTACCGAGTCTTCGATAAAGATGCGGCTGCTAAGCGCCTGAAGGTCCAGGAGCTCGGAGGTCAGGATGATGCTGGTCATCTCCTCCAGCGGATCGGACTGTCTGAAACGGGAAAGGATGAGCTGTTCCTCCTCCTGGCTGGGATATCCCAGGCTTGCCCGGATCAGAAACCGATCCAGTTGAGCCTCGGGAAGAGGAAATGTCCCCTCGAGTTCAATAGGGTTCTGGGTCGCCAGGAGCATAAAAGGCCTCGGCATGGCAAGGGTTTCGAGATCCACGCTGACCTGTTGTTCCTGCATACACTCGAGCAGACAGGACTGGGTCCTCGGCATGGCACGGTTGATTTCATCCACCAGGACAATATTGGAAAGGATGGGGCCCGGACGAAACTCAAATTTGGATAGCTTCTGATTGAAATAGTGTGTGCCGATGACGTCCGATGGCAGGAGATCGGGCGTGCATTGAATCCTGCTGAAACGGCAGTCGAAAACCCTGGCCGCCGTCTTGGCCAACATGGTTTTTCCCGTACCCGGGACGTCTTCGAGAAGAACATGTCCTTCGCAGAGAAGGGCAATAAAGATGAGTTCCAGGGTTTCTCTCTTTCCGACAATCACCCTGCCGACCTGAGAACAGAACTCCTCGGACGCTTTCTTCAGCCGTCCTATTTCAAGACCCGATTCAACGATTGCCTTAGCCATTATTTTTTATCTCCCCTTAAAAGGTCAGATCTCCCGCTCTGTCCGCCGGCAGAATACTGTTTGACCTGACGCAGGTTTTGCCGCAGTTTGTGGAGAACTTTGTCGCTGGGTGTCCAGGGACCGTATCGAACGTGAACATACTGATGGGTGATGAAGGCCAGTTCCCAGCGGGCCTCCGGCATCCACTCGATCAATCGATGGAGGTACTCTCTTGGGGTCTGGGTCGCATCCTTCGGACAACCCTTGGATGCCGCCCATTTGAGAAGTTGAATGTATATCTGTCGCACGGAGGCGACTTCCGGAGGGATGCTCTTCTTTTCGTTACGTAAAAGAAAGAAGTGATTCAGCCTTCTTTTCAGTACAAGGAACCGGTTGATCAATTTCATGATAAAGCGGATCAGATCTTCCCTGAAGGCCCCGGTGACGGAGGTGATCTCCGCTCCCTCGTCACCGTGCAGTCTGTGTGCAAACCAACGAACGATACTGGAGGAAATGGTCCAGAGGGCTGCGAGAATCACCATGGCCCATAAGAAAATATAGATCAGCCTGGCGGCGCTTCGAATGGAATCCGGAATTCTCAGAATCCGGCCCCATTCAGGAACCTTGGAAGCAACGGCGCCGGATTGTTCGAGCGGCGGCATCTGCGCAGGGTCGGGTTCAGGAAGAAAACTCAGGAGGAAGATTATGAATTTCCATAACAGGCCCACTGTCGCATGCCATCCGTGTTTCAGGATGATCAAAATTTGTTTTAAAAGATCCGGTCTCACCAGGGCGCCAAAAAGCAGGCCCAGACCCAGAATTATTCCAACCGCCAATAAGAGCATCGAAAACCAGTGTATTTTATTGGGCCCGGATTCCAAGGCCCCTTCACGGATGTGCGCGAGGGACATCCCCGAAAGGGCAAAGAAGAAAAAGGCGGGCGGGATAAGGGCAAAGCCTTTCGGAAGGATCTCCCACCGATTGCCCGTGAAGACGAGAAGGATGAGGATCATGAGGCCGAATTGAAAGGCCGTAGCGATAGCTGCAAAATCGATCTTGAGACGGGCAAGCCGTACGCCCAATCCCCAGAGAATCAGGCCGCTCAGGAGTGTGACAAGTTCAGGCGTCGGTTTCAAGGGCCAGGGGGCGAGTGCCTGGAGCAGGGGCGACGCCCAGCCGGAATTGCCCCGTTCAAAAGACATGAAAAAGGGTGCCACTACAAGCAGACCCGTGAGCCATGCGCCTGTGGACCAAACCAAGACCTGCCGGAAAAGTCGGGACCATGCCAGCCTTTGAATCAACCGTTCACACACAAAGGCAAGAACATAACAAGAGAGCAGCCATGACATAGGAAAGGATTCTAAGTGGAGTCCTCCCTTGAGCAGATGCATCGCCGTGAGAAGCCAGCAGAACTCCGTGCAGGCCAGAGCCGTGACCAACAGGTGTTTGGTGGCATCCGTTTTCACTGAATGCCCCTCACTTCTCCAAGATCTCCCGGATTGCGAATATTCTTCCATGGAACCGTTTCGTTCAGTGGTCGCTTATGCTCACCGATCAATAAGATAAGAAGCTTATGCCCTGCCTCGTTGAGGGTTCGAAGAAGATTCGACAGGGATTCGAGAGGTCTTGCGCAGATCAGGATGAGGGTGGTTCCGCTGGGGAGCCCCTCCCGTTCTCTTTCCATGAGGGCCTCAAAGGGCTCATTCTCTTTTGATGTCGCCTTGGCCAATGCCTCGAGAATCCTCATGAGCTGCTGTCGATTCGCACTGGGCGGGAGGCTGATACCCTGGCCGCTGTCTGCTGATGCCGTGTTTGCGAAGAGTCCCACTGGGCTTCCCTGTTCGGAGATATGATAGGCGATAGAGGCAGCTGTACTGATCGCCAGTTCGAATTCCTCTTCCAGAAAGGATCCATCGCAATGGAAGCTGTCCACGGCCAGGAAAAAAGTCACCTTGAAGGTAGTGGTCGGTTCAAAGACCTTGACCTGCAATCTTTGGCTGCGGGCACTCGCTTTCCAGTGGATATGCTTGAGGCTGTCGTAGGGTTGATAATCCCTTATCCCCACGGCACGCGCCGGATCTTCGAAAATCCGACGTTCCGTGCGGGATTCGCCCAAGGGGTGCAATGAAGGGAGCATCATGCGATCGACGGGGAAAACCCTGGGGTAGACCAGGATGTGGTCCCTCGCGGGAAAGGCCATGGAGCGTGAGTAGAGACCGAAAATATCCCCCGATGTGACGGTCATCGGGCCGACAGGGTAGTAACCCCTTCTCTCCCCTTTTAGCTGGAATCGCCACATGATCTTGCTGTACCACATGAGGGCCGTCGTCCGTTGAATCATACCGAATCCGGGCCTTTTGTCGGACGTAGACACCCCGTCCGGTGCTATGGGAAGGGGCATTTCGTCGTCAACTTTCACCCAGGGGAGAGGTATGGGTTTCCGGTTCACCAACTCCAGGGCCAGCTCCAGGGTTTCGCCGGGAAAAATGCGCCGTGCACTGAGTATCCTGTGGCAATGCACGCCTGAAAGGGACAGATGGCTCCACGCTTTTGCAAGACCGGCGGCCACCAGGAAAAGGCTCAGGATGACAACGATTCCGATCTGATTATACCATCCGGCCAGGAGCAGTACCGCGAGAAGGGACAGCACGCCAATTCGATTTAGAAGGTAGCCGGTTGACCGGGAAGAGAAAAGCCGTCGGTCGGTTACTTTCGCAGTGAGGGTAAGTCCTTCCATCTTATCTTTTATTCCTGGAGAGTGCCTTTTGTTTGGGCTCACGGGGAATGACA
The DNA here is from genome assembly GCA_964644375.1 of uncultured Desulfobacteraceae bacterium. Classification (GTDB taxonomy): domain Bacteria; phylum Desulfobacterota; class DSM-4660; order Desulfatiglandales; family HGW-15; genus CAYNYM01. The sequence continues at coordinate 12,302 of CAZXWJ010000039.1, read as the reverse complement.
AAGGAAAAAGTGCTGCCATGGATACCGTCACTGATGACTTTGATTTCGCCATAGTGGGCCTCCACGGCCATTTTGCAGAAAGTCAGCCCCAGACCGGTGGTGTGGATTCGGCCATTCGTTTTTTTTTCGAGCTGCAGGAATTTGTCGAAAATAGCCTTATGGTATTGGGGCGCGATTCCGGGACCGTTGTCCTTGATGAAGAACTCGATATTCCGTGAGTCCGGGTGATGAAGACCGCATTCAATAGATTCCCCTGCCGGTGAGTACTGAATAGCATTGCTTAGGAGATTCTGGAGGATTCGAATAAGGATATCCAGATCGGCCCACAGAAAATCATCGGCATGGTTTTTAGGGATCTTTTGCTCGATTGTCAAGTCCTTTGTCTTTGCAAGACCATAGACGCGGGCCACGGACTCCTTCAAGATATCCGGAGGATTGACCCTCTCGTAGATCAAATCGAGTTTGTTCTCTTCGAGTCTGGAAATATCCAGGAGATTGCAGACCATCCGGTAGAGCGTATCGCATCCGGAAAGGCTGGCCCTGAGGTAATCCAGATTTTCGTCGTAAATGGTGTAGGTCAGGATGTCGAGATTCGCCACTATTTCCGAGATAGGCCCCTTGAGATCATGAATCAGTATATCGTAGAGTTCCGTCTTGCGCTTTTCCAGCATTTTTAATTCTGCATTCTTTTGCTGAAGGGCCAGCCCTTTCTTTTTGAGCAATTCCGTCAGCCTCTGGTTCTCAAGGGCGCCGATGACCAAGCTTGAAATATTCAGGAGGGCCTGTTGTTCCTCGACGGAAAAAAAGGCACTCCCAATTTTGTCCGTGACGTTCAATACTCCGATCACCTTATCGTTTCCAATAATGGGCACCAACAGGAATGCAGCGCCCTTATAGCGATCCGAGTTTTTTTTGAAAAGAGTGCTCTTCTCAATATCATCCACTTTTAAGGGGGCTTTATTTTGGACGACCCAGGCAGAGGGCGATTCCGCATTGAGTGCCTGTTTGATCCCGATGAGTTCAGGCTTGGTCGAGGCCATAACTACCAGATTCTTACGGCCCTTCATGAGCATGATAGACCCGCTCTTGGCCTGCATGCAGTTGATAATTTCAAGGAGAATTTGCTGGAGTTTTTGCCCGAATGCGAGATGGTTGTCTTGGGAGATGGCATTTACCGTCAGCAGGGCCTTGAGAACTAACTGGTCTCGTTCCATGATCCCTCTACCTGATGGAGTTGGCATTGCTTGAGAAATTCATTTACCTCTTCGTGTTCCCTTTGGATCTCAAGGATTTCTATCCACAGTTTTTTGCCTGCCTTAATTTGAAAACACCACTTCTGCTCGATACCGGTCATTCCTCAAGGCATACCTCTATGGTAAAACCTCCCTGGTCGGTGTTGAACGGGATAGCCATGACAGGAGATTTTGTCATATGGGATATGGTGTGTCTCTTTCCCATGATTACGGTGGGGATAGCGGCGGTCAGCGATTTTCCCATATTTTCCAGAGATATCCTGGCCTGGCCTGAAATCATGTTGCTGATTTCTCCCACGGCGTCTCTGATCTCCTCGTTTAATTCCTTCATTTCCTCACCGAACATTTTTGAGACAATGGCAAGAATGCTTTGCTCGGTAAAACTGACGGAAATGGTTCCCTTTGTTTCCCCCGTAAGACCGATGATGCCTGTTACATCGCCCCTTGCAACATTATCTTTTTTCAGGAAGGGCTTGCCAGGTTTCACTTCAGTGGAAGCCATCGTTTGAAGGACATGAAGGGTCGCCGTAATGAATGGATTGATGAAATTAACGTCCATGAATTTTTCCTATAGGATGAAGGGTTCCGCGTACGTTCGCATTTTTTCCCTCTGGGTTTTTTGAGGATCATCGCTACAGAAAAGACGATTTCTGAAATTTGACGAAACCCAAAGAGCCTATGTATAATCGCCATTTATATCAAAATCAAGTCTTGTTGATAATTTTTAAGTATGACTTTTTTGTCAAGTTTACTCGATCCGTTTAAAAACTGATTTGTTGAGCTTGATTTTCTTTCAAAGGTAACTGAAAAAGGATATACTTCCATTTGACTGATGGTAAAAGATCCTTTATCCATTCCAAATTACCCTTTCGTTGCAACATGAGCATTGAACGCCGGGGTACCCCCTTGGGTTCATTTTTGAAATGCACTTCATAGAAGAGCCCTTTGGCCGACGAGCTCGAAAGCAACTTCCAAAACGCCCAACATTTTTTCATTCGATGTTCAATGTTCTTGAAGAAATGATATCTCCCGGCCATCCTTTGTCGTGCTAAATCTTTAAATCGGGGAGGGCACCATGATGAGACCTCTCGAAGGCCTGAAGGTGATCGAACTGGCGGGTTTGGCGCCCGCGCCCTATTGCGGTATGATGCTTGCCGATTTTGGGGCGGAGGTGATTGTCGTGGATCGCCTTCACAGTCGAGAGCCGGAAATCCCCAATGCGATGGTCAAAAATCCATTCGATCGAGGTAAAAGATCTATTCGACTTAACCTGAAGACCCCAAGAGGCGTTGGGATCATAGAGCGGATGATCAGAGGATCCGACGTGCTCTTGGAGCCCTATCGTCCAGGCGCCATGGAAAAATTGGGACTCGGCCCGGACTCGGTCATGGCCTTGAATCCGAGATTGATATATGCGCGCCTCACCGGCTGGGGACAGTTTGGCCCATGCGCCGGAACGGCGGGTCATGATATCGATTACATTGCCTTATCGGGTACCCTGTCTTTGTTCAGGAGAAAGGGCAGACGACCTCTTCCGCCCTGCAATATCCTTGGTGATTTCGCAGCGGGAGGACTTTTGTGTGCCCTGGGAATTCTTCTTTCATTGATAGAAAGGGAGAGGTCGGGAAAGGGCCAAGTGGTGGATTCGGCCATGGTGGACGGTGCGGTGAATCTTTCCACTCAATTCCACGGCCTCTTGGCCAATCGTCTCATGAGTCTTGATATCGGAACCCACCTGCTCGACGGCGGTGCCCCCTTCTATCAAACCTATGAAACAGCGGATGGGAAGTTTGTGGCTGTGGGAGCTTTGGAGTCGCGGTTCTACGGTGTGTTGCTCGAGGGTCTTAAACTCGATCCGGACTTGCTTCCGGCAAAAAATGACAGGGATGAATGGCCCCGAATGGTGACCCTTTTCGCTGAAATCTTCAAGCAAAAAACGCAAGATGAATGGGCGGCTATATTCGCCGGAAAAGATGCCTGTGTGGCCCCTGTGCTGGAACTGGATGAGGTCGCGGAACACCCCCACAACAAAGCGAGAGGGTTGCTGAGAGACCTGGACGGCGTTCTGCAGCCGGCTCCGGCCCCGAAGCTTTCCAGAACACCCGGGAGAATAGCGCGGTCGGGGACGCCGAGAGGCTCAGAAACCAGGGAAGTACTGGAGAAGTTGAATCTTGACCGCCATGAGATTGAAACCCTTTTTGAAAAACACATCGTTGAATAGGAAAGGAAGTCGGTGTTGAAAGTTCTCTTAATCTATCCCTATTTCATCGAGGAACGTATTCATCTCGATGAGATTCGAGCGATGCCCAGCGGCATCTATTCCGTTGCCGCCCTTTTGAAAAAGGCCGGTTATGATGTCGACGTCCTCAATTGGCACAACGCGCAGGAAAATCCCCTAAGGATAAAGCAGACCCTGGCCGCGAAGAAACCGGATGTGATCGGCTTTTCGGTCCTTCATGCAAATCGGTGGGGGGCCATAGAGATAGCGCGGATCGCCAAGCGTTTAGATCAAAAGGTGCGCGTGGTGTTCGGTGGCATTGGTGCGACATTCCTGTGGGAACATCTCCTCGCCCATTTCCCCGAAATAGATGTGATTGTCCTGGGAGAGGGAGAATATGCCTTTCTCGAATTGGTACGCCATTTTGATCGTTCCGTGCCGGGGGATTTGAAAGCCGTTAAGGGCATCGGCTTTCGCGATGGAAAAGAAAGGATAAAGACGGCATCCGCCGGTTTCATCGATGATCTCGATAATCTGCCGATCCCTGCAGAGTATTTTGAATATCAGCATGTTTCGTCCAGCCGGGGTTGCGCGTGGAACTGTGCCTTTTGCGGTTCACCAAAGTACTGGGGAGGGAAGATAAGGTTCAGGTCACCGGCGCATTTCGTTGCCGAGTTGGAGATGCTCTACAAAAAGGGTGTCAATTTTTTTTATTTTTCGGACGATACTTTTACGGTCAAGAAGAAAAGGGCTATCGAGATTTGCAGGAAAATCCTTGAAAAGGGCCTCGATATCACCTGGTACGCGATATCTCGGGTGAACTACGTGGATGAGGACATCCTTTATTGGATGAGAAAAGCCGGCTGCATACAAATCAGTTACGGGGTGGAGAGCGGTTCTAAGAAGATACGTCGCGTGTTGAATAAACGCATTGAAACGGCGCAGGTGAAAAGGGCCTTCGAGCTTACAACCGAATATGGCATCCTGTCGCGTGCCTATTTTATTTACGGCTCTCCGGGGGAGGACTGGGAGACCATCGGAGAGAGCATCGATCTCATGAATGAAATCAAGCCCCTCAGCGCCATCTTCTATATCCTCGATCTGTTTCCGGGAACGCGCCTTTACGAGTCGTTCAAGGAAAATAACGGGGTAACGGATGACATATGGTTGAATAATATCGAGGGCATTATGTATTTTGAAACCGATTCCCGGCTTTCGAAGGAGATGGTTCTCTCTTTTGGTAAAAAACTCAGAACGGCCTTTTATGAACATGTAACCGCTTATGCCGACGCCGTAGACCTTATTGAAAAAAGCGATCTCAATGAATGTCATGCGGATTTTCTTTCCAGACTGGCCATGACCTTCAGCCATGGGGATTACACCAGAATCGATGGAATCGGGGGCAAAGCCGCGGTTGCCGAGCGACTCTATAGAAGATCACTGTCTTACTCTCCAAACCACAGGGCATTCCTGGGACTTGGTATCTTGAAACAGAGAGAAGGTGCCTTCCAGGCCGCCATTGATGTGCTCACTGAAGGGGTAGCGGTTTTCACGCAAAGTGAGCCCCTCCATGTTTGTCTGGGCATCAGCCTCATGAATCATGGGGATTTCGCGGCCGCCCTTTCCCTTTTTCTGATGTTCCCGAATTCAGTTCAGTCCCGGGAGTGTATTGCCGAGTGCCGGCAAGCATTAATGCGAATCAATAACCAAGGGGGGTGAACCCTTGCGATGTCAGGGACACCCGTCGGAATTTTTTAAGGGACACGGCGTTTGTAGGTCACTCCAAGGCACGGCGTCCCTGAGAATCATGGATGGAAGAATATCCGTATATTCATCCTTTTTCACCTTGAAACTCTTTCCTAAGATAGTTGTCAGTCAATGAACTGCGCTTCTCCTTCCACGGGATAACCGCCGTCCTTCAGGGCTTTTATCAGGTTTTTCAGGGAAGTCTTTTCATCGTCATAGGTCACCGCGACCGAATGGTTCTCCGTGTCGGGCAAGGCCTTGGTGACTCCCGCGCTATTCATTAGGATATAACTTACCCAATAGGCAGTAGACGGTCAAGAGCAGCCCGGTACCGGGAGTCTCAACGTTTTTTCCGCGGCAAGGACCGGAGAATAAGACAAGAAAAAAGTTGCCCATACCAAGAGCGCCAAAATAATCCACTTTTGCATGGAACCCCCTTTCATCAATCCCTCAGGTTTTCGCTATCCCGGAATTGATTTTGATTGCTCAATGTCCTGATCGTCATTCCGTTCCTTGTTTCGATGTATGATCATATCATGACATGTCGTTCCGATTTGTCTATAAGGTTGTGATCCATGACGATACGGTTGCCTTTTTCCTGAAGCATTGTGGCTGAAAGGATTCATCGAAATCATGTCTGTGGGTGCAAGAACTTTCGAGAAAAGAGAGTTTCAGCCGATATTTTGTGCATAAGAGATGTAGCAAGAAGCATAAAGTTTGGGAAAAGCATGAAAATATCATCGTTGATCCATGAAAGTACTTGACTTTTATGGATCTTTTGACTTAACTTTAAAAAATATAAAACGCAAGGAGGTAGTCACAGATGAAAGCATTGAAGAAGGACCTACAGTCTGTTGTGAAGGACCTCAAGGCGCTTGCCTTGAAGACGGAAAAACTGACAAAGAAACTGGACAAGTTGGAAACGGCCGAAGCGGCAAAACCTAAAAGAGGAAGAGGCAGACCCCCTGCAACGCCGGGGAAAAAACCCGCGGTCAAAGTCGCCCGGGTTGCTTCGGCCATGGACATGGTCTTCGGCATTATTTCCAAAACCAAAAAGGGTGTTGATACGACCAAGATTAAAGAGAAGACCGGGTTTAATGACAAGAAGATATGGAATGCCATCAATAGACTCAAAAATCAGGGTAAAATCAAGAGTGCGCGCAAAGGGATATATGTGAAAGTCTAAACCCCGGGGTCCGCATCAAACCGAAGAGTCAAAATATCGTTGTAGACGCCTTTGGTGCAGATGGCAGGATCTTCGTTTCTGCGAAAACACGGGATAATGAGCGAATCTACCTTTAGTGGTCGGCTGTTTCGTCCCTTGAAACTCTGGTGCGGAGCCTTCTGATCCGATATCGCTCAAAGGTCGCGCAAGAAGTGAGACAAAATGAGGGGGTTTTTTTCGGTTTGCAAAATGTTTTTAAACCGAAATGGAGCCTCCTTTTTTTATTTTTTTGCAACTGCCATATTTTTGGGTATATTGAAATATTAAAACATGTAAAGCTATGAAAATCCGGCGGGCAATTCCGTGAGTCAAGAGCCTGAGGAGATTGAAACGGGCACATTCGCCGGTGGCTTTGTCCGGCGCTTGACGTCGGACTTCAAGGAAGCGCGAAGGCGCTGTGGGTGTCATGCCCGGTTATGCGGGAGGCCACAAAGAGAACCCGACTTATGGGGAGATTTCATGCGCGGGTACGGGCCATGTCGAAGGCGTTCAGGTCATCTATGATCCCTCAACGGTGACATGCGAAGCACTGCTTGATGTGTTTTGGAGGCATGGATCCCATAGATGCAGGTGTGCAGTTTGTGGACCGCGGTCCACAGCACAGCCTGGCTATTGTCTATCACGATGAGGAGCAGAAAAGCCTGGCGTAAGAATTTAGAGAAGGGGTGAATAAATTCGGCCTGTCTAAAATCTTTGTTGTTACGGATATCATTCCTTTTGCTGGTTTTTATCGAACCGGACCATATTGTGGAGAAAGGGAGGGGCATGGCCAGTGTATTGATTACGGGGAGCAACAGAGGGCTTGGTTTGGAATGGGTCCGGCAGTATGCGGCCGAAGGTTGGCGGGTCTATGCAACTTGCCGCCACCCTTCAGGTGCCCAAGAGCTTCAGAAACTCGCAACGCGGGAGAAAAATATACGTCTGTACCGTCTGGACGTCACCAAACCCGAAGAGGTCAATGCCCTTGCCGTTGACCTTATGAAGGAATCGATCGATGTGTTGGTCAACAATGCCGGCATATACCTGGAGAAGTTTAAAAATGTCGGGCTTTCCCGGCTGCAGTATCAGAATTGGGAATATTCATTTCGGGTCAATACGCTTGGGGCCGTCCGGGTGACTGAAGCCCTGGAGGAACATGTGGCTCGAAGTGAGAAACGGCTGGTCGTGGTTATCAGTACACACATGGCCAGCATAGCCGATATCGCAAGCCCGGGAGCCTACTATTATAGGTCGACAAAGGCCGCCCTCAATGCCGCGATGCAAGGGCTGGCACATGAACTCAAGCCCAAGGGCGTCGCTGTCCTGCTTCTTCATCCTGGATGGGTCAGAACCCGAATGGGTGGAGAAGAGACCGCCCTCCTGCCGCCTGAAAGCGTCCGTGGCATGCGAACCGTGGTGGAGCATTTTTCTCTTGAAGACAGCGGGCGGTTTTTCCGCTACGATGGCATCGAAATGCCCTGGTAAATGATCCGGGAACCTTCTTGCCAAGCAGAGCATGAAATGCTCGACATGAAAATTGTAGAAGGGGGTGAGGGAATATGTCCAGATCATGGGAAAAGAAGTACTCCGCGAAAAGGGTAAGCCTTGAAGCGGCTCTCAAGGTTGTAAAAAGAGGGGCCAAGGTATTCCTTGGAACGGCCTGTGCCGAGCCTCCCTATCTTGTTCAGGGGCTGATCGACCGGGCCGGTCGCCTTCACGATGTCCAGTTGCTCCATTTCATCACGCTGGGCAATGCCCCCTACACAGAGAAGCGATTCGATACACGATTTCGACACAATACGTTTTTTGTCGGCCCGGACACAAGAGATGCCATCAATGAGGCCCGGGCGGATTACACCCCGATTTTTATCTCCGAAATCCCGAAACTGTTTCGCAGCGCTACGGTCCCCATTGATGTCGCCCTGGTGCAGACCTCCTTGCCGGATGCTCACGGATTTGTGAGCCTTGGAATATCCGTGGACATTGTGAAGGCGGCCGTCGAATCGGCAAAGACAGTGATTGCCCAGGTCAATCGCTATATGCCCCGCACCCGGGGAGACTCCCTTATCCCCATCGACAAAATCGATTATGTCGTGGAACATGACGATCCCCTTGTTGAGTTTGTGTACCCGGAGGTGGACGAGGTCGGCAAGATCATCGCGCAGAATGCCGCAAAGCTCATCAAGGACGGCGACACCCTGCATCTCGGGTTCGGTCATATTCCCCACGGTGTACTCCACTACCTCCAGGACAAAAACGATCTCGGCATCCATACCGAAGTCATTTCGGACGCCTTCATCGATCTCATCGAAGCGGGGAAAATTACAGGAGAGAGAAAAAATATTCACCCCGGTGAGGTGGTCTGCAGTTTCTGTATCGGGTCCCGACGAATCTATGACTATGTAAACGACAATCCTCGGATTCCCTTCTATCCGGCGGAATACGTCTATAATCCTCTGATCATTGCCGGGAATGACCGCATGGTCTCCATTGGCAGCGCCCAGGAGGTAGATCTGGGCGGTCAGATCTGCTCCGAATCCAAAGGATACCATTTCTACAGCGGAATAGGCGGAAGGCTCGACTTCATTCGGGGGTGCGCCATGTCCCGGGGCGGCAAGTCCATTATCACGCTGCCTTCCACAACCAAAGACGGAAAGCGGTCCAGAATCAGCGCTCATCTTCAGGAGGGAGCGGCGGTTGTGGCCACACGGGGTGATGTGAAATATGTGGTCACCGAATACGGCATCGCCTATCTTCATGGGAAATCGGTCAGGGAAAGGGCGATGGCACTCATCAGCATCGCCCATCCACGGTTTCGAAAGGCCCTGCTCGATGAGGCCAAAAAGCGGGCCTATATCTACCCGGACCAAATTCTCATCGATGCCTCCGGTCATGCCTATCCGGAGGAAAAGGAAATCAAAATCACCCTTTCAGGGGGTATAAACGCAGTGATCCGTCCTATCAAACCGACCGACGAGCCGTTGCTTCAGAATTTTTTCTACTCCCACTCGGAAGAGACGATCTATCTGCGATATTTCCGGGCCGTGCGGGCCATGCCCCACGCTACGGCCCAGACCCTGGTCAATGTGGATTACCACAAACTCATGGTTTATGTGGCGACTCTGGGTGAAATCGGTCTCGAACGGATTATCGGTGTCGGTCGGTATGCGGCTGAAGACGATCACGAGGGAATGGTGGAGGTGGCCTATACGGTCCATGAAAATTATCAAAAGAGAGGCCTTGGCTCCATGCTCCAGAAATATCTGGAAGATTATGCCAAAGCAGAGGGGTTCAAGGGGGTTTCAGCCTATTTTTTCAGCGATAATCTGCCCATGTTAAAGGTCTTTGCCAAACGGGGCATGTGCAGCGAAGAACCCACGGGGGAGAGTATCCTTAGGGTGTGGCGAAATTTTGATGATTAAAAACCCTGCTAATCGATGTTTGCCAATGAATGGGTTCATCGTTGATGGGTCGTCCGCCATGAAAAAGAGCAGGCAAAGGAAAAAAATTCAACAGGGCAAGGATGAGAAAAGGCCTGATTGATCTTTCACGTGGCATGCCTTTTCCGAGTTTTTTTTCAGCCAGGAGGTTGGGACGCATGTTTAAATTTCTCCATGCAGCGGATATCCATCTCGATAGCCCCCTGCACAAGTTGGAGGTATACGAGGGTGCCCCGGTAGAGGCCGTGCGTCAGGCTACTCGCCGGGCCCTGGAAAATCTGATTGAACTGGCCGTTTCAGAAGATGTGGCCTTTGTGCTCATTGCCGGAGATGTCTATGATGGTGACTGGAAAGACTATAACACCGGGCTCTACTTTGTCTCACAGATGAAAAGACTCCGGGAAGCCGACATCCATGTCTACCTCATTTCAGGGAATCATGATGCCGCGAGCAAAATTACCAGGAATCTCCGGCTCCCGGAGGGAGTGGCACATTTTCCCACAGATCAACCCACCTCCATGACGGTCCCCGGAATGGATGTCGTGATTCACGGTCAGGGTTTTTTGACTCCTGCAGTCCGAAAGGACCTTTCCGAGGGCTATCCGGCGCCTCTGCCCGGATGTTTCAATATCGGGTTGCTTCATACCTGCGCCACGGGCCGGGAAGGGCATGAGGCTTACGCTCCATGCACCCTGGAAGGGTTGAAAAACAAAGGGTATGACTACTGGGCCCTGGGCCATGTGCACCAACGGGAGGTTCTTCTTGAGGAAGACCCTTTGATTGTTTTCCCTGGCAATATCCAGGGGCGCCATATTCGGGAGACTGGTCCGAAAGGTTGCGTACTCGTAACCGTGGACGAGAAGGGCCGTCCAGAGGCGGATTTCAAAACCTTGGATGTGCTTCGCTGGGCGAGAATAACGGTGAGTGCCTTTGAGCTGGAAGACGGATACGAGATTATCGACAGGGTTGGTGAACGCCTGGAGGCGTGCCTCGAGGAAAATGAGGGGTTGCCCCTTGCGGCCCGCATAGAGATCAACGGGATGTCCGAGGCCCATCGCGATCTGGGATCCGATCCCGAACGGTGGAGTAATGAAATTCGTGCCGCGGCCATAGATGTCGGAAGCGGACAGATTTGGGTTGAGAAGATAGACCTGCAAACAAGTCCCAGGGCTCGAATGGGTGTTGGGCAGACAGGGGGCCCACTTGATGAACTCCTTCGTTATCTGGATGAACTCGGCGCCGATCCAAAACAGCTGACCGGTCTTACCAAGGATCTGGGGGGCCTTATGAAAAGACTGCCGCGGGAACTCTGGGAAGATAGAGAAATGGTTGCCCTTAATGACCCCGGCCGCATGGCCCGGATTCTGGCGCAGGTCAGGCCTCTCCTTCTGCATCGGCTCATGAACCGGGAAGACGTCCCATGAAGATCCTGCGTTTGCATCTGGCTGCATTCGGACCCTTTACCGATACCCGCCTGGATATGGGCGGCGGTCGCGAAGGCCTCCATCTTATCTACGGTCCCAACGAGGCGGGTAAAAGCTCCGCGCTTCGAGGCCTTTCTCAGATGCTCTACGGCATCCCGGAGCGGTCTTCGGATAATTTCTTACATCCTTACGGGGGTATGCGAATCGGCGCCGCCTTGCGTCACAGTGACGGCGAGATTCTTGAAGTGGTGAGGAGAAAGGGCCGCGTCAATACCCTGAGGGGCGCCGATGACGAGGGGGTGATCGAGGAGGAGGCTTTTCAGAAATTTTTGGGCGGCGTGGATGAGGAACTTTTCATGACCATGTTCGGCATCGGCCACGAAGATCTCATTCGAGGCGGAAGGGAGATCGTTGAAGGGGGCGGTCGCCTCGGTCAGGTCCTTTTTGCGGCGGGTTCGGGCATTACGGATCTGCGCAGGGTTCAAGCGGATCTTCAGAGTGAAGCGGACCTTCTCTTTAAACCCTCAGCACAGAAACCCCTTATCAACGAGACGCTGGCTCGCTACAGAATGAATCAAAAGGCCCTTAGGGAGGCCCAGCTCCCGGGGGCGGAATGGGTGCGTCACGACAGCGCCCTGGAAGATGCCCTCAACCGAAAGGTCGCCCTGGAAAGGGAACTGGCGCAGAAAGAACGCGCCCTGAACCGGCTGACAAGAATCAAGGAGGCCCTGCCGGTTTCGGCCCGGCGAAAGGAACTGCTGAAGGCCCTTGAACCATACATGACGGCCCTGCTGCTCCCCTTGGACTTCGGGGAACGACGGCGGGAAATTTCCACACAATTACGCGTCTGTGAGAGTGAGATCGCACGGGCCCGACAGGGTGTCGAGGAAGCGACACGGGACTTGGCCGCGCTTCCGGTCTCCGAGGGTATCCTGGAAAACGCCCGGCTCATCGAAGATCTTCACCCGCCTTGAGTTCAAGGTGCCTTCCCGCGGCCTCATCGGTTTCCGCGGTGAT
>CAZXWJ010000038.1:0-23811 GCA_964644375.1 uncultured Desulfobacteraceae bacterium | reverse complement strand
GGTTCGGGACCCGGAAGGACGTTTGATGCCCCATTTTGTGGCCGTCAACAACACGGTGGCAAGGGATGAAAAGGTGGTTCAAAAGGGGCATGAAAGGGTTCTCAGGGCCAGACTGGCCGATGCGGATTTCTTTTTCAAGGAAGACAGGAAGAGGCCTCTGGAGGCGCGCCTCGATGATCTGAAAAACGTAATCTACCAGGCCGATCTGGGGACATCCTATGCCAAAGTTCAACGTTTCACGAAACTCTCGGAACACCTCGCCGACCAGGTCGCCCCTGAGAGGATAGAGGACATTCGATTGGCGGCCGGGCTCTGCAAGTGCGATCTGGAGACCGAACTGGTCATGGAATTCACTTCCCTTCAGGGCGTCATGGGCAGGGAATACGCCCGCCTGGACGGCCATCCCGAAGAGGTCTGCCTCGCCATTTATGAACACTACCTGCCGGACAGGGCTGGCGGTGAAATGCCCACCTCAATCGTCGGGGCCGTCGTGGGCCTGGCGGATCGCATGGACACCATCACGGGCTGTTTCGCGGTCGGGCTCGAACCCACCGGAACGGCCGATCCCTTTGCCCTTCGAAGACACGCCCTGGCCATCATCCGTATTACAGAAGCATTCGGATGGGACCTGTCCCTGCAGGATTTCATAGCCAAATCCATCGCTGTCCTAGGGGAGGAGATCACATTCGACAAGGATACGATCCTTGCCAAGGTCACGGACTTTTTCAGGGAAAGGTACAAACAGATGATGCTCCGGTCCAATCACACCTCCGACCTGGTGGAGGCGGTGATATCGGGCCAGTTCGATCATATCAGCCAGCTTCGCGTCAGGATCGAGCATCTTGGCCGGTTTATCAGCGAATCCCGAGAATTCGAATCCCTTGTTCAGACCTTCAAACGCATCTCAAACATACTAAAAAAACAGGAACAAACCTTTGAAGTGAAACCTCCCCTCTTCAAGGAACCCTGCGAATTGCGTCTGTGGGAGGCTTACGGGGCACTGAAAAATGACGTGCAGCATTTCATGGAAGCAGGGAACTACCTGGAGGCCCTGAACCTGATGGCCGGACTGAGGAAACCCGTGGACGAGTTTTTTGACGGCGTGGAAATCATGGCCAAGGACCAGCCCGCATTGAGAGAGAACAGGGTTGGATTGTTGCAGGAACTGGCCCGGTTCTTTTCAAAACTGGCCGATTTTTCAAAATTTTCTATTTAGGCCGCACTGCGCAGCACATGTCATCAAAGCCGGGCCTTTGAGCCCGGCTTTTAATGGGCATCAGGGCTTTTTGATGAGGATATAGAGATCCCCGTCATGTTTCGTGTGTCCCGCGGCCAATTCGGCATAGGGTCCACTTCCCCAAAAAAGATCAGCCCTTCCCGATCCCCTGATCGCACCCCCGGTATCCTGGTTCAGGACAAACCGTGAAAACTTCGTCCAGTCCGTAATCTCCCCCTCAGCACTCATTTCCGGCTTTTCGAGGCTGATAAATGCCAGCGCCCCTTTGGGAAAGAGTCTGGAGTCGAGGGCAAGGGACCTTCCGGGCGTGAGAGGCACATTGATGTTGCCCACAACGGGTTTGTCTCCCAGAACCCTGAAAAACACGTAAGAAGGATTGTGATTCAGGACCTCGTCAAGCATATCGGGGTGGTCGGAGAGGAACCGGCGAATGCGCTGCATGGATAGTTCTTCCCTGCTCAGAAAGCCTCGGTCCAGCAGATATCTTCCAATGGACCGAAAGGGCCGGCCGTTTTTTGCCGCATATCCGACACCCAGGCTCCCTCCTTCCTTCAATTGCAGGCGTCCGGAACCCTGGATCTGAAGAAAGGCCACATCAACGGGATCCTTCAGCCACGCGATCTCCAGACCTTTTCCGGCAAGGACTTTACCTCCTTCTATCTGTTTCCGGTCAAAATAGGGCAGGACCTTCTCACCCTCAATCCTTGCAACGAGACGCCTGCCTTTCAATGTCTCACTGAAGGGGCTCAGATCGATGGTAATCAGGTCATCCGGCTTCCGGTACAGGGGGTATTTAAAGGATTCGTCAGGAGCGAGGCTCCCATTCAAAAGGGGTTCGAAGTATCCCGTGAAGAGGACATGCCTGTTGCCGGTTCGCCCTGCAGCACGGTAAACCCGATAGTCCTTTTTGATTCTCTTCCTGAGCTCTTTGGGATCCGGTGCTTCCGAGATCAGTTTCAGGAAGGCCTCCTGACTCTCCCTGACGTGCCGGCAACTGAACTGATCAGGTCCATATTGAAACATATGATCCGGAGGCAATTTTTCCAGGTAGACCAAATTTCGCCTCACCGCCTCGGTGAGAGATGGCAGATCCATGTCATCCCTGAATGTCGGGCAAAAGAAACGGACTGGAATGAGAGCCTCACCCGGTGCCCGGGCCTCCTGTCTGAGAGCCGGGCGGAATAAGAGCCAAAAAACGATGATCGCTATGGCCAAAGCGACCAAAAACGCCCAGCGAATTTTCGCTGCACCGAACACGGATTTCATTTGAATCCCCTTGATATTCAGTGTTTTTGGCTGAAAACTGAAAGCCGATCGCTGATTGCGCTCATCGAAAAATATCCCTTTTCGGATAAGCTGGGCTAATCCTCAATCGGCCACTCTCCCCGCTCTTCGAGGACCTCTTTGTAGGCGCCCAGGGCCTCGTTCACCGCGGGCATACCAGCATAGGTCGCGACCTGGAAAAAAACCTCGGCCAGCTTTCTAGGATCGCACCCCACATTCAGCGCGGCATTGACGTGGAGCTTCAATTCCTCAGTCGCTCCAATAGCCGCCAATATGGCGCAAGCCGCCATCTGTCTCTCTGGCAGAGAGAGGACTTTCCGTGAATACAGGTTGCCGGTGATGAACATGGAAAAATCGTTAGCCAGGTCTCTGTCAAAGGATTTCCATAACAAATAGGGGGGATCCATTTTAATGCCTTTTCCAAAAAGCGTCTTGGCCGTTTCCTGTGTCCTTTCTCTTGCAGCATCTTCGCTCACTCTGAATATCCTCCTTGTCGATTCATTATCATCCCGCCCCTGGAAGCCATGGAACGGTTCAGGCCTGGAATCCGTTGTTGAATCATGAACAGGGCGTAGATGGGCCCCACCGAAAAGCCGTCCGATTTGAGCGTGAGTTCCTCTTAAAGGAATGCTGATGACCCGGCTTATCCCAGGCCGTCAGCGGCCCCCTGCCCTTCAGGACAGCGTCGCTCTCGGAACCCCGGGGGCTAAGCGTCCTCAACCGAAGCATTGATAAGGTTTAGGCCGATCCTGCCTGATTTGTCAAGAATTAAAGGCGGTCTTGACGTTGTCCCGAACCTGTGGGATAAGATTCCGAGTATTAGAGAAAGGAGTCGACGATGACCGACCAAACCGATTCGAATGATCAAGACAACGTTATAGCCACGATTAAAAATAAAGACGATCCAAACCAGGTTATCGCTATTAAATACTTCCAGGAGGAAAACGCCTTTGTCACTTCCGGCATTGAAACCAATTTGGGTGAGAAGGATTTCATGATTCCGGCCCACTTGGTCGCCCTTGACCTTGAACGCATAGGCACCATTCTCTCCGCAATCCTCGAGAAAATTTCACAGGCCCATGAGAGGGACACGAGTTTCGATTATGTATCCAACTTCGAGGTCCTGGGAAAGACGTACAGACTAACCGAGCACGGCGATTTCATGAAACTCGAAGAGGTGTGAAGGAAGGGATGTTGTTTTCGCGCATCGCAGATGTGGTTAGTTTACCACACTTTGTTCTTTGCCGGGTTTCACAACCCGTACAACCAAACGCCCCTAAAAATATTTTCCATTTAAAATCAGAATATTAGAACCAATTCCTTCATTTCATGTAAAATTTAGGACTTTGGCATAAAGTTTGCTGTTGGTAATCAGTTGCACGGCGATTTTTTCACAAAACGAGGAGCAAAGATTGGATTACAGACAGAGGACAGTAAGAGACGATGTAAATTGTACCGGTATCGGACTTCATTCAGGGGAAAAAGTCAGGTTGAACATCCGACCTGCCCCGGAAGACAGCGGCATAAAATTTATTCGCAAAGATCTCTCTGGAAACCCATCGGTTCGAGCCCGTTTTCAAAATGTGGTCGACACGAACCTCTCCACGACCTTAGGAAATAACGGACATAAAATCGCCACCATCGAACACCTGATGGCCGCCTTTTTTGGACTCGGCATCGACAACGCGAGAGTGGAACTTGAGGGGCCTGAAGTGCCCATCATGGATGGAAGTTCCGCTCCCTTTGTGTTCCTGCTCAAAAGCGTTGGCATCAAGGAACAACGAACCCCCAAGCGTTTTCTCGTTATCAAGAAACCCTTCGAAATCATCGAGGGCAACAAGTCTGTCTCCATTTACCCCTCCAAAGAGCTCAAGATCTCATACACCATCGATTTCCAGCATCCGTTGCTAAGAGACCAGACATACGAACTGTCCTTTTCCGGAAAGGATTTCATCCAGGAAATCAGCCGGGCGCGAACCTTCGGTTTTTTAAAGGATATGAATATCTTGAGAGCGAACGGCCTGGCCCTGGGCGGTTCTCTCGACAATGCCATCGTCATGGATGATTTTAGAATCCTCAATGAGGATGGGTTGAGGTACAAGGATGAGTTCGTGAGGCACAAAATTCTGGACTTCATAGGAGACCTTTCCATACTCGGCTATCCCATTATTGGCCATTTTGTCGTTGAAAAATCCGGCCACGCACTCAACCATGCCATGCTGAGGGCCTTAATGGCCGACAATACATGCTGGGAGGACATGGCATTCGAGAATCCTCATGAGTATACTCAGAAGAGCTTGAAACTCCCTGTCTTCGGATCCTTGGACCCTGTTCCCGCCTAAACGTCTCTTCTATCGAGATAGGCAAACACTTCTCCAAAGAGGGCGGGGGGATAGCTATTGCATTTCCCCCCCCTCTTGGATATGATCCCCCCTAAAAAAACCTCCGGTTTTTCTCTTAAATCATAATTTTCATCTGGGATTCATGAAAAAGACAAAAACAGTTCTCTGGTTTTTGATGCTTCTGTTCTCCTTCATGCCGTCGTCCTCACCCGTTCTGGCGGAAGAGGCCCGGCTGGCGGATATTGTGGTGACCAATACACGAGACCATCTCCTGGTTTATTTTACGGTGGAGAACAGTTTTACCCCGGAAGTGAATCAAGCCGTAGAGAACGGTATCACTACCACCTTCACTTTTTTTGTCAGGCTCTATGAAAAAATCGATTGGTCCTGGGACAGGGAAATTACGGACCTGGAGTTCAGTCACAGCATCAAATATGACAATATCAAAAAAATTTACGAGGTGACTCTGTCGGAACAGGACAACAAAACGGTTTCACTCCAGAATTTCGATGATGCCAAGAAACTGATGATGGAGGTGGTTGCTCTAAAGGTCACGGCACTTCAAAATCTCAGGAAGGGATCCCGCTACAGAGTGCGAATGATGGCTGAACTGGACAGGATAGAACTCCCGCTTTATCTCCATTATGCCCTCTTTTTTCTCTCTTTGTGGGATTTTGAAACCGACTGGTACAATGTGGACTTCCGGTATTAGTACCCATGAAAGCTTACAAGAAGGCGGAAAAACAGGACCATAAGCGAAGACGCCGGGAAAGGTACATGATTGTCGCCATCACGATCGTGATCGTCATTCTGACCTATCTCGGGAAAAATGTCTTCAATTTGGGACTGAACCTTCCCATTTCAAACAGTATCCTTATTTTCGCTCTCATTGATATCAATGTCATATTGCTTCTGCTTCTTATTTTCCTGACATTAAGGAACCTGGTCAAACTTCTCTTTGAAAGAAAGAAAGGGATCATGGGAGCGAGGCTTCGAACCAAACTGGTGGGGGCCTTTGTCACCCTCTCACTGCTCCCGACCATTATCCTC
This sequence comes from uncultured Desulfobacteraceae bacterium, assembly GCA_964644375.1. GTDB lineage: Bacteria > Desulfobacterota > DSM-4660 > Desulfatiglandales > HGW-15 > CAYNYM01. Next base: position 17,898 of record CAZXWJ010000038.1, on the reverse strand, counting down.
TTTTTCGTTTCCGTCCAGTTCATTTCCGCATCTGTTGAATATTGGTTCAGCCTTCCCATAGAGCGTTCCCTTAAGAGCTCCCTTGAAGTGGGCCAGGAATATTACGGCGGCATTACCGAAGAGCTCCTCTCTCAGGCGAATAACCTAAGTCGCCTTGTCACCTATCACGGGCACATGCTGATTGCTCGGCAGGACGATATCAAAAAATTCATTGATGAAAAGCGACAGGAATACCGTCTGGCATCCATCAGGGTTTTCTCTCAAAAACTGCAATTGCGGGCCGTTTCACGAAACGAAAGGATAGACTTGAGTCCTTTCAAGGATCCCGGCATGGATATTCTGAGGAAGACCTTTGAGATGGGTTCCGATAATCAGGATTTTCAATCCTCCTCTCACGGGGTCCTGGTCAGTGTGATCGTTCCCGTGTTTTCGAGAACGGAAACCAAGGCCGTAGTCGGACTCCTCGTTCTGGAAAAATTCATTCCCAGGGCCTTTGTCAACCGCCTGGATGCCATTGCAAAGGGTCTTGAAGAGTACACACAGTTCAAGATGCTCAAGACACCCGTCAAGATTACCCACATGATTACGCTCGCCATTGTAACCCTTCTCATCGTTTTTTCTTCTGTATGGTTTGGATTTTTTCTTTCAAAGGGCATCACCGTCCCGATTCAGGAACTGGCCGAGGGCACCATGCGTATCGCGACCGGTGATTACGACTTCTTTATCGATATGGAGTCAAAGGACGAAATCGGGGTCCTGGTCAACTTTTTCAACAGAATGACCCTGGACTTAAAAAACAGCAAAATGCAATTGGAAGAGGCCAACGAGGAGCTGGTCAAAGGCAACATTGAACTCGAGCAGCGCCGCCTTTACATGGAGATTGTTCTGGCCAATGTAGCGGCCGGGGTGGTCTCGGCCGATGCCAGAGGAAACATCTTCACGGTCAACAAATCCGCGGAAAAAATGTTGAAGATCCAGGCGAAGGATATGATCGGCCGGAATTACAAAGAGGTGATTCGGTCGGATCAGACCGAGGTCATCGACGCCTTTCTGAGAGACCGGAACCTCTTTAGAAGAGGCTTCATGGAACGTCAGGTCAGGCTCACGGTCGGAGACAAGACCCTCACCCTGCTGGTTTCGCTGAATGTTCTGCGTGACGACCAAGGGAAATTTCTCGGTCTGGTGGCGGTATTCGAAGATCTGACCGAAATCGAACGGGCACAGAGGATGGCCGCGTGGCGTGAAGTGGCAAGACGCATCGCCCATGAGGTCAAGAATCCCCTGACCCCGATTCAACTCTCCGCCCAAAGGCTCAAAAAAAGGTACGGGGACAAGGTGGGCAAAGAGGACGGGAAGATCTTCGAGGAATGCACCAATATGATCGTCAACCAGGTCGAGGAACTGAAACGCCTTGTGAATGAGTTTTCCAGTTTCGCCAGGATGCCGACGTCAAACCCCACGCCGAACGACATCAAGGGTATCATTAAAGACGCCGTGAGCCTTTACAGGGAGAGCAGGAAAACTGTCAAAATCCGTTTTGATGATTCTGTGCGGGTCCCCGAGTTCAAAGTCGACAGAGAACAAATCAAAAGGGTGCTGATCAACCTCCTGGATAACGCCATGAATGCTATTGACGGAGAAGGAGAAATCACCATTGACCTTTTCTATGACAGTCAACACGAGCTGGCAAGAATCGAGGTTGCCGATAATGGAAGGGGCATTTTACCTGGAAATAAGACTCGCCTCTTTGAGCCCTATTTTTCCACGAAAAAGCATGGAACGGGTTTGGGGCTGGTGATCGTCAACACCATTATCAATGATCACAAGGGGTCGATACGAGTCCAGGACAATGAGCCTCGAGGCACCCGCTTTATTATTGAACTTCCCATCAAACTTTAACAAATAAAGGGTCCCGCGGAGTCCCGCTCCATCGGGCAATGATAGGCCGCTATGTTGAAAGGCTCGGATAAAATTCTGCTGTTTCTCTACCATTTCGCATGGACGCTATTCGTCCTCTCCTCGATACCTCTTTTCTTTATGAAAAAGGGACACCGTTTGCGTGATCGGATTTCAGCGAAAATGCCCCATGATCCACCCATTGGCGGCGCCCTTTGGGTCCACGCCCTCTCGGTTGGGGAGGTTATTTCCGCCCTTCCCCTTCTTCGGGCACTGAAAAGACGCTTTCCCCAAAAACAAATCGTCTTTACCGTGACGACCACCCAGGGGCTGAAGATTGCCCGTGAGTCCATCGGAGGAGAGATCAACCATATCCTTCCCATGCCTCTCGATTTCTGGTGGTCCGCCAATCGGATCATCCGTTTTACCAAGCCCTCTCTTTTCGTGCTCGTGGAAACCGATCTGTGGCCGGGACTGATTTTTTCTCTCAAAAGAAGGGGGGTCAAGACAATCCTTGTCAACGGTAGGATTTCGCCCGGGACCTACAGGTCCTATAAGCTATTGCGCTGCATGGTGAGGCGACTGATCAACGCCATGGAAATCTGCATGGTTCAGACGGTACTTGATCAAAGGAGGCTTCGAAATATCGGAGTCAAGGCCGAAAAGATCCTGACGGTGGGAAATCTCAAGTTTGACCAGGACCGGCCGCCCATGAAGGAAGAAGAAACCGACGCGTGGCTGGATCTCCTGAACCTCAAAAAGAATGAAACTGTCTGGATCGCGGGCAGCACGCATCCGGGAGAAGAGGCCGTGATTCTCCGGACCTTTAAAAAGCTCAGGGACTCTTTTCCCGAATTGCGTTTGATCATTGCCCCAAGGAGGATAGAACGCAGTGATGAGATTTTCCGATTAAGCGAGGCCCGTGGACTAAAAACTCTATTGAGGACTGAGATTTCTCGTTCAAATGCCCACTACAATGTGCTTGTGCTCAACACCATCGGCGAACTTGGAAGATTATATGGGATAGGGAAGATCAGTTTCGTGGGCGGGAGCCTCGCCCACATCGGGGGGCACAATCTTCTTGAGCCCGCTGCTTTCGGGCATCCGGTTCTCTTCGGGCCTCACACACAAAACTTTGACCTAATGTCAAAACTCCTGATTCAAACAGGCGGGGGCCTGAGGATTCACGATTCTGAAAGCCTGTTCATTGTGCTGAAGGATCTCCTGAATGATTCGGAAAAATCGGAGGCCATGGGAAAAAATGCCAGAGAATTTGTTGAGGCCCATCGGGGCGCCCTCAAACGAATTCTGGATTTTGTCGACGACTGCCTTTCTGACAGTCTTCCTGTCCATCCGGACTCGGATCGGTCTCAAAGGGGCCGAAGACCACGTAACCAGGGCGGGCCGGAATGAGCCGGATTCAAAAAGCCATACGCAGGATACCTATGACCCTCTTTTCCACTTTGCTTCATATCGATTGGGCGAAGATTCATGGAGGGGAATCCTTCACGCCCTGGGGTCCCCTTTTGATGCCTTTATCCCTTCTGTATGAAGCGGGCGCCAGATTACGCATTGCCTCCGCCATTCGGGCAAAAAGAAATTCACTGCCGGGATTTGTGGTCAGCATAGGCAATCTCACCACCGGGGGAACGGGCAAAACCCCGGCCGTCCACATGCTGGCAGAATGGGCCTGCGCCCAAGGATTCCGAGTGGCCGTACTCTCAAGGGGATACGGTGGCCGACATAGAAAAGGCGTCCTTGAGGTATCCGATGGAAAGACCGTTTTTGCCGGCCCGAAGGATGCCGGCGACGAGCCTTTTCTGCTCGCCAGAAAACTTCGAGGCATTCCCGTTCTGACGGCAAAGAACCGTTACTCGGCGGGCCTCCTGGCCCACCGCAAACACGGTTCCAATTTTTTCATCCTTGATGACGGTTTCCAGCACATCACCCTTAAAAGGGATCTCGATATGGTGTTACTGGATGCCGCAAATCCCTTCGGCAACGGCCATCTCTTGCCCCGGGGTCCATTGAGGGAACCCAGGAGCCATCTCAAAAGAGCCGATGCTTTCATTATCACCCGTTCTCACGGTAGGGCTGAGAGTGAAGAGATCATGGAGTTTTGCCGCAACAAATTTCCTCACAAGCCCCTTTTCCGGAGCGCCCATCAACCGAAGACCGTCGTCTTCCCTCATTCCGACAGAATTTTCAATCCTGAATTCTTGAAGGGCATGGGGGTTGTCGCCTTTGCCGGCATCGCCCGGCCCGATGTCTTCAAGAGGACCTTGACCGAACTCGGGGCGGAGATACGCCTTTTCAGACGTTTCAGGGATCACCATGCCTTTACGAATCAGGACATTCTCGACCTGATAAGGCAAAAAGAGATTCTGGGTGCAGACTGCCTGATCACGACCGAAAAAGATTGGGTTCGAGCGGAAAGATTTGTGCCCCATGTTTCGGATATGGCCTATCTGACCATCACCTTTAGCCTGTCCCCTGCCCCGGATGCCTTTCTGCAAATGGTCAAAACAGCCACAAGGCATGCGGCGGATTTGAAGCCTTGATTTGATCGTGTCACAACCCCGAGATGCCGATACGACAGATATCATCTTGAACAAATGCCCATGATCGGATAAATATTCAAAGTAAAGCATCCGGACGAATCATGATTGACAGATTGATACATACTTTAGCCCGGCTGATGTCCTGCATCCCTCTTCATCCGGGACAATTCATGGGAAGAATGCTCGGCACGGCGCTCGCCCTCATTCCCTCCCGGAGGGCATCCATTGTTCATGAAAACATACGGCGAGCCTTCAGGGGCACGGAACTGGCCGAACACCCGAAAAGACTGACACGAAGGATATTTGTCCATTTCGGACAAATGCTCTTCGAAGTCCCACACATCCTCAGGTTGACACCCGAAAACCTTGACAACTTCGTCGTCTTTCAAGACATGGAAAACCTTGTTCGAGCTATCGACAGGGATAAGGGCGTGTTTATTCTAACCGCCCACTTCGGGAACTGGGAATTGGCGGCGGCGGCATTGAGCCTTTGTTTGCGAAATCCCGCCATCGTCGCACGGCCCATCGACTTCCCGCCCTTTGATCGTTTCATGGCGGATCTTCGGTCCAGGTTTGGAGCGGAGATCATTCCCAAACAAAGAGCGATGAGAAGGCTTCTTAGGGCCATAAAAAAACGAAAAATCGTCGGGATACTTCTGGACCAGAACGTGGACTGGTATGAGGGGGTCTTTGTAAACTTCCTGGGCAAGCGGGCCTGCACGAACAAGGGACTGGCCCTGCTGGCCTTGAAAACCGAAGCCCCCGTCATCCCTGTTTTTTCCGTCAGGCAAAAAGACGGCCGATTTCGGATTATTATCGACCGCGAGGTAAATCTTGTCAGGACGGGTGACAAGACCAAAGATGTGGAGGACAATACAGAGCTTTTTACCGCGGTTATAGAAGAATTTGTGCGCCGATATCCGGACCACTGGTTCTGGTTCCACAGGAGATGGAAGACCCGGCCCTATTGTGTCATCCCTGAGCGTCCCGCTGACAGGGGATCCAGACCGCGAATCGGTCATTGACTCACGCCCCTCCCTTGTGTCATCCCCCAGGCCTCTACCCTCACTCCCGGCAAGATCTCAAATCCGATAAAAACGGAGACATCCAGGGTGTACCACGCACAGGAGACCTCGCGACTTTATCCGCCAGGCGGGTTGAAACGGACATTGCGGAAAAGGGCCGTCTCAGAATGGAGGCCGCCTATAGGTTGACAGGGATAGCCTAAGCCAATAGGTTAGGCAAAACGCATCGCGATATTGAGACCATCAACGGGTCTTTTGATCCGGATCGGATTTCACTCCCTTTGTTGCAAGGGCCGCCTGCAAAGGCCCTTGAGAAAAAATGAGAAAGAATGCTTAAGGTAAAAGGACGCACTCCACTAGACAAAACACGGATTCATCGCATACTGATTCGTTTCACTAACTGGATCGGGGACGCCGTCATGGCCCTTCCGGCCCTTGAGGCGGTAAAAGAAAATTTTCCGGACAGCACCATAACGGTTGTGGGAAAACCCTGGGTCATTCCTCTTTTGGAGAATCACCCTTCAGTGGACCACATTCTACCGCTGGAAAAGAGAGGCAAATATCCAGCGGACCTTTTTGAGGTCCTCAGGGTTGCTGCCCGCATTCGCCGTGGAGGTTTTGATCTGGCAATCCTTTTTCAAAACGCCTTTGAAGCTGCTCTTCTGAGCCGTTTGGGCGGCATCGGATTGAGGATCGGTTACAATACGGACGGCAGAAGATTTCTCCTCTCCCATGCCATTCTCAGAGACAAGAGCATCCTGGGCCAACATCAGGTAAACTACTACCTGGCCATTCTGAGGGCACTTGGATGGCAGGCTGAAACAAGAGATCCAAGGCTCTACATCTCCGACAACGACCGGGAATCCACATGTTCACTTCTTTCCCAAAAGGATATTGGAGAAGACGATTTCCTGGTCGGGGTGAGTCCCGGGGCGGCCTTTGGACCGGCCAAACGGTGGCCTGCCGAACGCTTTGCCGAGATTGGCGACCGGGCGGTTGAGGCATGGCATGCAAAAGTTCTGATCTTGGGGAGCAAAGGGGATAGGCCGATAGGAGAATGCATCGATGCGAATATGAAACATGAAACACTGAATCTGTGCGGCAGCACAGCCCTTGGTGAAGTCATGGCCCTTATCGACCGGTGCCGTGTCTTCGTGACCAACGATTCCGGGTTGATGCATATCGCTGCAGCCCTGAACGTTCCGACGGTCGCCATCTTCGGCTCAACCGATCCTGTTGCAACCGGACCACGTAGCGAAAACGCCGTGGTGGTAAAATCTGAGGTGGATTGCGCCCCCTGCCTCAAGCCTGTCTGTCCGGGCGATTTCCGCTGCATGCTGGATATCGGGGCGGACAGGGTGTGGGACGAAATGTTACATTTGACAATGCAACGTTAGCATGTGAAAAAGGACGTGGCTTTCCGGAAGAAATCCAAAGAAAGGCAATCATGAAAAAACCGGCTGTCTTTATCGATCGCGACGGCACCGTGAACGAACAAATGGGTTACATCAATCACCCGAACCGCTTCAGACTCCTACCGGGAGCGTCTGAGGCCATCCGGTTGTTGAACGAAAACCATCTGCTTGCCATAATCGTATCAAATCAGTCCGGTGTTGCGCGGGGCTACTTTCCCATGACATTGGTCCATGAAATTCATTCTCTCATGCAGAAAACCCTCAAAGACAGAGGGGCAAAGGTGGACGGGATTTTTTTCTGCCCCCATCATCCTCGAGGCACGGTGCCTGATTTTGCAAAGGTGTGCGGATGCAGAAAACCGAAAATCGGTCTGATCGAAAAGGCCTGCAGGGCCTTTGACATCGACATGTCTCGATCCTTTATGGTCGGAGATCGGTGTCTGGATATGGAAACGGCGGAGCGAGCCGGCCTCAAAGGCATTCTTGTCGAAACGGGCTATGGATTGGGCGACATATCCTATGTCTTGCCCCAAAGCCCTTTCAAACCAGCCCATATTGCACCGGATCTTTTGCACGCAGTTCGCTGGATACTGGAAAGGTAAGCAAGGCTTGGAATACAGGCATCCAAAGAGCATCCTTTTAATAAAGCTGAGCGCCATCGGGGACGTGGTCCACGCCCTGCCCCTGCTGGAGATTCTCAGAAAAAACTTTCCGAAGACCCGGATCGATTGGCTCATCGAAAAAGAAGCCGCCGATATCATTGCAGGACACGACGCCATTGATCACGTGATTATCTCCCACAGAAAGTCATGGCAGAAAAAATTGCTCACGATCGGCGAATGGCCAAAAATTCTTACACAGATATCACGTCTTTTAAAGGAACTTCGTGGTGAGAGATACGACATTGTCATTGACCTGCAGGGCCTTCTCAAAAGCGGTCTTATGACCGGCTTTTCCCGAGGGAAGAGAAAGATCGGAGCAACAGGCGGGCGGGAAGGGAGTTCCCTGTTCCTGACCGAACGGCCCTTTCCCGTGGATTACGACCGGCATGCCGTGGATCGGTACTTAAAAACCGCCGAATACCTGAAGTGCCGGGTGGACGCCTGGAAGGGGGATATCCCTTTACAGGCCTCAGATAAGGAAAGCCTTAGCCGAATTATCAGGGAATACGGGCTTCAGGACAAGAGTCTTGTGGCCCTGAATCCCATGGCCCGATGGGAGACCAAACTCTGGGAAAATGACCGGTTTGCCGACCTGGCGGACAGGATACAGAAGGACTTATCCTGCGAGGTGATCTTTACCGGAAGCAGGCGTGACCGACCCGTCATAGATCAAATCATCGGGTCGATGGAGGAACGCGCCTGCAATCTGGCGGGTCGAACGAGTTTAAAGGAACTGGCCTGTTTATACTCCAAATGCCGTCTCGCCATTACCACAGACACCGGACCCATGCATATCGCCGCCGCCATGGGCTGCCCCGTGGTCGCTCTTTTCGGCCCGACGGCACCCTGGCGAACAGGCCCCTATGGCAATGGGCATAGGATAATCAGGACGGAGATCGAGTGCAGCCCATGTTTCAAAAAGAAGTGCGCCCGCAAGACCTGCATGAAGGATATCTCGGTGAACCGGGTGTTTGAGACCGCCAGGGAACTCTTTGGTCAGGGACCTTTTTCAGATCAAGTAACGCCGGGACCCGACGATTTGCCCCCCCAAATGAAATGAGAGACAGAGAATTGCCTGGTGCCCTGTGCATCTTCACGCCCTCCAGTGAACCGTCCAACATGCCAAGACAGTTTTTGAAGGGAACTAACGGTCACTTACCTTTTTAAAACTTCGAAGGCTCTCGACCTCCCTGTAATATTGAAGCGTTTCATCAAATGCCGGTTCAAACGGGTCAAGGGCTATGGCCTTTTTCTGCCATTTGATGGCCTCCTGGATATGACCCAAGCAGTATTGAACCCGTGCGTAGGTATTGGCAAAGGCTCCGTTCTCCGGTTCCTTTTTTACCGAATGGGAGACAAGGGCCAGGGCGGCCTTCAAATAGCGAAAGGGGAGATGCTTTTCCGTCACAAGTTTCCAGGCCAATCGATTTGCCTTCTTACCCCCAAGGTTCGCCACATTGATCCGATCGTACATGCTCCTGAATGCCGCAAGGTCCCTTTGTCGTTTGGCCACCACCCCCCGAACATCCAAGGCTCGCTCATGGGTCGAATCAACCATCAGGAGGGCGTCTGCGGCTTGTCCGATAACATCCAGGTTACCGGTCTTGAGAACCTCTTTTAACGCCTTTTCAAGGTTTGCAACGCGTTTGATCGTGCCGGTATCAAGTGTCCCTGCCAGGGCCTTATCCAAAATTTCATCCAGGTCCCTGGGGTGCCCGCTCCATATCATCAAGCCCTTCGGGTCGATCAAGAAGACTTGGGGGATACCGTCGACGCCCTCCATGTAAAGCCTTCGCAACTTCTTGGACACCTTCCCTATGCTGTAACCGATTTCATTACCCATTTTTTTAACGTACCCGGCGATGACACTTGAGGGCTCATCACTGATTCCGACTATCTGCACGTTGTCTCCATAGAATTCTTGCAGCCTCGTCAGATGAGAGGCCTCGTCGCGGCACACACTGCACCAAGTGGCCCAGACCTCGACCACGGTGTACTGCTTTTCGAAGACCGGGGCAGTGCCCTTGATCCACAGGGTTTCTTCAAGGGCCGGTGCCCTGTCACCAATATTTAGCCCGGACACACTCAACAGGCAGATCAAGGACACGATGCCGATCAAAGAATGCATAAATACTTCTCCTTTTTAAGCCGAACACTTTCAGTTAATCAGAGGTTCGAGATAACACTATCCGGATTCAGGGCTTATTTGCAGGGAGCACTACTCAGCCAACCTTGACGATCATGGCGGCACCGGTATCGCCCGCCGCACACCCCGCCCAGAGTCCGTATCCGCCGCCGAGAATGGCCAACTCCTCGATCAACTCCACGATCAACCTGCCGGATGTGGGTCCCTGGGGATGGCCATACACCAAGGAACTCCCATAATTGTTCATTTTCATGATATCCAGCCCCATTTTTCCGGCCATATTGATGTCATTGACGGCGAATGGGTTGTGGGTCTTGACGGCCTTTATGTCCCCGACCCGAAGACCGGCATTTTTGAGGGCCATCTCTGCGGCAGGTACCGGAGCGGCTGCCATGGCACCCTTCGTGACGCGGGCAAACCCGTAGGATACAATTTGAACCTCAATGCCCGGCTCCTCACTCAGCACCCGGGCCCGTTCCCGGGTGGTCACGATCATCCCGATGTTCCCGTCGGCCGGATGGGTCTGGGCCCCAAAGGAATGGGCACCTCCCCTTTCGACGGGTTCAAGGGACGCGAGACCCTCTTCGGTGGTCGGCGTCACCCCCTCGTCTTCTTCCACGATTTTAGTCTTTTTTTTGTTCACCCGCACTTCTGCCGGGAACATGAATCTTTTTTGAAAAGCCCTGCCTTCGGCAAGGGCATCTTGATATTGTTCATACCTCCTGAGCGTCACGGCATCGCATTCTTCTTTCGTCGTCCCCAGTTTTTTTGCAACCTTCTCCGCCGTTTGAATCATCTTGAGTCCCGCGTGGGGATCATTGTTAAAACTATCCATGACCCAGTTCTCTGAAGTGATCTCCCCTCCTGGTCCGAAGGGATTGGGCCAGATGGTATGAGGTCCGTTGGAACACCGGTCCGTGGCGAGCACAAAGGTCGTGTTCTGAATCCCGCACTCAATGCTCATGGCGGCAAGATGAACACCCGTTGCAGCGGTTGTACAGGCCTGGTTGACCATGAGCGCCGGAAGATCTTTCTTCCCCTCCACCAAAAGCGCGGCGGCCCAGGTATGGCCGTAGAAAAGTCTCGGCTGTCCAATGGATATGCCAAAATAAAGATAGTCGAACATGGTCGGATCAAGGTCTCTGGAATTCAACCATCGGTTGGCCGTAGAGGCCCCCAACACAATTGAATTATCATACTGCATGGACCCCTGCCATCGGCAAAAGGGAGATGAATAATAGCCCCGGTATGGGATATAAGCTTTTGTGAGCATCTCAATGTTTCCTTTCTCAATCTGTTACAACTCTCTGTCTTTGAGTTTATTTCTTTGTTTATTTCATTTTTCCCGAAAAAAAAGGCCGTGGAATCTTGACTTCCACGGCCCCTGTGTTTTTTTGCACCAACACGTTCAATCCGGGACGTGAAAATCGCCAAAGCTAAAAAAGCCGAAAAAGCAAAAAAAGCCTTCAGTTGAAAAACAGGATGTGCGCAACATTTCTTTTTTCATCAGCGAACTCCGGCCGCAAGGGGCCATTAGGCGATATAGATCGGTTCTCTCTATTTTTGTTTGAGAGTCTGCCCTAACGCTCCAACTGCAGAGTCATGGGAATCGCGGTCCCGATCTCACACAAACAAAAAAAGGCCGTGGAATCTGGATTCCACGGCCCGGTCATTGTACCTGTATAACGGTCAGTCCGGGGCATGGATACCCGCAAAAAAGAAAAAGCAAAAAAAATTTTGACCGACGCTTAAAAACATCATGATGTTCCCTTGGGCTCCTGTGAATTACAAACAGACCGAGGATAAACTGATAGCAAGAGAGGTGTCAATAAAAAACTTCGCAAGTGTTTAGCTTTTGTAACCGCGCTCAGCCATGAATGGGTCAGGACCCTCTCTTTTCAAAAACGAAAAAACCCTGCCCCGGAATCCGCACAAAATCCTCGCCAAGGCGGGCAAAAGGCCACTCGCACCCTTGACATGCCAGATCTTTGCGCGAGCGTTGTCTGCCCGAGGTTCATCACCGCCCTCGTTGCCCCGTTTTCATCGATCCTCCCGTTGGCCCTTCGTTTTTGAAAGGCGAAGAAGGACTTGAAACCTTCACCCGATTACATTATTCTAATTCGGTGATTACCCTTTGCGGACACTTTGAGGTCCTTCCATGTACCTTTCAATAGGGAGAACAAGATGCCGATCAGTCAAGAATTACTGGATATTCTGGCCTGCCCCAAGTGTAAAGGGGATATTTATCTGAATGAGGCCGGGAACGGCCTCATCTGTGAGGAATGCAAGCTTTTGTATGAAATCAGAGACGATATTCCGATTATGCTCATTGACGAGGCGAAACCCATCGAACCCTAGAGACGATAGCCCGTGACGCTATGCCCAAAGGGGCCCCCGACCGGTTTGTATCGGGGGCGAGACCCCTTCCGGAATTTTAGCGGGTTTTCTCATTTTCTTGTTTTCTTCCACCCCTCTTCCATCTTTTGTTTTCGGTGCAGCCCTCCATATCTCTGACACGTGGAGTTCTTTAACAAACAATAACCAATCCTGCTTCCCCAGAGATACATATTTTTTTTAAATGACCATCACACCCTTTTCCAATCATTGCATTTCCCGGCAATGAAAACGGAGTCACAATGGAAAAGCTCAAAAAACGCCGAACCGATAAACCAAGCGCTCTTCTCAAACTTTTTCAGGAATTGCTCAGGGAAGACATCAAAGAAAGGGAGTTGTTTCTCCGAATAAAATCCCTTTACCTTTCATTTGATGATCATGAGAAGGAATCGTTCTTCCTGAATCTTATGACGACAATCGAAGTTTCAAAAGAAACCCTGCTGCCCCTTCTCGAGGTCCCGGTGGTCAACAATTCCGATGACCCGCAGTGGCCCCTATGGCTTTCTAAACTAAGGGGCCGGTTATATTCCCCGCGGCTTAACCTGTTCCGAAAAATCGCGCATTCACCCGGCGGCTTGAAATTTCTTCTTGATTTTCGGCGCGATCTCCTCATGATCCATCGGTCCTCAAGAATTGACCTGACGCCCCTCGATTTCGATATCGTGCTTCTTTTTGAACTCTGGTTTCAGGAAGGATTTCTCATCCTCGAAGAAATCACCCTTGACTCGGCCTACAGACAGATCGAACTCATCAAAAACAGCGATCTCGTTCACCCCATGGTGAGCCTTGAAGAAATGGGGCAACGTCTCGGAAAGGACAGGCGTTGCTTTGCCCTATACCAAAGGCTTATTCTCTATGAACCCATTATGTTCATCGAGGTGGCACTGACCAGAGGACTGACAGGAAACATTACTAACATCATAGATAAAGAGGCCTCTCAGGATAGTGAGGAAGAAAAGGATACGGCCATATTCTATTCCATAAACAATACCCAACAGGGTCTTACCGGACTGGGATTGGGCAAAATGCTGATCGGCCAGGTTGTAAATTATCTCAAGCAAGAAAAACCCGAAATCCGGACATTTGCCACCCTGAGCCCCATACCGGGCTTCTGGGAGAACTACCTGAAACCTGCCCTGGCGGGACGGGACCAAAATTTTTTTTTGAAGCAGGGGGATATTCCGAACTTCTTTTCCAAAAGACAAATTTCCAGGATCATGGCGAGGCCGGTTCAAACGGAAGAAGCGACCAAAACATTTAACCGGAACCTGCTTTCTTTGTTATCGGAGGACCATTGGACCCGGGAAGAAAAGCTGATAAAGGATCTGAAACAACCCCTTGTCAAAATAGCCTATCATTATATCCTGACGGAGAAAAACCCTCGGGGAAAACCCCTAAATCCCGTAGCCAATTTTCACCTTGGCAACGGAGCCACCGTTTCACAAAAAAATATAAATTTTCTTGGAAATCCAACTCCCCGCGGATTAAAAGACTCCTGCGGTCTGATGGTCAACTACATCTACACCTCCACATGGTTGAGCCAGATGAGAAGATCCCTCCGCCGGCTGGACAAAACAGACTTTCACAACCTTTTCTCAGGGCGGCACTAGGAAGCCTTCTATTCGGACTAGTGCAACCCGGCCATCTTTCCGGCACAAGGAAGCATTTGTTCATTTCAACCGTTCGCATATAGCCCGCGCAGCAAGGATACCGCTTGCCGAGGCCTGCAAAAGTCCCCTGGTAATTCCGGCACCGTCTCCGACAGCGAACAAATTTTTGACCTCGGTCTCCATTTCTCTGGAGACCTGGATCCGATTACTGTAAAACTTCACCTCAACACCATAAAGAAGCGTATGGCGAGAGTACACTCCGGGAGCCAGTCTTTCAAGCGCCTGAAGCATCTCGATAATACTGACAAGATGGCGATAGGGGAACACAAAACTCAGGTCTCCGGGCACGGCATCCGGAAGGGTCGGGCGCGTGAGGCAACGATCGATCCGAGCCTGAGTGCTGCGCCTGCCGGCCAACAGGTCTCCCAGTCGCTGAACAATCGCACCACCAGCCAAGAGGTTGGCCAGTCTGGCAATGTATAGTCCGTAGGCAATAGGATCATCAAAGGGTTCCGTAAAGGCACTGCTGACCAGAATGGCGAAGTTTGTGTTGTCACTCCTTTTTTGAGTATGGCTGTGGCCGTTGACGGTAACGGCATCTCCGCTTTTCTCAATAACGACTTCCCCATAAGGGTTCATACAGAAGGTGCGGACCTTGTCGTGAAAGGTCTTGGAAGAATAGATCAGTTTGGATTCATAGATCCTATCCGTGATATCCTTGAGGACCGCACCGGGCAGTTCCACCCGGACACCGATATCCACCGGGCTGGCGCGAGTCGACAGGCCCAAGGCATCGGCTTCCCCCTTCATCCACCGCGCCCCGGAGCGACCCGGGGCCGCTACCACAAAACGTCCGGTAATTTTGCGGCCGTCGGCCAATTCAACACCCCGTATTCTCCCCCCATCGACCAAAAGTCCCTTCACTCGGCAATTGGGCCGCCATTCCGCTCTGCCCAGAAGGGCCTCCCGGAAATGGTCCAGGACGACCGGACAATTATCCGTGCCGATATGCCTGATTTTGCTGGGAACAAGTTCGAGACCAACCAGCCTGGCCCTGTCGGTGAGATCTCTCAATTCCTGCGATTCTTCACCGAACAACTCTTTTGTGGCCCCATGGGACACGTAGAGGTCATCTGCTTGTCCCAAGAGCTGAAAAAGGGCGTTGTGATCAAGAAAATCGGTCAGGAAACCGCCCACCTCGGGAGACAGGGTCAGTTTGCCGTCACTGTAAGCGCCGGCGCCTCCCCAGCCGCATAGCATGTCATCTGATATTTTTCGACTCCGCTGGTGCAGATCTTTTCCCTGTTCAAGCAGGAGGACCGGTCCGATACCGGCATCGCACAGGGTGAGAGCGCTGAAAATGCCGGCGGGACCTGCACCGATGATGATCACATCATAGTCACAGTCCATAATTTCCTCTTAAAGGGGATAACCAAAGTCAAGAAGGGGATCTCTCCCGGAGCCATTTCCGTCCGAGGGGTCCTGTAAGCGTTTTAATCATATCATGAAATCCGGGCCGGGCCGACAAAAAGTAAAAATTTCAGGTCCAGAGGGCCCGGCTTTGCCTTAACCTCAAAGGGGTTTTATCTTACTGGAACTTCAAGATTCCCGGAGTACCGGAGTGCTGGGGTGAAGGGAAAAAACCATCTTAACGGTTACGGCGGCATTCCATGACCGCCATTTTAAGAATCTCACGGCTGCCTGTCAGTTTTTCCAAGACTCCGATCCCGTTTTGCGGGGAAGGACCAGGTTTTAACAACGGAATCAAATGTTCGGTCCGCTCGTGCCTTCGGCTCCGTGCTCTATATTTTTATCACGTTTTCAGTGTAACTATGCTATATGATATAATTTTGTGGTTATTCGGACGTACAGAACAAAAGGATATAAATCTCGCAGTCGGGGCGGTCATGTTCTCATGAATGCTTGTATTTTTTCGAAAAGCCAAAATATCAAAAACAATAAAATTTCAGTGAGGTAAAGGACTATGCGTACGATTATTGAGCCTTTTCGCATCAAAATGACCGAACCTATTAAACTCATTTCCCGAGAGGAAAGAATCGAGGCCCTTGAGAGTGCCCACCAAAACGTGTTTCTGCTCGATGCCGAGGACTGCTGCATCGATCTCCTGACCGACAGCGGGACAGGGGCCATGTCCGCCCAACAATGGGCGGCGCTGATGCTGGGAGACGAAAGCTACGCCGGGAGCAAATCCTGGAAAAAATTCGAATCAACGGTCAAAGAGATTACCCATATCAAGCACGTCCTTCCGACCCATCAGGGAAGGGCTGCGGAAAGCATTCTCGCCCAGACGAGATTGAAAAAAGGCGACATCATTCCCAACAACAATCATTTTGATACCACACGGGCCAATATAGAATTCCAGGGCGCTAAGGCGGTCGATCTTGTTTGTGACGAAGGGTTGGATCCCGTCCTGGACGCCCCGTTCAAAGGCAATATGGACATAGAAAAACTAGAGCGATGTATTCAGGAAAACGGGATTGAGAAGATCCCTTTCTGCATGATCACCGTTACGAACAATACCGGCGGCGGCCAACCCGTCTCCATGGAAAACATTCGCTCGGTCAAAGGCACGCTCGAGAAGAGCGGCATTCCCCTCGTGATTGATGCCTGCCGTTTTGCGGAAAATGCTTTTTTTATCCATGAAAAGGAGCCGGGTTATCAAGATAAGACCCTTCTTGACATTTCCAGGGAAATGTTCTCCTACGCGGATGCGGCAACGATGAGTTGCAAAAAAGACGGACTGGCCAACATCGGGGGATTCCTGATCTGCAATGATGATAAATGGGCGGAAGACTTCAGGAACGTCCTTATCCTTCGGGAGGGTTTTCCCACTTACGGAGGCCTTGCCGGAAGAGATCTTGAAGTGATCTCCGTCGGGCTCATGGAGGCCTTGGAATACGATTATCAGGTCTATCGTCACGCGACCGTGGAGTATCTCGGAAGCAGATTGATTGATAAAGGTATCGGCGTTGTCCGTCCGGTTGGGGGCCATGCCGTCTTTCTGGATGCAAAGGCCTTTGTTTCCCATATCCCTCCCTCCGAGTATCCGGGCATTGGCCTTGTCAATGCCCTTTACATAGAAGGAGGCGTCCGCAGCGTCGAACTCGGCAGCGTCATGTTTGGACGAGTTGATGAAACGGGCCGTGAAACACCTGCCCCACTGGAACTCGTTAGGCTCGCTTTTCCAAGACGTGTTTACACACAGAGTCATTTTGACTACCTGATCGAAGTCATCGAGGCGGTCTGGAAGGAAAAGGACGCCATACCCGGATACCGCATCACGTACCAGCCCAAATTCCTCAGGCATTTCACCTGCCATTTTGAGCCCATTCGTTAAGATAAACCCCGGGCTCATGCCCGGGGTTTATTCATTCCTTTCAAAGTCCTACATAAACTCCTTTCCTTGGATAATTTTTCCGAGGTTACCAAACGCCTCTTTTCACCCTGTTGCCGCAAACAGGGGACAAAAGCACCGGATCACCTTGAAAATCACCCAAAAGTATTTGACATTTCTCAATTTATAAAATGCGAAGGAACATTTCTCATAGCTATATTTCTGCTTGACATTTTATGTTTTTTTCAATTACATTCCATTGTAGCTATAACATAGCCATCGAACTCTGAGACCATGGTTTTTGCTCGTAAAACATACACAGAGATGGAGGTCAATTCATGGATATATATGAAGAAATAAAACAAATAGTTGGACCGGATAATGTGTTTACTGGGCCTGTCGAATGTATCCCCTATTCGCGGGATCTCTCCGTTCATGAAGGGATACCTGATGCCGTGGTCTTTGCCTACACAACCGAACAGATTTCCGCGATCATGAAATTGGCCAACAAGGAAAAAGTGCCGGTCACGGTCCAGGGTTCGGGAACCGCCACCACCGGGGCATCTCTCCCGGTAGAGGGTGGGATACTCCTCGATGTTCATAAGATGAACACCATTCTGGAAGTCAACAAAGCAAACTTCTATGCCAGGGTGGAGCCTGGTGTCATCTGCATGGACCTCAACAGGCATCTGGCCGGAGACAACCTCATGTTCCCCCCCAACCCCGGGAGCGAGATGATCGCTACCATCGGCGGCATGATGTCCACAAACTCGAGCGGACACAAGGCCGTAAAATACGGCACGGCCAGGGATTATGTCAAAGCCCTGAAGGTCG
>CAZXWJ010000037.1:0-25632 GCA_964644375.1 uncultured Desulfobacteraceae bacterium | reverse complement strand
TTGCTTGCATTAGTCTTTAATTTCATAAGATTGAAAACTACGTCCGCTAACCTTAAATATTTTTGGTTCTTCGATTCTTTCCATTAATAGCAGAAACCTATACACCGTAACGCCCCGTATATCCAGCTAGTCTGGGGTTGTTATAAGGGTGCATTTATGGGCATACACTATCATTGCAAATGGTTCAAATTTGCCATCATGACTTTCGACCTTGGATGCCAAGTTGGTATTAGGCTTAATAATTAGGCTATACGAATCCTTTTTTTTATGCCATTGGACAAAGCTACTCTCTCGTATTCAATAAAACATCAAGGCTTTTTAAGAAGTCTCCGTCATCGTTTTCTTGTGCCTCCGAAACACATAGACGAATCATTGGCCCCTTCTTCAGATATTCTAGTATTTTTACAGAATATCCAGGATTACAAATCTGAAGGTGGATGGGGAGGTCGGTTATTTTCTTTAATTCGACTTCCCAAGATGCATGATGATCATAAATGATATTTTCAATTTCACTACGGGAAAGGCTTTCTGTGAAAATTATAGCGATGTCTATGTCACTAGGATCTGGCTTCCCCTTTAAGTATGAACCAAATAGAAACAAGGCCATACCATAAGGAATAGTGTTGGCCCAAGTTTCAATATCTTGTTTAAATTTTTCAATATCGATATCCACGGCATATTGCTCCACTTATAACGTCCAGCATCAACGGCGGCGCGCAGCGACGTCCGCTGCATGCTGTTGTTGGCCAGCATAGCTGTAGATCATCGAGCTTGCCTGATCCGTTCGAGCGTTCTCACTACCGGCGGGTCTTGAACGCCTTGAGGTATGATCGGATCGTCGTCTAACCTGATCCCGACACTGTCCGGTTCGTGCGGCCCGACCTCCCACGCCTCTCTGATGACGATTCGCTTCTTGCGAATCTCGTTTGTTGCCGTCAAGTGAATCTGGCCGCCGTCCAGCTTCGCCTGGCTAAGAATGTACTCTCCGGCCTTCTCGTAAGCGGCAATGAAACGCTCCAGATTCTCGCTCGAATCAGGATTCATCGTGTGAATGCGCGACACCATCACGATGTTCTTCACCCCATCTGCGACCAAATCGGACGCTGGATCATTCCCGATCACGATGCGATACCAGTGCGGTTTGTCTCGACGGATATTGCGAAATATCGCTATCCGTAGCCTATCACCTTCATCGACGTCGCCAAATTCGTCGTGCCATCCCCTGAATATCTTCAAGCCCGCATCGGCGTTCTTGAATAGCAGTGCAAGGATCGGAGGCACCGAGGGATCGGGGGCGGTGGCAAACACCACTCCACGCCATTCGGCCTCATTCCAGATCGCCTCTCGGATCAGGGATACGGTCTGAATCTCGCGGTGTGTCACATGATCCAGATCACCCATTTCCGGTGGTACTTCGCTGTCGGCGGGAGCGGGCTTCAGCTCTGTCGTATGCTGCTCGTGCGGATTCGCTTCTCGATCCACCTTGTCCCACACTTCCGTCCGAAGCAGCGGGTAGTTCGTGCCCTTCGGATCAATCCACTGGTCCAAGTTCGTCTTGGCGTCGTGGCCCAGCACATTGCCCACCACGACGAAGGACGTGGTGAAGTCGAGGGCACGTTGAGGTGCCAGATCGTCACGAAAGAGTCTAGCCAACAGAACCTCCGTATCCTGAAGCAGAAACGCTCTGGCGAGGATATGAGCCATCACTTCGAATAGGCGGTTCTTCAGCTGCGTTTGCTCATCAATGCTCAGCTTGTGAGGCGAGAACGGACGAGATCGGATTTCGATAGACGGCCGACCATCGACATCTCCAGTATCAAATACAAATGGTGGTTCGGCGAACTCCCCTATCTTGATCTTAACCTTGACTGACGGTTCACGAGCGATGATGCGGTCACTCATGGCGGTTGCCAGCAGCGCCTCTATGCATGCCAACAATGATTCGCCAAGCTCAATGCAGGGAGACTCGTTCCGACAGGTCACATCGATCCTGCATCCCGCAATAGAGGATTCGAACCGAATGGTCTGCGTGAGATCAATCTTGGGTGCCGGCGGAAGATCACCCTTTGCGGGTTGGTCTCTCCACATTCTGAAGAACTTGCGTCTGTCTTCTTCGTCTATTAGTGATGACGGCACCTCATCCTCGTGACCAAGCGCAAACATCAATGCGACCGCAGACATCGGAAGCCCCGTGGAGTCAAGTACTTCAGGCAGGCGAGTCAAATCTCGAAGCGTTTCCAGATCGGCCTTGAGCAGCAACATCCCCGTAATCGGATCGAACATGTCGTCCTGTGTCACCCACTTGATCGTGCATCCGCGATCGTTCAGCGCTCTGCGAATCACATGATCGAGCTCGTGCCACGCAAGCATTGGGCCCAACCGCCCAAGCCGAAGTTCCATCCACTTGATGCGGTTGTAGCAGGCCGCCTGTTGGGGTGTAAGGCTTTCGTAGGTCCAGTATTCATTTGTAGCTATGCTTGCGGCAGCGAGAGCCGTTCCTCGCGCTGCCCATAGCAATCCCACCCGTTCATAGGCATGTGAGCAGAGGTAGAGCGCATGCACCGCGTCCTCTCGACTCTCGTGCTTGAACAGTTTTCCCATGACTCGCCCGAACATGCGGATGGCGTCATACGCATGCCCAGAATCCAACTGCTGCGTGCCCCGTCGCAGCATCATGCGCGCTCCAGATACGTCACCTGCCCGCCGCGTGGAGGCCGCGACAGTCTCTTCGAACAATCTCTGGTATCCCGGAAGCTCGCCGAATATGGCACCAATTTCGGTCACGATCTTCGAAAGCGGTTCAAACGGATATCCGATCAGCCCCTTTGCCTTCTGCACAACATCCGCAAGGCGGCCAAGCAGATCATCATGCTCACCCGGCTTCGCTGTGAGCAGTTGCACCTGCACGGCCAGACTCTGCGCGTGCAGGGATGCGCTGGGGCGGTCATCTTGCTGTGCAACCGTTAGAAGCGATTCAAGCAACAGCTGCGCTGGCGGCTTAGTGTCAACTTGATCTGCGGAGGCCTGCGATTGGGCGATCACGTGAAGGCACGAAAATAGATTGGACCAGAGTTCCAACTCGTACGGGTTCTGACTCCCCTGCGCTCGGCGTTCAACCTCATTGTATTGCTGAAGGAAGGAGTTGTAGTCCTCGTACCACCAGTACGATGTCCAGGCGCGCTCGTAGGCGCAGAGCAACTGCTGGTGTGCGGTGCCGTATTCATTCGCCAGACGCTCGGCTCTCGCGTACAAACCCTCGACATCTTGACGGGGTCGCTCCATGCATCTAGCCAAGTCGGCTGACAGGAGGCCATTGTCAACCAGAGCGGGTGATTGACGTGCCTCTTGGATCGTCGAAGTGATCGCCGCTTCTACTGCATCGAATTCCTGTTGGCGCTCTGTATCGCGCGGACCCTTGCGTTCCTGTCGCCGGAGTTCCGTCCTAATCTGAAGCTGGTCAACGGCGATCAACTCAAGATTGTTGTCAAAAACCTGATCCAGAATCCACGTGCGGTCGAATATTCGGACATCGATACTATGCTCCCTCGCGAGAGAGTCTTCAACTTCGGCCCGGACTTTATCGCGAATGAACTGGTTGCTTACGAAGAACGCCTTCGAGTACCCGCGTTGCGTAGAAACTACCTTGCCGACATCGGACCGAACCTTCGGCCGCCAATCCCCCTTGGCGCTAAAAGCGAACGCCCAGCGTTCCGTAGACGCTTTGTCAGGCTCTCCCACATACCAGGACAATGCGAGTGATGGAGCCACCGGATAGGTTTCCGAGTCAACTTTGCTGTCGCCGCCTCCACTGGGGCCTGTATGCGGCAGTAGATTTGGGCACACCGTCCGTTGGAGCAGTGCCTTGGCAAACTCTTCGAATAGCAGCTCTTCGTTGCGGCTTGTCAGCGTATCGAGATGGTACTCAAGCATCGCGCGGTCCAACGCTGGCACGGCGCTGGACACCGTATCCGAGAACCGCTCCGGCCGCCGCATCTTCAGGAACTGCTTCGGTGAGAACGGCAGGCGGGCATTTGGGCTGTGACTTAGAGAGTCGTTCGTTGCCCCGGGATCATCCATTTATACTCTCCGTAGTTCCGCGTTCTGGCCAACGTATTTCTCAGTGGCGAGGGACCGAGTCCACTGGAGAAAATCGTTATGCTTAGTAATGACGAAGTGAAACATTTTCCGAAGTTGAATATAATCTGGCATGCTCAATAGTTGCAAAATCATCTGTCATAGCAGAAATAAAATCACAAATTAATCTTAACAGTCTCTCTCGATATTCCGGGGTTCTTGATGAGTAATACATTTTATCAAGCCATGAGCGTTTATCGCCCAGAAAAAGATCTTTGATACTTTCTTTATCTGGATAACACCTCTGAAATAGAAGACTTACCATACCATCATGCATCTGTTGGGGATTGGATAGGTATGCTTTCGCAATTCGCCTTATTACAAAGCGTGCCTTACCATCCATTCTTTGTACCTGATAAGAATTAAGAATGCCTCTTTTCAACTGTTTCTTGAAGATTTTTTCATCAACCCTTAAGTTGGGTGGATAAGAAATAATATCTTTGATGGGTATTTCACCATGCTGTGATTTAAATATCATTTCTAAACTTAATTTTGGATATAACTCTTCAAAATCTTTTCTAGAGTTAATTGAAAAATGTTCAAAAAACGCCTTGAGATTATTCTTAGAATTATCAATTAATAAACGATTTAGGCATCCAACTACAAGTTTTGATAATTTTGGGATGCTATATTTTCTATCTTCATCCTTTAAGGAGTTAAACAGCCTGACTTCATCCTTATTAAAGTATGGAAATAGCAACTGGTGTATCCAATCCATTATGTCTGTCAGCCGTATTACCTTTGCAATTAGACCATCTTCAATATCATGATGACGCTGCGCAATTTCGTCAGACAATCCAACTAAAAGTCCCTCAAAACTCCATGCATAATGACCTGTTCCCCCATTTTCTCTGATTCGAAGCAGATCATCATATTTATCATAAAACTTATTTTGAAGGGCCAATTCGTTATTACCATGACGGCATTTATTATTATTTACGTTTTGCGGATATCTGCATACATATGAATATTCCGTTTTGATACGATATCCGCATTTTTTCCAAAATTTGCCAGTATGATTTTGGATTCCCCATAAAGTATAGTTCGTGAGATTTAAGCCAGGAACATTTTCGTATAAATCCGCCACTTGAGCGGCAACCCTAACGCCTTGAAGATTGTGTTTGAATCCCATATCTTCGATCTTAAGGTCGGTAGATAGTCCACCAAGGTTATCACAGTTCGTAGCTATTAAATTTAATACCCTTTCACCTGTATGACCAAATGGAGTGTGGCCGATGTCATGGCCTAAGGCTATTGCTTCTGTTAGGTCTCTATCCAATCCTAACGCCTGCGAAGATATTGTTGAAATCTGCGCAACCTCTAAGGAGTGAGTGAGCCGGGTTCTGACGTGGTCATCAGATGAGGGAAGGAATATTTGTGTTTTGCGGCTCATCCTCCTAAACGGTTTCGAATATAGAATGCGATCCCTGTCACGCATAAAATCATTTCTATATTTACCTGCTGAATTCTCCTGCGTGGGCCTGAAAATATATTGTGGAATTGCGCGAGCATTAGTTTTTTTCATATGCATAACCTCATTTACCATGCATAACCATGCTTATACAGTCTGTATAAAACTGCAAACACAGAAGGGCCTTTTCTGTATAAAAAACTGTCGTATTCCTTTTAAAATTAGATAAATGTCGTCATTTCAAAGGATTACCGCCAGTTAACCTTTTGGGCTTCCCGGTTTATACAGACTGTATAAATCCGGCAGTATTCCGCTAAAAGTACCTCTAATGTTCCTCAAAAAATAAGCCGCGCCCGTTTTTACTCGTTCGCTGCTTGATTCTTACCAACTACATTCCCTAACCCTGCCTTTACGATGAATTTACAGCAATTCACAATTCAAAATGTGACCCAATCCCTTTCTATGTCTCGGGGAGGATGTAAGCGCCGTCGATGTCGCGGTCAGGAAGGTCCATTTGGGGCTCCCTTTTTTTAGCCCTGGGCTGGGCTTGGGTCAGGATATGTCGAGCGACGGGGCTATCGAGAGGAATCATATTTTTTTGGCCGCAGTGTGGGCATGCGGTGTATTTGTTAGACAATCGCCAGAGCGTGTAACAGAGGCCGGGAAGAAGGAACAGGAGCCAAAGGATCAGCTCGATTGCGAAATATCCCGGCACTTTTTTTGGGGGTTTTCCAACGTAGCCGCAGTTCTTGCAGAGCAATTCTTTTGCCATATCAGTCTCCTATTAGATGGAATGGTCATCAATCGGGATCAGGTGAAGGATATTGAGTTTTTGTATAGCCTCTCGGAATGACTGGTCAAGTTGATAGGTGCCGGTTGAGCCTTGAATGTTTGCGGTGGCTGATGAACGGTACTTTAATATATGGCCCTGCGCCATCTGCCCAATGATGGCCAGGGCCTTTTCACCTGTACATGCGGTGTACGGGCTCATGGAGGCCTGCATAGTGCGGATGGCCTGGTTGACGTTAGGGTCCTGGGTCTGGTAGGGGTTCATGGCCTGACGGCTCGTCTCGTCGAGTGGCGTTTCGGCCGGGGTGATGGTCCAGGTCGGGTTGTTATCGATGCGGATCTGGACGGCGCCTACCGGTATTTTGGCCTTGCCGCCGCATCTGACGCCCACCTGAATCTCGCCGGTGCTCTTGTGTGAGATGTACGGGTAGAGACTGAATGAGTAGTCATAGACGCCCTTGCGGGTGTAGAGAGTCCCAACGGTAACGGTCGTGGTCGTGATATCGGTAAATTCGTCGGTCTTCTCGATCACAATCCATTTAACTCGTGGCGGATCGATCGTTGAGGGTTTGGGCTGGGTTGTGTTGCAGGCCGTGAGAATCAACAGTAACATACTGATCATGAATCGTATCATGGTGGTCCCGTCGCGTGTCAGGTTGTTTGGAGTTTGGCAAAGTTGATCGCGTCTTGGAGGTTTTCATATTTGAAGTCTTTATAAATATAGTAGTCCCCATCCTTTGTGATAGCGTATTTTTCTGCCAATTTCTTTTTTCGTTCGTTTTTTAGCCAAAGATCCCGCTTCCTCTTTTTCCTAATTCTCTCTGCCTCTTCTTGATCGGATACCTTATTTGTTTTTGACTGTTTTTTGACCAAAGCAGCGGCCCGCTGCGCCTCCACCTGGATGTTCGTCATCGCGTTGATATCTTTGGCGATCGAAGTGAGTTGCAATTTCATGTCGAGGACCGTATTCCGTATTTTCAGAACGAAATCAGGAGTTGAGTCAATAATGCGGCTAGTCGTTTTCCTATCATGTCAGTTCGCCCTCCCCGTTTAACGATTGCCATGACGCGCAAGGAATAGCCGTGTGAAACGCGGCCAATTCTTGTCGCTGTCGATGGCGTTGTTGGGCTCCTCGAAGTCTTTCCTCGTGAGCCTATGTGCTTGGCAACAGTTTCCTGAATCTACGTACCAGATTGATGTAACCTCCAACGGCAAGGGCCGAACCGAAAGCTATGGCACCGAGCTTCCCTCCTGCACCGGCTGCCAGCGGCATGCTGTAGATGAATAACACACCCGTTAAGAACCCGACGGCTGCCATATAAAGTAGTTTCGGAAACCTTTCTGCACTAGACATACCAGCAAATGAGGCACACATGACCATAACAGCCAAGGTCATCCCGGTGTTACCAGGATAGACATTGGGCAGAATCAACCCACCGGTGATACTGACAATGGCGGAGGCCAAAACGGTGCTGTGTTTGAAGTGAACATGCAACAAGTGCGTAACAACTGTTGCGATAACAGAGAAGAATATTATAACTCCTACGAGATTCCATTCCGGCACAGAGATTATTTCAAACTCGCGCTTCAGTCCGAATCCGGTAATGAAGGTGCCGACGAAGGCGATTGACCCCAGCTTACCCCCAAAACCGCGGAATATCCTGTCTGTCAAAAGGAACAGTATCCCTGCTGCGATAGCCGCAAAACCCAACTCTGAATGGGTTATCAGCAGTCTGGAAGAGGTCATGCCCACAAAGCTTCCGCAGTAGATGGAGACCGCATGGGCAGGAAGGATCAATGAGCCTATTAACCCGACCAAAGCGGCCGAGACCACTGGGCTGATTCCGACATTGACCTTCAATGTATATGTGACCAGTGCTGCGCAGATCAACGAAACAAATCGTGTTAAGTTGGTGCCGGTGAAAATCCGTTCGACAGGCGAATCAAACAGGCCTTTGCTCTCAAAATAAATCTCGAATAGGAGGCCGAATGCGGATAGAACGACAATTACTTCGCCTAAAGAACGCACCATCAATGCGCCATACACAGTAAACCCGAACAGTAGAATAGAACCGAAGCTCAGGATAAAGAAACCCGTGCATAGGATTGGCCTGCTGGAGAGCGGTCTCGTTTTTGGTCTCATAGGTTTAGTACCAACGAAAAGCTCACCGGCGAGGCAAAGCCGCGTCCGGTGGAGCGATAGGTTATGTTTTTTCTCTTTCCAATTGTTGCTGGAAGGTAGATATCAAGAACAAGGCAACTGAACCTGACAAATTTACTGCCAATTCAGCATGTCTAGGGGCCGGACGTACAGGTAATTTCCCTTTGCCGT
Source organism: uncultured Desulfobacteraceae bacterium (assembly GCA_964644375.1). Classification (GTDB taxonomy): domain Bacteria; phylum Desulfobacterota; class DSM-4660; order Desulfatiglandales; family HGW-15; genus CAYNYM01. Next base: position 16,966 of record CAZXWJ010000037.1, on the reverse strand, counting down.
GAGCATCTCCTAACCTGTTTCTTAGAGTTCCAAGTCCGCTTACTACACCTGAGCACCCACCAAGAATTTGCTTGAAAACTTTCTGAGTATGCTGACTCGGCGATAGATTTAGTTCTTCCGATGCCAATTTATATAGCTCAGGTAGTTCGATTTTATTCGAATCATACACAATCTCGCGTGAATCCAAGATGTGCTTGCATACGGTTTCAAGTAATGTTCTAGCGGCGGTTATTGCACCTTCTGGATCTGAGGCACGGCGTTCTAAAGCTTTAGACCATACCGAATGCACCCCCTCTTCATTAAAGCTACGAAGACCATCTGATATAGTTTTATCCGCCGGGGCTGGTGTTCTGCCCTCAAGAAAATCAATAAGAGGTGTAAATTCAGAATAGATAAAGCTCCTGCGCTCAGCATAATGATCGAATTCATACTTAATGAATTGCCAAAACTGGGCTAAATCCCTATTTGTTTTTACAAATGCTGGCAATAGATCCTTTGTTTCGGGATTACTTACAAATTTCTTACGGAGTGATTGGTAATCGCGGTCTTCTGCAGTACCACTAGTCGCATGTGATATCAGCATATTTTGAAGGTATTGCGCTCTTTCAAAATCGTTATCAAAGTCATCTATCATTTATTCTTCCATATGATTTCTGTAAACATAACGGGCGCCTCACATGCCGCAAAAGGAATGCAGACTACGGGCAACGTGCGTTTAATGATTAAGCCGATTTAGCCAAGGCCGTCCGCCTTTTGCGGTCCTGTGCAGGCGATGGTTCCGCTCTCATAGGTACCCTGTCTCGATTAACCTTTGCCCTTTTTCTTTGAGCGCTATTGTTCTAAATTGTTTAAATTCATCAAATGGCAATTTCCCATCTCTGGCTTCATCAGGTATTATCGCTGCATCAAATATTTCAGCTTCATAATCAGAAGGAATATCTTGAAAATATACTGCGGGATCCTTATCACTTATAAAGTTATTTTCTTGGGCTGATAAAAAGCAAATATTTGATATTACGTTGGCCTCGCTAAACGTAATGCCCTTCGATGATAGAAATGCCTTTGGATAAATGTGGTGGAATTGTCTTGCATTATACGCCGACAACACAGTACCCAAGTCCACTTCAGAGCCAGTCAAAAAGGAACGCGGTTGTAATTGAGCCATTAGGCACAAAGCTGCTTTCGCAGCAGTTGAATTGATTCTCCATGTGCTATTAAAGAGGTCACTCTTAACTATCAAAGTGCTCGTATCGAATGGTTTTTCGCCATCCGCTACTTGCTTGATCTTGTTCAAATCTTCCAAAACAAGTCTATTCGTTCCTGCTTTATATCTTAAAGTAAGTGCACATTGCCAAAACCACTTTCTAACCTGAGACAACTGACCTGAATTGGGGTGTTGAATAAGAGCATAAAAATTTACTATCGGTATGAGCATTATTGGAAACGGTAAAAAAACTACGTTTTTTATTTTAAGTTGCCCCTCTAAAAAGTCTACGGCTGACAGCACAGCAGTTTTAAGTGCACCCATTCCTGCTACCAAGACATCCGGATCAACATCTACAAGGTCATCTGAATCTATAGAACCGCAAGTGAGAGAGGCTAGCATCCTCATAAGAAGAGGTTGATCTATTTGTTCATAACCTTTGTCGGATAGGGTATCCAGAAGCTTGTCTATCTCCCTACGCAGATCAAATTGATCAGACCACGTCCATGCCGCCAATAATTCGAGGTTGCTTAGCGGTGTGCCAAATGAATTAATCCTCTGAAAAATACTGCAAACTTCTTTATTACTTCTTTCCTTTATAGTAACTACCGGAAATTCATAGTCTTTAAACGCTTCCGTTAATTTTGCAATTTTTCCCTTTTGTTCATCGTTAAACTTAGGCAGTTCAGATAAAAGTTTCGTTGTATCAAGAATAGTATTTAGATGAATTTTATCGTTTCCACCAGCGGCTAAGTGATGAACAAAACAATCCTCATCTGGTATATAGCAAATATTAAAACGATCAGCCAATTCTGCATTGGTAGTGTTTTCATCCGAGTGGAATACACCATAAAGAGTCGTAAGACGTTGTTGCCCATCAAGTATATAGTTTACAGGATAATCTTCCGGCGTTTCTGGCAGTTTAAAACCACCAACATTACGCTCATGCTGTAGTTCTTCTTTCGTTGACCACATCAGGAGCGATCCTACGGGATATCCCCTATAGATAGAATCCAGCAAACTGATGATCTGCTCGTCAGTCCATATAAACTGGCGTTGGAAAACAGGAATTTTTACATTGCCGCGCTCAACATCTGAGAGTAATGACGCCAGACGAGGGCTTGATGGTGTGATTTTACTCAATGAGCTCATATTCTGATTATCCTTTTCAAATCTCGTTATGATATCGATTTATTGCTCAAGCTGAACAGGGATTATACAGTCTGGATAAACCGGGGAATATTCCGTCAAAAGCGCCTTTAAGATTCCCCAAAAAACAAAAAACCGCGCCCATACTTACACGAGTGCGGCTTGATAGAAATATAAGTTTGAGAGTGTTCGTTTTTTTTGAAGCAATACCCGGATTCCATCCAAGAGCATTCCCGAAACCTGCCTTCACCGCCATCCATCAGCGGCCATTTCCGATGGGCGTTTGCGAATTTGAACCAGCAGATAATCCTTAGTCAGCGCGAGAAGGCCGGCGTATCTGCGCCTTGTTTCCGTTTCGATCGTGTGCGTGAGCGTGAAAACGACTTCAATGTCGCTTCGATCCTTTCGTAACTGTTGTCGACCTTGCAGGCGATAATCTTCCTTTAAAAGAATTTAATTTATAACGATATTAAACAAAACATTAAATAACAGAATGAATAAAATTATACAAGGCCAAAACAAAAAGTAAAAAACTAATCGCACCGGACTTGTCGCACTCATGACCGGCAGGTCTTTACGGGCCCTAATAGGCATGAAAAACTCCCATTCATGGAAACATCCATGATCAAGCATAACGAACAGAAACATGTAACCAAATTCCACAAAGTTGAAAAAATTTGCACATAATTATGGAAAAATTTTACATTCAAATTTATCCGAGCATTACATAGCAAATTAACCTGCTAATTTCATTTGGAAAAAATTCGTAACCGTGAAATTAAAATGGGCATGAAGTTTGCTTTTTAATGTATTTGGGTATGCGGCGTTTTCCATTTGCAAACCTCAAAGCATAGGAGTTCTTTATGATAGAACTTCTAAACGGCAACGATCCCCGGTCCGCCGGGAATTACAATATGACATGTCATTTCCTCACCTTCAAAGTACAACAAAAAAAATCCACTTAACGAATAAAATCAACGACAGATTTATTTGACTGCTCACTGGTATCCGGAAAATGAGAGACTAACGATGAAACGGTCTTTCGTTCTTTTTATTGCAGGGGTGCTTCTGGTTGGAATAACGGGAGCGGCGAATGCTGCACTTTTTGTCATGAATGAATGAGGGACATTGTCTTTACCCCACCGGCCCCGAATACCCCGACAGGGTTCTTCCTGACGTGACTTATACATGGGCGGTGCGAACAGGAAGATCTGCGCCACAGGTGCCGATACCCGCTCCAATTCTACTCTTGGGCTCGGGGCTGGTGGGTCTTTCGGGCCTCAGGAATTCCTCTCGAACATAGGCCTCAACCTGGTTCCGGCGATTGAGGTTGATTCTTTTGTTTTCATAGAAAAACGGGTCAACTTAAATCAGCAGTCCCCTTATCACGATCCGGCAGTCCCAACGGGAATCAAACACGTGGTTTTCCGCCTGGGTGGGCGGAAAAACCCGGAACGTCAGACAATTGACCCCTTGATCAAAATTTCGTGCCACAATAAATAAATGAAACGAGGAAGACCTTGAATTCGGAGACGCCGTGAACCAATTGTAAAATGCGTGGGGACACTGACCGAGACGCGACACCAGGAAACAAATTTTGGAAAAACTATCATGCCCCGCTTAAATGCCGGGTCACATGACAGGACCGGGTTGAGCGGAATGGGCGATGCTACGACCTGAAGGCGAAGAGACTTCAGTGGTCGGGTGAAAGAAGGCGCCATGACATTCTTTAAAGGTCTCCTCACAGGCTTTCCAATAGGCCAACTCAAGCGGGTGATGGTCCTCTCACTTTTTATCCTCGGAGGCTGTTCAGCCTTCATCCAACCCGCCCAAAAGCAAAAAGAATACATTCATCTAATCAAGGACTGGCAGGAACGGATCCAAAAACAGGGCTGGTCAGAGGTGATCATTCGACAGATCATCAAAGATTGCGTGTACCTCTCCAAATACGTTTCAGAAAAGGGCGATCACTGGCAGACGCCTGACGAATTTATCTTAAACGGCTTTCGGGGCGACTGTGAGGATTTTGCTGCTTTTGAGTGGGGAGTCATCAAAAGGCTAGGTTGCCCTTATCCTGTGAGGATGGCAGGGGTAGCAACCGCTTGGCCGACTGATCACGCCGTTCTGAGGGTTCGACTGCCGGCAGGCTGGAAAACGTTTGAAAGCGTTCCTATTCCAGGACACCAGCTTGACGGGCTGTTCTACAGGCGGTTCGTCGAGTGGGATGAGAAGGAGGTCTATGTAAATGACTTGCCCCTGCAGTAAATATCCGTGTCCAGAGGGCCCGGGGCACATCTTGTTTTTAAAAACATATCAATTTGCAGTAGATCCATCAGGTGTTGAAAAGCAATTAACCCATAACGCTGTTCAGGGTTTTGTATTTCGTTAGAACCGGTGCAATCCCAGTCAGATAAATGAGAGACCGTTACATATACCGCCTCAAGGCAGGCCTGCGCTCGACGGTCAAAGGCCTGGAAAAAGAACGGGCACACAAAAAAAGGAGGCAGCCGATAATGGCTAACCTCCTGTTATTTCTTGGTAGTCCCAACGGGGATCGAACCCGTGTCTTCGGCGTGAGAGGCCGATATCCTAGACCGCTAGACGATGGGACCACTGATAAAGCCGTCGTACAATTATATGTGATGCGGCCGCCGCCTCTTGATGCATTGGCAGGGCCCTAATAAAAAAATGGCTGGGGGACAAGGATTCGAACCTTGGTTAACGGGGCCAGAACCCGTCGTCCTGCCGTTGAACGATCCCCCAGTGCAATTTTTGGAATGTAACAATTTCCCCCAAAAAGTCAAGTGAAAACTCAAAGGCCGAAGAGCGCCTACCAAAATCGATGCTTTTACGTTTCCCTTCCACAATAAGTCGCCCAGGAGTGTTGACGAAGACGCCGGGCAGGTGGTAAAAGGTTGGATTATCGGATAAAGCTTCCTTCAGTCCCACCGAGGGATGCGGCATCTGGAGCGGAATTGTGCCGAGGCCGATCATTTCCCTGCAGTAAACCGCCGGATATTCCATTGAAAGCAAACAAAAAAAGGGAGCGTTGAAAGCCCCCTTATTTCGGTTTCTTAAATGGGGTGAGTGATGGGACTTGAACCCACGACCTCTGAGGCCACAACCCAGTGCTCCACCAGTTGAGCTACACCCACCATGAACAGACATCATATTTATCACAATTTTTGTTTTTTGCAACAAAAAGTTTTCTTTTTTATTCGGCCCTGAGGGGAAAAAGCCCCAAGGAGGATCAAACGTGACATCAAAGGCCAGACAAGACCTTTTTAAACTCATCCCTTCCGTCGACCGGTTGATGAACAGCCCCGAGCTTGAGACGACTTTGGACCAGTTCCCACGGAGCCTCGTCCTCAAGGCCATCCACCAGGTCCTCGAGCACATCCGCAAAGAAATCCTGAAAGGTACGGTCTATGAAGCCCCTGCCGACCTGGCCCTCGTACGGGTCGCAGGACAAATCAAGGACAGGCTGGAGATCATGGCCCGCCCGAGTCTGAAAACAGTCATCAATGCCACGGGCGTCATCGTCCACACCAACCTGGGCCGGTCGCTTCTGGCGGAAAGGGTTATCAAGAGATTCAAGGCCATTGCCGGTGCCTACAGCAATCTCGAATACGATTTAGATCAAGGCCGAAGGGGCAGCCGATACAGTCATGTGGAGGATATCCTGGAGGAACTGACCTCAGCCGAAGGGGTCATGGTGGTCAACAACAATGCCGCCGCGGTACTGATTGCCATCGAGACCCTGGCAAAGGGCCGAGAGGTGGTGGTCTCCCGCGGACAACTGGTGGAGATCGGCGGCTCATTCAGGGTGCCTGATGTCATGCAAAAGAGCGGCGCCCGAATGGTGGAAGTGGGCACGACGAACAAGACCCACCTTCGGGACTACGAGGAAGTGATCGGACCCGACACGGCCCTTCTTCTGAAGGTACATCAGAGCAATTTTCAAATCGTGGGATTCACGGAGGAAGCCGGGACTTCCGAACTGGTCGAACTCGGAAACAGGCATGGAATCCCCGTCATGGAAGATCTGGGGAGCGGCTGTCTGGTAGATTTTTCCAAATACGGGCTTTCCAGGGAACCGACGGTCCAGGAGGTGCTGGCCAAAGGCGTGGACCTGCTGACCTTCAGCGGCGACAAACTGCTGGGAGGCCCCCAGGCCGGCATCATTCTGGGAAAAAAAAGCATTGTTGAGGCCATAAAAAAGAATCCTCTCACAAGGGCCATGCGGATTGACAAGCTGACCCTCATGGCCCTTGAAGAGACCTTGAATATTTATAGAGACGAGAGGACCGCCCTGGATGAAATTCCAACCCTGAACATGATCTGCAGGGACGTTACAAGCATGAAGAGGAAGGCCGGGCGCCTCATTAGAATGATCGGGAAAATAGATACCCGTAATTTCGACATCGACTTGACAGACGGCGATTCCAAGGTCGGGGGAGGCGCACTGCCGCTTTTCGTTTTGCCGAGCCGCCTCCTGCGCATCACGCCCGGTGCCCTATCGGCACACGAGATGGAAGAATGGTTCCGCGCCTTTGATCCGCCGATTATTGTCCGGGTCGAAAAGGACCAGGTCCTGATGGACCTGAGAACCATTCAGGACGAAGAATTAAAAACGGTGGCCCGGGCCGTTGGAACGCTTGCCACACGTTGAGACGAAACTTTTCGTCATCTTCCTTTTACGGCATTCCGCAATGCATCGGGCACTCAGGCGCCTCCCGGTCTCCTGAACCTCCGAACCACCATTGAGGCATCATCTGCCCCGCGCATCGCAGGATTGCATTTAGTCGTCACCCCTCGGCGCGTCCGTCTTTGAACGGGAGTTTGCATGCTCAACTTGCGGACATCTAATACCTTGCTGGTGACCGGGGATTCCCCCAAATGTTTTAATTTCAGTGATGGTATACGAATTTGGCGGTGGCCGGTGGGGGTCTTCATCCAAGTTGACAATCCGGCCGGGAAACCATATTTTTAATGTAATTTATAAGTTATCCACATTCACTGCCCTTTCGAATCCGACCGGATCGACCCGAAGCAAAAGGCCCCCGGAGATTCAGAAGGGACGAGATCGCAATGGAAAAGCTAATTGAAAAGGCCCTTCGCGACAGCGTGAAGCGAAAAGAGGCCTTCGTAAAAAAAAATACAGCCAACCTGATTCTCCTTGCAGAGAAAATTGTCAGCACGTTTACGGCCGACCGTAAGCTTATGATATGCGGCAACGGGGGAAGCGCGGCCGACGCCCAGCACATTGCCGCTGAATTTGTCAACCGTTTTATGCTTGAACGCCCTCCCCTTCCGGCCATCGCCCTGACCACGGACACCTCCATCATTACCAGCATCGGAAACGATTATTCCTTTGACGAAATCTTTTCCAAACAGATCAAGGCGTTCGGTGCAGAAGGGGATATGCTCCTGGCCTTGAGCACCAGCGGTAATTCTCCCAACGTGGTTGCGGCCGTTAAGACCGCCAGGAAACGAGGCATCTACACAGCGGGATTAACGGGGGACACCGGCGGGAAACTTGAGGGCCTGGTCAATCTTGCCCTGACGGTAAAAAGCAAGGTCACGCCGAGAATTCAGGAGACCCACATTTTTGCGGGCCACATCCTCTGCCAACTGGTCGACTACATCCTGTTTCAGAAGAATGTGGGAAGCGATACTTAAAACGAGGTTAAACACTTTGCCTGATTTAAAACCTATCGCCCTGGACGGGGTTACCGGTTATTCGTTGAAAGACAGGACGAGCAAGGTCAAGATCGATGACTTCGGTCATCCCTGGAAGCCCGGAGCAGGCTTCGGACAGTTCCTGTCTTCACTCCCCCGGATCCTCGCAGGCGATGATTTCACAAAAATTGTCGACCATATGGTCCGGGCCTTTGAATCGAAAAAAACGATCTTCCTGGCCATGGGCGCTCATGCCATCAAAGTCGGTCTGAACCCTGTCATTCTGGATCTCATGGACAGGGGAATCCTCACGGGTTTGGCCATGAACGGGGCAGGGATCATCCACGATACGGAACTGGCCATGGTCGGACACACATCGGAAGACGTCGCCGCCCATCTGGGCAAGGGGATGTTCGGCATGGCCGAGGAAACCGGAAGGATGATCAACACAGCGATTGCCGAAGGCGCCGATAAGGGGTACGGCCTCGGCCGGGCCGTGGGGTCGATGATTGTCAAAGAGGGCTTCCCCTACAACCGCTACAGTCTTCTGGCCAGGGCCTATGAACGGGACATTCCCCTGACGGTCCATGTGGCCATCGGGACGGATATCATCCACTTTCACCCGAGTGTGGACGGTGCGGCCATCGGAAAGACGTCCCATCTTGATTTTCGTCTTTTCGCCTCCATGGTCTCGACGCTTGAAGGCGGTGTTTTCATTAACCTGGGTTCTGCCGTCATCCTGCCCGAGGTCTTTTTAAAGGCTCTTTCTCTGGTCAGGAATCTCGGTAAGGCGGTCAAAAGGTTTACCACGGTCAACATGGATTTCATTCGACAGTACCGCCCCATGACCAATGTGGTGCAGCGGCCTACGCTTGAAGGTGGAGAGGGTTTTTCACTTGTAGGCCATCACGAAATCATGTTCCCCCTATTGGCCGCTGCGGTCATCGAGAAAATAGAAGGAGAGCAAAGTAAAGGATCCTGACCCGCAGAGCCGGGCCTTGATTGTTTACATTTATCGGAGGAGATACAAAATGCCTATCTATGAATATAAATGCACGGAATGTAATAACGAATTTGAATGCCTCGTTCTCGGAGGCAACAATGATGTCTCCTGTCCCGAATGCCAAGGGGATCGGGTAGAGCGGCTCATGTCCGCATGCAGACATAAAAGCGGCGGCGGTGATTTCCCTTCATCGTCAAGTCCTTCGAGTTGTTCCGGATGTACCAGCAGTAATTGCAGTTCCTGCCATTGAACATCATTGCAGAGGAGTCGCCTTGTTTCGCATCGGTTTCGGATATGACGTTCACCGCCTCGTAGAAAATCGCCCGCTGGTCCTAGGAGGATGCAACATTGCACACCCTCTCGGGCTTTTGGGCCATTCCGACGCCGATGTCTTGTCCCATGCCATAATGGACGCCATCCTGGGAGCTCTGGCCATGGGTGATATCGGCCGGCATTTTCCGGACACTGATCCGGCCTACAAGGGCGCCGACAGCCTCGAGCTCCTCAAAAAGGTCATGGCATGGACAAAGGAGAGGGGTTTTCACATCAATAACCTGGACACGACCATCGTCGCCCAGGCCCCGAAACTGGCGCCTCATATCCCCAACATAAGTCAGAATCTTTCCAAAATCCTGAATATTCCCACCAACCGTCTCAACATCAAGGCGACGACCTGCGAGGGTATGGGATTCACCGGCCGCAAGGAAGGCATCGCGGCCTATGCCGTGGTGAGCCTCACGGCCCTGGAAGGCGGGGGTTCAGAGGTTTAGAGGTTTAGAGGTTCAGGGGTTCTGGATTCCCGCCTCCCCCTCTTTGAGCTTTCAGCTTTGAGCCTTGAGCTTCCCTCCCCCATTCACCGTGTTTTGATCCTTTCCCTTTCAGCATTCATCCTTGAGTTTTCAGCTCTTCGCCTTTCCCCTCAAGCGAAGCGCTCCTTAAGCGCAGCGATCCATCTTTCACCTTTAACCTTTGGCCTTTTTCCTCCATCACTTTCAACTTTGAGTTTCGGCCTTAGGCATGTATACTATTGGGCTTACATTTTTGAGTTTCCGAATATGGAGACATCGATTTATCGAGGAGAATGCATATGGCTCTGACATTCTATAATTCAGCCACACGAAGCAAAGAGACCTTTCAACCCATGGTAGAAGGCCAAGCGGGCATGTATGTCTGCGGCGTCACCGTCTATGACCTTTGTCATATCGGCCATGCCCGATCCGCCATTGTTTTTGATGTCCTCTCAAGATACCTTCGTGCCCGGGGCTTTGAAGTCACCTATGTCCGCAATTTTACGGATGTGGATGACAAGATCATCGCCCGGGCCAATCAACTCGGAAAAGACACGCAGGAACTGGCCCAGGAATACATCGATGCCTTCTATGAAGACATGGACAAACTGGCGGTCCTCAAGGCGGATAAAGAACCCCGTGCCACCGAGCATATCGAGGGCATGATCGACATGATCAAGACCCTCATAGACAAGGGTTTCGCCTATGCGGAGGGAACCGATGTCTTTTATTCGGTGGAGGCCTTGCCCAGCTATGGCCGTCTCTCCGGAAGACGCCTGGAGGACATGCAGGCCGGCAGCCGCATCGCCGTGGACGAGAGGAAACACCACCCCATGGATTTCGTGCTCTGGAAGGCGGCGAAACCCGAAGAGCCTCAATGGTCGAGCCCTTGGGGCTCTGGCAGGCCGGGCTGGCACATGGAATGCTCGGTCATGAGCAATCACTTCCTGGGTCCCACCTTTGATATACATGGGGGTGGCAGGGACTTGATATTTCCCCATCACGAAAATGAGAGGGCACAATCCATCGCAGCCAACGGGGGGGAATTTGCCCGTTACTGGGTACACAACGGCTTTGTCACCGTGGAATCCGAAAAGATGTCAAAATCCCTGGGCAATTTTCTGACTATCCGTGACGCGCTGGATATGTACCACCCGGAAGTCCTGCGACTCTTTCTCCTGTCCAAACACTACAGGAGCCCCCTCGATTTTTCTAAAAACGTGGTCCATGACTTTCAATCCGGACTCATTCGAATCTACCGGACCCTTCAAAGGCTCGAAGAGAACCTGGGAGCATACGAAGCAGAGGCGGTGGATCCATGCTTTCTAAAGGGAGAGCATAAAAACGACTTTCTCAAGCAGTTTGTCAAAACCATGGACGATGACCTCAATACGGCGGGTGCTGTCGGTCTTGTTTTTGAGAAGGTCAAGCAGATCAACCGAATCCTGGATGCCCAACCGAGCAAGCAAGCCATGGCCGAACTGAGAGAGGATCGGCGGCACATCTTTCAAGCAACGCGTACACTGGGCCTCCTGAACCGGAATCCTGAGACCTTTTTCAAGGAGATCTCCGGTTCGGCCGCTCACCTCGATGCCGCCGAAATTGAGAGCATGATCAAGGAAAGGACCAAGGCCAGGGCCGACAAGGACTGGGCCAGGGCCGACGCCATTCGGGATCAACTCAAAGAAAGGGGCGTCATCCTCGAAGACGGACCCCAAGGGACGGACTGGCGGTTAGAGGTCTAAAAAAACCGAAGACATGCACAGAGGCGTGACCCCACCGGTCGGGGGGAAGCAAAGTTCATTTCGATCAAAGCCCCCCATCGGGTGGGAATTCACACTTTGCTACGACAGGCGGAGGACACAGGCCTGTTTTCAAATTTTCGATGCCCGGCTTCCCCGTTCATCGGGAGTTTCGTTTGACTTTGCTTATACCAACCACTATATTCAATGATATCTATCAGGTGTGAGGATGGAAATTCCAAAGTAAGGAGCCATGTAAATGCCTATTTTCGAATTCAGATGTGCAGATTGCAGCCATGTCTTTGAGAAAATCTTGATGCCTTCCGACGAAGAAGTAGACTTGGTATGCCCTGGCTGCGGAGGCAAATCTCTTGATCGTGTCGTCAGCCGAACCAACTATACCATGGGCCTCGAGCCCGGTGGAAAGCAGGCAAAAATTACGACAAAATCCTGTGGAGGGGGAAACTCCTGCACAACCCTCGACCTTCCGGGACCAACAAAATAAAACCATAGGGTCTCTCCTCCAGTGCCTCTTGTACCCGACAGCAAAGAATTTCTGTAACCCAAACAACTTCCGGTGTAGCGCATTCGGGACCTGAAAACAAAAAAACCATTTCCATGATATGAAACGGCCGCTTAGATATTGGGAAATAAAAAAGAACATCATTTTATAGAGCAGGAACTGGAGGATGAGGACAAAGAAATCATCCGCGAGGTTTTCTCTAAAGAAATCGTACCCAAGCTGAAAAAACATCAGGCGCGAAGGGGAAACCTCTGCTGCGAATTTGCAGGACATCAGTATAAGAACTGGACCATCCGATTCACCTCCGTTGGATCCGGGTTTGATATCGCAGAGTTTGAGTACGATGAAGAGGCCTGCGAAATCGATCTGGACCTCTAATTGACCGCAGCCTGACTTGAAACCAGGGGAAAGGCCTTTGTCTTCTACGCTGACCGGCGAGATCGATCATTATTTTTCACATAAAATGCGTCAGGGGATCATGATATGGTAGAAGGAAAATTTATGGGGAAGGACATTTTAGAGAAACCGACCTGCCCCTTTTGCAGCAACCCTATCGACAGGCCCAAGGAACTCGTCGCCCGCATGCCCAATGAAATGCCCGTTGGATCCTGCTCTTGCGGGGCCGTCTATGCCTTTGACGTAACGGGACACAACCTGGGGGCGGCCATGGTCGATGCCTTGGTCTTCGGATGCAACGGGGACTGGGATCTCGCATGGGGACTCCTGCCAGAGGAGGACTACCTCGAAAAAGAAGTCAAAAATTATGATATTGAAAGCCATCTTATTATCCACGGCACGGTTTACCAGGGGCGCAGAATTACAGGGACGCTCTATTTTATAAGGCTCCACGAGGATGTCTTGGAGGTAACTGGAGGAGGCGTAAAAAAACAGTTTAAAAATGCAACCCCTGTCAAAAAGGAAAAATCAAGACCGAGACGCGGGGGCAAATCCCTGAGCAAAAAAGAAGTTGAGAACCTGGTCCTGCAATATGACATGGAGGCCATTTTAAAGGAGACGGACCGTGACGATCGCCTCATTCGATACATTCAGAGGCTTCTTTACGCGGTTGATCCCCTGCTCCGGCTAAGGGCCGCAGATTCCCTGGGAAGAGTCGCCGCGGTTGTTGCCGAAAGAGATCCCGGTGCCGTTTCCCGTCTTCTTCAGGGATTTTTCACCAGTATCGCCGATACGGCCGCCTCCAGTTGGGGAGCACTGGATGCCATAGGTGAAATCATTCGCAACAGCCCTGAACAATATGCAGGCTTTATTCCTCAACTCTACCGGTTCACAAAAGACAGGGTTCTGGCCCCTGGTGTATTGAGAGTCCTCGGACGAATAGCGGCCGTCAGCCCCCATCCCATTCGAAAAACGGCCTTTCATTATATTCCTCTTCTACAGGACACTGATCCGGAAATCAGGGGTTATGCCGCCGTGCTTCTTGGAAACCTCATGGCGCAAGAGGCTGAGGAAGACCTCAAGAGGCTGAAAGGCGACGAGACGCCCCTGGACGTCTATGAAGAGGGATTTTTTCAAAAAAAGACCATTGATCAATTGGCCGCTGAGTCCCTTGCGAAACTATGAGAATCCGATATCTCTTTTCCTCACCGATTGGGGATATTCATGCGGATGAGAATACCCTCAAAAGACCCTTCCGTCTGAGCCCGTCAAAAGAGCACCCATACCTGACCCTGAAAGATTATTTTCAATTGATTGAATGTTTTTTATTGAAGCAGGAATTCCCGTCCAGCCCTTCACACCTCGAAAAAGCGCTGGGATATAAGGTCGGGGAAAACGGCATCCGAGAAATTCTTATCCGTAGCGAAAAACACGGCGGATTTTATCATATTGCCAGTGCAGAGGTCATCCTTTCCCGGGGTCGAAAAAAGTTCGCCATCGTATCCGCCCTTTCGAATAAAGGAAAGGCCAGTCTCCATCATGAATTTGAAACCCTCCAGGCCCTGAACAAGGTCTTTGATTTCCCCTACCTCCCTAAAGTTCACATCAAAGATGAAGGGGAATTATGGGGCGATTTGGGCATCGAGACCATGACCATGGTACTCCAGGAATGGTTCGAGGGTTATCATGAGTGGCATCTTGCCCCCAAAAGCCCCGGGGTTCAGGGAATCGTTGTATGGGACCTGGATACGGGCTACAGGGAAATCTCCAGGGAAAAAAGTGCCGGGATTTTTCACCAAATCTCAAAAATTCTAACCCTCTATTACAATCCCCACTCCTTTCAACGGATCCATTCATGGCATCACGGTTCAGGCGACTTTATTGTTCGGATCGACGGCCCCGACCTAGACGTAAAACTGACGACAATAAGAGGATATGAACCCATTTTGGACTTTAAAAATGAGGGAGAGGTCAATTCCTGGACTGCCCTCATCCTCTTTTTTCTCGATCTTACCATAAGAATGCGGATAGACAGGCTGGATGGTGTCGGAGATCTGGTCTGGGCCGAGGATTTTGTGTTAAATGCCACCGTGGAAGGATTTCTTGAAGGTCTGGAAATCTTGGAAACGCAAGGCCGCTTCCCCTTGGGAAAACCTCGGGACATTCTCACCCTCATAAAGGTCTTTTCTGAAGAGGAGTGGCTTCGACTGGCCGATATCCTCCTGGATGACTACTCAAAAAACCATCATCAGGAGGTTCCGGTGATCCTGGGCCACATGGAGAGGCATGTGGCCCGTCTCAATCAAACAATTCAAGGCCTGATTTAAAAAACTCAGGCAAAACTTCCCGCGACAATATCCTCCGGAGGCGTCCTCAAGGCCTTTGAAACCGATATAAGGAGTGCGGCCCGGTCCGGATCGGTGGTGCCGTGACGTATTAGCACCTCCCTCGAAAGCAGATAGAGCTCTTTCTGAACCTGATCCAGATCAAATGCGGGGTAGGACCGACCACCTTTGAAACCCGCTTTTTGACAAACACGGGCCTTGCCCCGGATCGCGGTGGGAATGCCGTAAACACGGCAGGTGATAGGGCGATGGGAATAGAGAAGACACTCTTCTTGGTCGCTTAAAAGGGGGCAGCGCAATCTCTCTTTTCCCAGGACATCGGACGCATTGTCCCCCTCATACCTTGATGATTTGTGAATTTCCTGCATTCTTTGGAGGTCCCTGTCAGCCTTGTCACACCTGGCAAAAACCTTCCGCCGCTCCTTTCTGTCAAGGGCATCAAAGGACACTTTCAATGAAAAGGCCTCTACGAAAAAAAGGCCGAAGACGGCATGGCAGCAATCAGAGCACCCCCGTTTGCATTTAATCTCTTGTGCATAATCCTTTGCCATCCTTTGGAAGGCCCGGTCCGCGCCGATCACAAGAGATTCATAACGTTTGAAAAGATCAGCATTTTTCATTTCTTCCGATAGGGCTCCAACCTTTCCAGAAATTCCGGATGGACCTCGAAGCCGAGAGCAAGTGCCTTTTCCACATGGGTAACGGCATTTTCATAGTCACCCTTGGAGTAGTAGGCAAAGGCAAGATTATTCAAGCCCAGTCCGAAATCGGGGGCCTTTTTGACCAGTTTTTCACCGATCTCGATGGCCTTGTCCACATCCTCTTTCTGGAGGTAGGCATTGGCCAGGTTGTTCCAAGCCTGAACGATATCGGGGTTCAACTCGATCGCCTTTTCCAAGGCCTCGATGGCCTCATCCGTTTTTTCCATTTGAAGATACGCAAATCCCAGGTTTGCATATCCTCGGGCGTATCTCGGCTCAATTTCAACAGCCATCTGATTGGCCCGGGCGACCTCCGCCAAGTCTCCCTTCTTGAAATAGATATACCCCAGATTGACCCATGCCTCAAACATGCGCCCGCTATTGGAAATGGCCTCATTAAAACAGGGAATGGCCTCATCGAATTTTCCCTGTTCCATGAGGGCCACCCCGATATTATAATGCGAACTGGCACACTCCGAATTGTCTGAAAGCATTTTTTTATGCTCTGCAATAAAAATTTCAGAATCTTGTGGTTCTATCATCGCTATCTCCAACAGAAAAAAGGGGTCGCCATCCGGCCTGGATAGCGGCCCCCACTTCTTCATAGGATTGTTTTATTAAGACGATTCGGTCTAATGATCCTCTGTTTGCCCCCGTCCTTTCAGGCCGTACATCGTACTGCTTCCGGTGGAAAAGTAGATTATTTTCTCTTCGTTGACAAGCGCTGTAGCGGCCTTTTTGATCTCTCTCGCTTTAGCATCGGGATAGACTTTCTGCACTCCCTTTTCCATGTCCCTGAAATAGAACTTAGTTTTCTTGTTGTTTTCGGCAAACTCCATAATCGCCTTTTTTAAATCTTCCATGCCAGTGCTCCTTTATATAGGATTGCGGCTAATCGATACCACCCACCGCCTTGGATATCGCCCAGGATGCCTCGGTAAATTTGAACTGGGTGGACGTTCTGTAGGTATCATACGCGAGTCGATAGTCATCAATGAGGTGCTCGGTAAACGGGATATCGCATTTCTCAAAAAATCTCTCCCAGCCGATCCTCTCGGCCCAATCGCCGATTCGTTCATATTTATTGGCATCTGCCGAATAGGCCTCAATAATCTTCTTGACGTTCTCGCACACTTCAGGGTAGCGCGGAAAATTGTTAGGCAGAGCGGGAACGACCACCTTGGAAAATTTGGGAGGTGAGATCCTGTTGGACACCTTTCCACCCGCCATGATAGTCACGCAATCCCCCTCCTTATCGGACAGGGGCAGAGCCATGCACATGGTATAACAATTGCCGCAGAACATGCAACGTTCTTCCTTGATCTTAACGGCCTTTTTGCCACTTTCCGTTTTCGCGGGAGAGATAGCCGCCGTCGGACAGGCCGCGATGACCAGAGGTATTTCGCACACCGAATCAAGGACCTCGGCATCGA
>CAZXWJ010000036.1:0-26522 GCA_964644375.1 uncultured Desulfobacteraceae bacterium | reverse complement strand
AGATCGTAAAGGCCAGGATGCCCCATGAAAAAATTTTTTTTCTTCCGTAAATGTCTGCGAGTCTTCCAAACGGCACAAGCGCGACCGCTGAGGCCAGGAGGTATGCCGTGGAAATCCAGCTCAGCAAAACGGCGTCGATTTGAAATTGCCGGCCGATCGAAGGGAGGGCAAGGTTGATGGCGGACCCCATAAAGGGGGTCATGAAGGAACTCACCGCGGCGACAATCAAGGCGGATTTTTTGCTCACGGAATCGGCCATGAAAACTTCCTTTCAAGGGGTATCGGGCCCTATCATAGACCCTTATCATCGGGATAACGCCCTGCTATGGATTTCAGAACGTCCAGGCAGGAGAAAAAAATATGGGTAATTTCCGGATCAAAGTGTCTGCCCGAGTTTCGATGCATCTTCTCAAGGACACGATCTTCATCCCAGGCCTCCTTGTATGATCTTTGGGAGTTCAGGGCATCATAGACGTCTGCGACGGCTAATATCCTTCCGTAAAAGGGAATTTCATGCTCACGCTTGGGACGCGGCCGGCCATCGGGCAATGCATAGCCGGGCAACGGTTTCTCAGAAACAGGGTCAATATGGCCTGGATAACCCGTGCCATTCCACTTTTCGTGGTGGTTCAGGGCAACGCATTCGGCCACTTCCTCAAAGTCCGATTTGACGTTTCTAAAAAGGCGTGCCCCTAAAAAAGTGTGACTTTTGATGATCTCAAATTCATTCAAGGTCAGACGGTCGGGTTTTTTGAGGATCAGATCGCTGATCGCCACCTTTCCTACATCGTGGAGCATGGCCGCCATTCTCAGAATGTCTTTTTTCCTTTCAGTGTCGTCCGTCGAAAGGCCCTTTGCATGCGCCCATCTTTCAAAAATTTCGGCGGAATAGGCGGCCACACGGTTCACATGGGCCCCTGTCTCTTCGGGGTCTCGAAGCGTGGCCATGCTGATCATTCTAAGAATGATGTCACGGGTCAGTTGGGCCCGTTCCACGGCCAAGGCGGCGTTTGCGGCAAAATGCCTGATCAGCGATTCGTCCGCCTGGGAGAAGGAGATTGTTCCCCCTTCTTCATCCCGGGCGTTGATGAGTTGCATCACTCCCAGAACCTCTCCCCGCTGATTGGTCATGGGGACCGTTAAAAGGGATCGAGTCCTATAATCGGACAGTCGGTCAAAATGGGCATCCCAGGTATAGGGGACCGAGTCATTGAGCCGGTAGACATCGGGGATGTTTACAGCCTTTTTATTTTTGGCAACGAAACCGGCGATGGACCGGTTGTTGACGGGGATGGAAAAGGTATTGTAGATGAGCTTCTTCGAAGGTGCAAGGCGTCTTTGAACCGTCTCGTTTTGGGTGTGGCTGAATTTCAGGGTGTCTCCGGTTTTGAGATAAATGGATCCGGCATCGGCATTAAGCAGCCTTCTCACGTTTGTGAGAATTTTTTTTAAAAGGATATCAATATCTTTTGTTTGATTGAAATCCAGACTGATTTGGGCGACTAAAGTGGTTTTTTCCTTTTCACTTAACATGGCTTAACCGTTTGATTTCAAATGGCATTTCCCTCGTCTTGCAGGTGTCAGGTGGCCTTCCATTCGAGTCCTTTAATGAGACTACAGGACTATGGTATCCATCAATCCAAGCTGTCAAGAAGTTTATGGAGTTCGGCGCCTCTTGCAAGGCCGGAAATCCAATCGTTGGGAATGGCTTTTTCCCCCAGATGGGCACCTAGCACCATCCCCACGATCATCCCCCTTGCGGCACTGTCCCCGCCGGACAGAACGCATTGAATCAGGGCCTCTTTGAGGTTTCCTTCGTACCGTGAGATTAAATGAACGGTGCCTAAAAAGGCCTCTTTGTTATGACAGCTCTGGCCGAAACGCGCAATCGCTGAGCGGCTTTCCATGCCTCGAGATTCAGTGCCCTCCCGGACCCATTCAAAGATGGGGGAGTTTTGAAATCTCCGGGCCGCTACCCCTTCCATGGCCGAGACGGGTGAATTTCCCCTCAACACTTCCCAGGAAACCCTCGCGAAGAATTCAGCGGAGTCTATAACCAGGGATGAATTGTGAGTCATTTTCGTCTGATCCCGGCATGCACGCAGAAGGGTTTCGAAATCGCTCCTATCGCAATAGATGATCGGGGCAATCCGGGAAGCGCCCGCAAGGTCTTGAGAATGGGAACCCGAAAGCTCAGGGCCTTTTTTTTTTGGAGAAGTTGCGAAGGGTTCCCTTTGTGGCCTCGTCATAATAGCCGTCATAGTTTTCGAAAAGCCCCTGCCAGCGCTCTGAAAAATCCTTTAGATCAAAACCCTCCTGAGCCGCCAGGGATTCCAGTAGAACAAAGCTTTGATCCCCATAATGCGTCCATTCCCCTTGGTCCTTTCCGGCATGATAGGACTTGGGAGACGGCTTCAGCAGTCTATCCACTCTTCCAAAGGTTTTTTCGATCCACTCCGTGTCGTAAATCCAATGGACCCCAAGGGCAAGGGAATCCGCCGCAAAAGAGGCCAAAACCATAGCCTTTGCCTTTTTCTTCATGTTGCTCCTCCCCGAGAAGACGATTGAGGTTGGCGGTTTATTGCAATAAGGTCTGAGACTGGGGTTTTCAAAGAGGCTTGTTCCCCTTTGGCCAGGGGTGAGATCTGAATCCCTACCTGCGGGGTCGCGCATGTCACGGTCGCAAAGCGCAGTGCAACATGCGGGTTGGCCGCCAAGTCCTCCCCAACCACGCACTAGACATGCCACAACCAGGCTTTTTCGTCAACAGCACCGTGTTTCCCACATTCACCTTGACGCTGTCCGAAAAACTTTGGTAGAAAATCAGCATGAATCTGCTTGATGTCATTATCGCTTGCACGATGTTGTTTCTTGTTGTGAGAGGCCTCATGAGAGGCTTCATTAAAGAAATCGCCTCACTGGCCGGTGTGATCCTTGGCATCCTCGTGGCCATACATTTTCAGTCACAGGTGACGGGCCTCATCAAACCCTACCTTCCTTCCAGTCAATTCCTGGGGCTTATCAGTTTTGCCGTCGTCTTTTTTTCCGTGCTTATCCTATGCAATCTTCTCGGCTGGGGCTTCAAGCTCCTGTTTCAAAAGGCCCTGCTGGGGTGGGTCGACAGGACGCTTGGCGTGGGTTTGGCCGTGGTCAAAGGTGTTCTCATTACCTATCTGGTTATTGTTTTGCTTACCTTTTTTCTTCCAGCCAGGATGCCTCTTATCGCAGAGTCCAGACTGGCCCCTCTGATTATAACCTCCTACCAGTCCATGATCCGCCTCATTTCTCCGGATCACTATCAAAAGCTCAGAAAAAAAATTGTCGGGACCAAGAGGGAACTGGAGGAACTGGTTTCCGGCAAGAAACATAACAATGCGGAAAATCAATGAATAAAGACACATTGTCAAAGGCCTTTGTTGCCCTCACGGAGTTGATGGCTACGCTGCGCGAGCCCGGAGGATGCCCCTGGGATGCTGAGCAATCCATGCGAACCATAAAGATGTATCTCCTTGAAGAGGCCTATGAAGTCCTTGAAGCAATCGAAAGGGAAAATTCGTCAGAAGTCTGCGGTGAGCTGGGAGACCTCTTGTTTCAGATTGTTTTTCTGGCCCGGATTGCCGAGGAGAGGGAGGCGTTCGATCTCCTGGATGTCATAGAGGGTATCACGGAAAAGATGATTCACAGACATCCTCATGTCTTCGGCCGGGTAAAGGTCGAAAGCGCGGAGGAGGTCTCGAAAAACTGGGCGGAGATCAAGAGGACAGAGAATGGTGAAACCGACCCCTATGTGTCCCTGCTTCATGGCGTTCCCGCAGCTTTACCGGCCCTGCTAAGGGCCCATCGATTAAGCGAGAGGGCTTCGAAGGCAGGCTGGAAGGAACCGAAAGGCCGGGTTTTATGGGGTAAGGTGGAGCAGGATTTTGAAGGTCTTGGCCAAGCCGTCCGGGAGGAGGAGTCGGGCCGAATCTCTGAGCATATGGGGGATCTTTTTTTCGACCTTGTGAGCGTGGCCCGACAACGGGGGCTGAATGCAGAACACCTTTTAAGAGAGGCCAACCAGAAATTCCTCCGTCAATTGATCAAGAAGAAAGAGACATCGAAGACCTAATGCCCCGAAATTGTTATTCTGATGGCGGGAATCTCATGCGAGGTATCCTCGACTTTTTTTACATCAAGGTCAGGGTAAGGTGACGGCCGTTGCCCTCTTCGAGAAAGCGCAAACGGCCCAAACGTTCCAGGCGGTATCTGAAATGGATTCTGCAGATTTTTTTTAAATGGGTCTTGGTGATCCTTTTTCTTACCCTCCTTCAGGTCGTGGCCATGAGGTTTATAAACCCCCCTTTTACGGCATCCATGGCAGGGCATTGGCTGAAGGGTCGATTCGGTCCAACCTCCTATGAATGGCCGGCATATCGCTGGCGTCCCCTGGAGGATATGTCACCCAGTCTGCTTAGGGCGGTATTGGCAGGCGAAGACCAGAGGTTTTTCGGCCACCACGGTTTTGATTTTATTGAAATGGACAATGCGCTGCGGGATGTCCTGACGTCCGGAAAGACCCGGGGTGCCAGCACGGTGACCATGCAGACGGCGAGAACCGTTTTTCTATGGCCGGATCGAAGCTTGCTGAGAAAAACCGCTGAAGCATACTACACGGTTCTTATCGAACTGTTGTGGGATAAAAAAAGAATCCTCGAGGTCTATCTCAATACGGTTGACTGGGGCGAGGGCATCGTGGGCGCGGAGGCCGCGGCAAGAAGGTATTTCCAGAGGAGAGCCGATTCCCTGACCCCTTCGCAGGCGGCTGCTTTGGCTGCCGTCCTACCTAGCCCCCATCGATGGTCCCCTACGAAACCCAACCAAACAGTCCGAAAGAGGGCAAAAAGAATTCTGAGGGACATGCCGCATATCTCTTTGCCTTTTCCGGCACTTCATTAGACTCATAAAGGAGATTGTCGGGCAGGCCGGAAATATCGCCGATGAGGAGAGGGAGAGCCATTTGGAAGCCCGCCCAATGATGAAATCGGAGTGCTTACCCAAGCCCTCAATGTCATGCCTGGTACCCTCAAACAAAGGAGCATGGAGATTGACCAACACGCAACGGTCCTTGATCTGGCCTTTTCAAAAATCGTCATCCACCGCCATGGCGTCAAGGTAGACCTGGAACGAGAGGGGTGTGGTGGTGTTGAGAATACATTTCCCAAGATGATGGTCTTCTGGAGGGTGTGAAAAGGCTTTCAGGCCGCCCTCAGTCCCAGTGGACGGGATTCCGCCGCAGGGGGGGGCGCCTCTTCCTGCATCATGGTCTTATGGTAGGCCTGGAATTCTTCGCATGTATCTTTTTCCGGGCACTTATTCTCGCAAATACGGACATCCATCCGTGGATTGTTTCTTTTTCTGTGACAAACGATATAATGGGCCATAAACGGTTCCTGCGTAGATGATGCTAGTAAAAATATATTAATAATGTTTAATTTAGTTAATGTTATATTCTAAATATGATAATATGTCAATAAGTATTGTTCGGTAATTATGCTAAATTCCCTGGATCATAGCGGAATGTTTCTTTTCTAAGCAAAAGGTTTTTTTATATGATACGGTTTTTTTTCCTAAATGCCTTTATCGGTCTGCACACGATTGTCTTTTGTCTGTGGACCTTGATCGTTTCGATGTTCGATCCGAACGGGAGACGAGTGCATTTTTATGCCGCCAGACCCTGGGCAAGGGTCGTACTCCGCGTCTGCGGAGTCGGGGTCACGGTCGGCGGACTGGAGAATGTGGATATAGACGTGCCGTGTATTTATATGGTCAACCATCAAAGTGCCTTCGATATCTTCACTCTCCTCGCTTTCCTTCCGGTGGATTTTAAGTTTATCCTCAAGCAGGAACTCATGAAGATTCCTTTGTTCGGTTGGGCCATGAAAAGAGCCGGGTATATCGCTATAGATCGAGGAGATCCGAGAAAAGCGATCAAAAGTATGAACATGGCCGCTGAAAAGATAAAGCAGGGCGCGTCCGTACTCATTTTTCCGGAGGGAACGAGGAGCAAGGACGGACATCTCCAGGTATTCAAAAAGGGAGGGTTTCATCTGGCTGTCAAGTCCGGGTGCGATATCGTGCCGATCGTTATCCTCAACAGTCGCAATATCGTCCGAAAGGGTAGCATGAGAATTAGCGGCGGCGATATACGTATGGAGATTTGTGACCCGATACCCCTGAACGAATATGGTAAGAGACAGGTGGATCAATTGATGGGGCGGGTGAGAGAAGAAATGCTGGAGGAAATGAAGCCTTCGCAAACTGAACCGTAACACCCGTGCAAATGATGCGGAGAGCTCATTGAGCATGTATCGATTTTTGTGTCAGGGCGGTTACGAAAGGCGGAAAATGTGGTGGTTTTCAAAATTTCATAAAGAGAAACTCAAGGGGCGCGCTCGGGAAGTATTGCTGGGCGTGATACTGTGTCTGGTGGCGGCTCACAACGCTCAGGGGTACGTGATGCCTGCAGAGCAGATCCTTGAGTTTACGGCGAAAAATTTTTCAGTTTTCAAGACCGTTATCATTGAACAGTCGGTTCGGCAGAACACCCGTGAATATGAAGGAACGGAGGTCGCTTATAGAGAGATGATCTGGATGCAATCTCCCGATGGCTTTCGCTCTGAGAGACTTGATGATTCGGGGGATAGAGAGATTTTTTCGGATCGGCGATATCAAAAATTGCTGATGGCCGGTACCCGGGGCCGTTTGGCGGGGCTTTTCGCAGCCATGGGAATCGATCTTCAGACGGTGACCTTTACCAGGGTCGACGGCATCGTTGCTTACCGGATCGGCGATAAGGCAAATGAAAAACCGAAGGTGTATATTGAGAAGAAAAGATTCCTTCCCGTTCTCCTGACCTATAGCCTGCCAGCGGAGGATGGTGCGGTAGGGGTTACGGTGGCCTTCCGGGACTACCGAAAGGTAGTAAATAGCTGGTATCCCTTCCAGATTGCCTACACTCAAACCAACGGTTTTAGTCGGGTCTCCAATGTCCTCGATCTGAAGGCCAATGCGCCGATCGCGAAGACCCTGTTCAAGGTTCCGGTTCCGGTTACGGAGAATTGGGCCCTTTCGGGGAGCCCTCCCTCCAAGGGCACTGAAGAAGCGCTCATGCCTTCAGAAAAGGAACGGCTCAGGAGTATACTCAAGGCTTTCGAAGAAAAGTACCGATAATTCTCGGTCCCCAAAAACCATTGGTTTGGTCCATTGAACACGAAGAAAAAATCCTGCCTCAGAGTCGCCGTGGTTCTGCCGGTAGACGAGACCTATCTCTATACCATTCCCGATCACCTGATAGACACGGTGATGACCGGTATCAGGGTTCGGGTTCCCTTCGGCAATCAGAAGACAACCGGCTATATCCTCGGGAAGGAACCGGAGACCGGGGGGCAGGACCTTAAACCCATATTGGAAGTCTTGGATTCGGAGCCGCTGTTTCATGAAATTATGGTCTCATTTTTTCAATGGCTGGCCGATTATTATCTCTATCCTATCGGCTGCTTTATCCAGGCCGCTTTGCCGGGAGGGCTGAACGCCAGGTCCTTTAAGACAGGGAAATTGACGAAAAAGGGCGAAGAAATCCTGGCCCTGCTTTCCATTCATTCGAATGAAAGAAGACAGCTTCAATGGTTCAAAGATCATCCCGGTAAGAAAATACCCGCTTCTCTCAACCTTGTTTCAGACTTTAAAAAAAAGGGGTGGCTGGACATTGAAAACAGGAAACAGAAGGCTGCCACGGGTCCTCTTGTCCGAAAATTCGTGCGGGTCCGGAAGGACCTGGACTTTGAACGCTTTTTCGAGGGCAGAACCCGTTCCCTTACGGCGGGGAATGAGGAAGCCTTTTTGCTGAGAGTCTCCGCTCCCTCAGGCGTGCTCTTGAGTGAGGTGCGGGCCGAATTTTCCAATGGCACCTACCTGGTTCGCAAATGGTCGAACAAGGGATTGCTGGAAATCTATGAAAAAACCGTCTATCGAAGCCCTACTGGAAATATCCTTTTGCCTTCACCTGTCCCCGAACAACTCTACCCCCAGCAGCAGGCCGTCATGAAGGTTATTGACGGGCGTCTTCGAAGGGGAGGCTTTTCGACATATCTTCTCCACGGTGTAACCGGGAGCGGAAAGACGGAGGTCTACTTTCGGGCCGTTGAGCAGGCCATCCGGTCCGGGCGGCGGAGTATTCTGATGGTCCCGGAAATTGCCCTGGCCTTTTATATGGAAGGCTTGTTCCGGTCCCGCCTGGGAGAGCGTCTAGCCCTCTATCACAGTGGACTTGGCCGAGGGGAGCGACACGATGAGTGGCGCCGCATGGCGAGAGGAGAAGTGGATCTGGTCATTGGGGCTCGGTCGGCACTCTTCGCCCCCCTGCCGGAACTCGGGCTTATTATTGTTGATGAAGAGCACGACTCCTCCTATAAACAGGAGGAGTCGCCTCGCTATCAAGCAAGAGACGCTGCCGTGGTCAGAGGGCGAATCGAAAAGGCCTTGGTGATTCTCGGTTCTGGTACGCCGTCGGTCCAGTCTTTTCAGAATGCCGACACCGGCAGGTACCGGTTGCTTACCATGCCCAATCGCATTGAAAACCGGCCCTTGCCCGATGTCCGGACCATCGATATGAAAAAAGTAAAAGAGGAGGGAAAGAAGGAGAGCAGTATCAGCCCGGAATTAAAGGAGGCCCTTGACAGACACCTGGCGAGGGGCAAACAGGCCATTTTGTTTCTCAATAGGCGGGGCTTTGATCGTGTCCATTTATGCCGCTTTTGCGGGCAATGGGTTCGGTGTCCCAACTGTGATCTGGCCTTGACGTACCACCTCAAACAAAACCGATTGGTCTGCCATTACTGCGGATTTCAGTCCCGGCCCCAAAAGATCTGCCCCTATTGTAAAAAGGAGGGTATGAGGGCCTACGGGTTTGGGACGGAGCGACTCGAACATGAACTTGAGGCGATGTATCCTGATAAACGCATCGTACGAATGGACAGGGACAGCACCCGCAGAAAAGGTTATGCCCTCCGGATATTGAAGTCTTTTTCAGCTAAGGAAGTGGATGTCCTGGTCGGGACCCAGATGATCACCAAGGGATATGACTTTCCGAACGTCACCCTTGTCGGCGTGATCGCTGCGGATTTCTCTCTGGGTTTTCCTGATTTCAGGGCTGGCGAAAGGACCTTCCAGCTTCTCTCTCAAGTGGCGGGCAGGGCCGGTCGAGGTGAAGAGAAAGGCACGGTGATCGTTCAGACCTTTAACCCCGCGCATTATGCAATCACTACGGCCCAAGACCATGACTATGCGACTTTTTTTCAGCATGAGAAGGCATTGCGGGAGCCATTGGGGTATCCTCCCTTCTCCTACCTGGCCTGTCTCAGGTTTCAGGGTATCGATCAGAAAGAAACAGAAAACAAGGCCCATCAAGTCGGTCGTGACATGGTTGAACTTCTGGGAAAATGGCCCAAAAAAGGGAAAGAGGTATTGATTTTGGGCCCCACAGAGGCCCCCTTGTCGAAATTAAAAGGTAAGTATCGCTGGCAGATCCTTGTCAAGAGCAAGGAATCGGGACTCCTTCACTATTTTCTTAAGAGAATGGATGATCGTTCAAAGAAAATAATGCGAAAGAGCGATGTGCACCTGACCATGGATGTGGACCCCTATCAGATGCTGTGAGGACGATGGGTCTGGGCTTGATACCAAGAGATTCGCGGAGCAGACAGGCCGTAAGATATCGAACAAAAACGGAATGTCCCTTCTCAGGACGCCCGGTGGCGAAATGTCATTTTTAACTCCCATATGCCGGTGGAGCTCTTTTTCTTGATATCAAAACCCGCTTTTTCAAAGACATGGAGCATGGGCTGGTTTTCCATGAGCACTTCGGCCGTAAAGCCGAGGAGTCCCTGTTTTTGAGCCAGATAAGATAAATATGACAGCAGTTGGAAGCCAATGCCTCGATCCTGGTATTCGTCGGTCACGACAAAGGCGACTTCGGCCGTGTGCGCATCCCGGTTGATACTGTATTGTCCCATGCCCACGATTTCTTCTTTCTCATCGGTTTTGATTGCGGCGAGAATGGCCGTTTCTTTGGTGTAGTCAATTACCACGAATTCCTGCAATTGCCTGTGAGGTACATCCCTTCGGGGCGATATGAATCTCCTGTACATGCTCTCGTCGGACAGAGAATAGAAAAGATCCTTGAGCAGGGGTTCATCACTGATCTTGATGGGCCTGAAGAAGACTTCAAGACCGGTTTTTGTCGTCCTGTAGGTCTCCAGCTCTTCGGGATATTCACCTCTTTTCCCGGGAATGAACTTCTGATCCTTGTAGATGAGGTTAAGATTCTTCGCTTCTTCTACAAGCCAGGACCTGAAATCGGGGTGGGCAATGGTGATCAATTGCATGGCACATTCTCTGATGTTTTTCCCGTGAAGATAGGCGATCCCGTATTCAGTGACCAAATAGTGGATCTCTCCCCTGCCGAGTGTCACCCCTGAGCCCTCGGGCAGAAGAGGGACAATCCTGGAAATTTGTCCGTTATTGGCCGTCGATTGAAGAACGAGTATGGTCTTTCCTCCCGCCAGAACCGCCCCTCGCATGAAGTCTCTCTGGCCCCCAACCCCACTGAAAAACGTCTTTCCGATAGATTCCGCCGTGGCCTGTCCCGTGAGATCGACTTGGAGACAACTGTTGATGGTGGTAATATGCTTGCTTCGGGCGATCACAAGGGGATTGTTCGTGAAATCAATAGGTCGAAATTCTATGCTGGGGTTGTTGTGGATGTATTCGTAAGTCTCCTTTTCTCCCATGCAGAAGGTGGCCACGGTCTTTCCCGGATTCAGGGCCTTGTTCGAATTGTCGATAACCCCGTCCTTCATGAGCTGAATAATGCCGGGTCCCAATAATTCAGTGTGTACACCCAGGTGCTTTTTATGTCGGAGATTCAATAATATTGCGTTCGGTATATTTCCATAACCCACCTGAATGGTATCGCCGTCTTCGACAATGCGGGACACATATTTTCCAATCCCCTGGGAGATTTCGGAGGAGACCTCCTCTTTGTATTCCAGCAGGGGTTCATCGTGGGGGATGATAAAATCCACATCTTTGATGTTGACGAAGGTGTCCCCGTGCACCCTGGGCATGTTTGCATTCACCTGAACAATGACCCTCGATGCATTCTCCACGGCGGCCTTTGCAATGTCTACACTGATGCCGAGGCTCATGTATCCGTGAATATCCGGGGGAGATGTCTGAACGAGGGCAACATCCAGGGGAACCAGTTTACGTCGAAAAAGCGCCGGAACTTCCGAAAGAGACACGGGCGTGTAGTCGGCCAGCCCCTCGTTCACGGGACCCCTCGTGTTTTTCCCGATAAAAAAGGAATTGTGCCTGAAATTGTGTTGGAACTTTTCATCCGTGTAGGGGGCAACTCCGAGAGTCATCACATGGAAGACCTCCGCATCAAAAAATGCCTTTGGATGGGAGGAGACGTATTGGATCAGGGCCTGAACAAGGTATTGAGGTTCTCCGCAGGCGGTGCCTATGAAAATTCTGTCGCCACGGTGGATATGGCTGAAGATTTTGTCCTCAGAAGCAAATTTTTCCGGATAGAGCCGCTTCATCTCCTCGATGTTCATGCGTAAGTTTGCATCCATCATTTCCTCCCTGTCATAGGCTGAGGCCTGGTTCGGCGTTCTCGGTACTGGAATGGTTCCGTTCTCTTCCTGTCAGGTTGTGAAAAATTGTGTAAAATAGGAAAAATAAATACATTGGATGGTAAGTTAGTGTTTTTGGCACTGAACCGTGAATTTTATAATCCGCAGGCCTCAAGGAGATGTTGACGATAGTGCTTGGTTGAGACCCGCGGATTTCAATTTAATTTTTTGGTAGGAGACATTTTACCGTGTCAAGGTTGCCCTGTTCAGTCCTGGCGAAGTTTAAATCGCTGGATCTTTCCCGTGGCGCTCTTGGGCAGTGCATCCAAAAATTCGATCCACCTGGGATATTTGAATTTCGCCATCCTGTCCAAAACCCACTTCTTGAGCTCCTCTTCCAGTTTTTTGCCAGGCTTGTATTTGTCGTTGAGCACGACAAAGGCCTTGGGCTTGACCAGAAACTTGTCATCCACGTGTCCCACCACGGCACATTCAAAAACGCCCGGGTGCTCTATCAGGCAGCTTTCAACCTCCACCGGTGAGACCCATATTCCTCCCACTTTGAGCATGTCATCGGATCGACCCGCCGCGTGGTAGTATCCTTCATCGTCAATATAGTACTTGTCTCCGGTGTTGATCCATTCACCGACCATGGTCTGACGCGATTTCTCGCGTTTTCTCCAGTAAAACTGCGCCGCGCTGTCGCCCTTGACCATAAGGGTTCCGATTTCTCCCTGGGGCAGCTCATTGCCCTCATCGTCGACAATTTTCAACTCATAACCCGGCACAGGTTTTCCTGTGGATCCCGGTTTTACATCTCCCGGCCTGTTGGCTATGAACATATGGGCCATTTCGGTAGAGCCGATGCAGTCAAGAATTTCAAGTCCGTAACGATCCTTGAAACGATGAAAGATCTCCGACGGCAGGGCCTCCCCGGCAGAGACACAGATCCTGACCGAGGAAAAGGCGTGATCGGCGTTGGGATCGGGCGTGACTCCGGTTTCTTTGTCTAATTTTTCCTGGTAGGCCAGGATCTGTCCGTAGAGGGTAGGAACGCCGAAGTAGATCGTGGGCTTATATTTTTTCAGGGTGTTCAACACGCCTTCGGGTTTGGGGGGAGCCGCGCTGAGGACCACGGAGGCCCCGGCGTGCATGGGAAAGTACATGCTGTTGCCAAGACCGTAGGCGAAAAACAGTCTCGCGGATGAAAAACAAATGTCATCTTCCGTAAGCTTAAGGATGTTATCCCCAAAGCCCTTGCAGCAGACCACCATGTCATACTGGGAATGAATAGCACCCTTGGGCGCACCCGTGGATCCGGAACTGTACAGCCAGAAACCGACATCATCCCTAGTGGTCGCGGCGACCTTTACCGATGAAGGCGCGTTTTTATAACGTTGTTTGAATGGGATGTGCGCCCCTTCGGTCTCTGAAATCACGACGAGATCCCGCAGGTAGGGGAGGTCTCCTTTGATTTGGGTCACGAGGGGGAGGAGTTCCTCGGACAGGACAAGAAGGCGTGCACGGCTGTCGTTGAGATAAAATTCGTAGTCTTCGGGTGTGAGCATGGTATTGATGGGAATGGGGATGGCACCGATTTTGACCGTTCCCCAAAAAATGGCCCAGAACTGAGGCACGTCGAGCATGAGAATCATCACGCGGTCCTCGATGCCTACTCCAATGCTACGAAGGCCATTGGCCGTTTTGTTCGCCATCTTTTGCATGTCGTTGTAGGTGTAGTTCCGGTGATCGGTATAAATCGCGACTTTATGCCCTCTTCCCTGTCGAATGTTGCGATCCAGGAAATAGTCTGCGCTATTGAATGCTTCTTGTGACATAGCGTGCTGCATTGTTTCCCCCTTTCGAAAAATTATTAATATACGAAAAGATAGATCACTTTTTCGCCTTTTCCAGGCAAAAATAAACAACAGCGGCAACTGAATAGCGATCACGCAGCCGGTGCAAGCCTGTATTGAGTTGCCCCTGCTAAACTAAACCCCTTATCTGTTTTTTCGAATCCGGTTCCGAACCCTTACACAAAAGCAATAGGTATACCAAGAGGTCAAAACGCTTTTTTGAGGTTCTAAGATTTCGAATATGCTGATAAATCTACCCTTTCAGAGGGGAGAAAGACTCCAAGGGAAACGTAGGGGGATGTCAGCATCCTTTACAGGCTGTAAAAGTATGAGCCATCCTTGCAGGTGCAGGTTGATAATAGGAATTCAGCATATTTCGAGCCTTCAAGAAAAAGGAACAAGGTACTTACTCGGATTCGATAAAAGCGGCGGACAAGTACCCCACAACCCGTTCAAAATCGCCGGTGACGTGACCGGAGTGGGCATAGTCCAGAACGACGGATCGGTTTGCTCCCCTCTTTTTGACCGCCAGCATGACCGTCATGACCGCCCCCCCGCCGCATGCCTCGCAATTCCGGGAGGCGAGGGATCTCGAGAGTCCTGTGGTATCAAAAGCCTTTATGCGTTCAATGAACAGGTGATCGAGCCTCTCGGCCTGCTTGGCTGGATGAAAATGGGAGAGGTCGGTACTGGCCAGGAAGAGCGTTTCTTTTGTGGAACCCAGTGCCCTGATAAGACTGCGGGCGAGGTGATGGCAGGTTTTCATATCCTGTTGGCCCAATAAAAGGGGGACGATCTGAAAATTTTTGAGTACAGTTTGCAGAAACGGGATTTGGATTTCGAGCGCGTGCTCATGGGCATGAGCCTTAGGGATGCATCTGATTTCGGCGCTGGTTTCAATCAGTCTTTTGGCCAGGGATCGATCGACGGGGACGGTTCCCAGAGGTGTCTCGTAGGACGATTGCAGGTTGACCGAGACCCCGCTGAAAGGGATTCGGTGGCTGGGTCCTATCAGGATGATTCTTTTGAAATTCGAACCCTTCAGAAGGCTGTATGCGGAAGCGGCCACCCGCCCGGAGTACTTGTGGCCGGCATGGGGCACGAGAAGCCCCTTGAGGTTTCCGTCGAGGGACGTTTGCCTGGCCTGCGCCAGATATCCTTCAATGCTGCGGTGCAAGGTGTTCCGGGTTGCAGGGTACCAGGTTCCGGCCAGGATGGGGGAGCGGGAGGTTTTTTTGAACAGGGGTTCCGCAATGCTCATTTTCGAAGATACCACCAAAATCGGAAGAAAAAGCAGGATGAAAAAAGGAAAACACAGCTTGGCTGTTCTCTTATCCATGAAAAGAGATTTCCCTATCTCTTGTAAATGAATTAAATATGGCTAACATATCCTATATATTTTATTATACGCCATTTGCGTAAAGAGGGTAACTCTTTTGTCCCTTACAAGATTTAAGGTTTTCCTGTAAGTTCCCCAAAAGGCTGTTTTCCATGGGGCTACAGATTTATCGTTTGTAGATGGAGTCTATTGGCGCTCGATTTGCATAAGGTGTATTTGGTGAGCCATTTGAAACGCATTCAGCTCTGGATGAAAACTGAATAGTGCGTTTTCGTGTGTAGCCTTACATGTCAACCCCAGCATTTGAGCAAGGTTCGATCCGTGATTCATTGATGAAACGATGAAGGAGGAGCGATGAATTTTCATTTTTTGAAGGTATTCTTTCTTATGACCGCCCTTTCTGTGTCTTTTGTGGTCAGTGGCTGCGAAAAGGAGGGGGAGGCCTTTCGCGTCGCACCGAATTTTTCCCTCAAAAACCTTTCCGGGGAGGGTGTTTCCCTTGATCATTTGAAAGGGAAGGTTGTCCTGGTGGACTTTTGGGCTACCTGGTGTCCGCCTTGCCGGAAGTCCATTCCAGAGCTGGTTGAACTTCAAAAAAAATACCGGAACAAAGGATTGGTTGTCCTGGGAATCTCCATGGATCATCTCGAAAAAACGAGTAATCATGCTCTTATGGCCTTCAAGGAAAGATATCAAATCAATTACAGAATTCTGAGGGCGAACAGCAAAGTGGCCTTGGCTTTCTTCGAAGGCGGAGATATGCCGATCCCCACCATGTTCGTGATTAACAGAGAAGGAAATATCGTGGCCAAACACGTGGGTTATCGACCGGGCGTCTTGGAAGAATCCCTGAAGGAGATCATATGATGGTCATTGATTTTCATACCCATATTTTCCCGCAATTCTTCAGATCCGCCAGAGAAAAATTTTTCTCTGACGAACCCGCTTTCGAGGAACTTTACAGCGCCGCCTCTTCAAACCTCGTCGGAAAAAGAGACTTGCTAAAAAATATGGATGAGACGGGCGTTGATAAGGCGGTGGTTTTCGGCTTTCCCTGGAGTAAAGAAGCGAATTTTCGAAGACACAATGATTATGTCATAGAGGCGGTTAGAGAATATCCTGACAGATTCATCGGTTTCTGCTGTTTTTCCCCCCGTTCACCGGTCGCGGCAGAGGAGGCACAACGGTGCATTGAATCAGGCCTTTCTGGAATAGGGGAGCTTGCCCTTTATGGGTCAGACTTTACAGAGAAAGACATCGCGGGATTAAAAGATGTGATGGAAGTGGGGGTTCAATTCGATGTCCCTGTTCTCCTTCATTGCAACGAACCGGTAGGACACCCATACCCGGGAAAAGCCCCCATGACGCTAAGGCAGCTTTACCTGCTGCTTAAGGCCTATCCCGACAATAAATTTGTCCTGGCACATTGGGGAGGTGGACTTTTCTTTTTTGGACTAATGAAAAAGGAAGTCAAGAGAGTGCTTCAAAATACCTGGTTTGATACGGCTGCCTCACCCTATCTTTATTTCCCGGATATTTACAGGGTCGCCTGCGAAACCATCGGAGAAGCCAGGATACTCTTCGGTTCCGACTACCCTCTTCTAAGTCCGGAAAGGTATCTGCAGGAAATGAGGGTCGCCGGCCTGTCTTCACAGACCCTGCAGCGGATTGCTGGCGGTAATGCATCAGAATTGCTTGGCCTTTCCTGCTGAGCAAATATCCCCATCACGCTTCAGGTCTCATCAGGGGGCCTCGATCTGTATTTCTTTTTGATCCATGACTTTAAGAAATTGCTTTAAATTCCCCGGAACCTTTTCAACAATGTTATTTTCATGAGCCGATTCCTCTTGGGAACAGAAGGGAGCATGATGCCTTGATGATGACCTTGTGTGGAATACCGTTGGCACAGGTTTTGCTGGATAACTAGGGTGATTTAAAAGCCTTGGGAAGGACGGCCGGATTGATCGAAAAAGGGGATGTCAGTGCGAAAATCTCTTTTATCGCCGGTCGGAAGACGGGCCGACGTGTGTGATCTTGACACACGTTGACAAAATATTGACTCAATCCGAACCAGCGAGGGTTCCGACACGTGCCGAAAGGAAAAAAGCTGAAAAAGCCTGCCGTGGACACCAACGCCTGGATGACCACTTATACTGATCTCATGATTCTCTTGTTGACCTTTTTTGTCCTGCTTTTAAGTATGTCCGTTATCGCAGACGACAAGAGGATGGTGGCACTCAACTCTTTGACGGGAGCCTTTGGATTTAAACCCGGCGGACATTCCATCATAGGGAATCCCGAAGGAGCGAATATTACTCTCGGTTCTTCCCCCATGCGACAAGAGAGCATTGATTTTGAGAAAATGCGAAATCTTGTTTTGAAAAATGCATTGGAACCCGAGGTTCATGTGATCAGAGATACGGAACGGATCATTGTCCGGATTGATGATAAGGTCCTTTTCGAACACGGATCGAGTAAGGTCAATCCCGAAAGATCAGTGTTTCTGAAAGAAGTGGGACAGGCCTTACAAAACGGCCCCTGCATGATAGAGCTTCGCGGATTTTGTGCCAACTCCGAGACAACATTTGATCAGAAACCACTCAAAATGGGGATGAAACTATCAGCTCAGAGGGCCTTCTCAGTCTTTAAATTTTTCCACGACCATTCAGGTATCCCGCAAAAAAGAATGGTAGCCCACGGATTTGGAACAAATGCAGTACGAAAAGGAAGTTCGAAGAGAAAAAACGAAATGAGCCGACAGGTGGAAATTATCCTGGATTATCGGGAGGCTTTGCCCTATCGCCTGAGAAAACCAAAGAAAGACAGCCTCCTCGATTTTAAAGGCTTTCTTTTTAAGGTTCCGGGGAACGCCAATGAGTCATGACAAGGGAAAAGGTGCGCCCGAAGAAAAAAAGGGCACGCCGGGGTGGATGGTCACCTTTTCGGACCTGTCCACCCTGCTGCTCACTTTCTTCGTCCTTCTTCTTTCCATGTCGACGATGGATGACATGACTCTCAAGAGCCTTTTTCATAACTACACGAGCAGCAGTGGTATCCTCTATTTCAAGGAATATGGAGAAATCTACAGACCGAAAGAGACACTGATTCATGACCTCAATGAAAAGCTGAAGGATGCTCTGGTCATGCGCAAGGCCGACGATCCCAATGAAGAATTCGTTTCCTCGGAGGACCAACCGTTTCTCAAAGAAATGGGAAGCACACTTGTGGTCGAAGAGTTCAAGGGGGGATTCAAGCTGATTTTCGGGCATCAACTTTTGTTCCGACCGGGCGGCGCCGAGATAAGGGAGGAAATGAAACCCGTTCTGGCTCGGGTTTCTAAATTCATAAACACTTCGACCTATCAAATCTACATGGACGGACATACGGACAGTGTCCCGATACATACCGCGCAGTACCC
Source organism: uncultured Desulfobacteraceae bacterium (assembly GCA_964644375.1). GTDB lineage: Bacteria > Desulfobacterota > DSM-4660 > Desulfatiglandales > HGW-15 > CAYNYM01. The sequence goes on along the minus strand of CAZXWJ010000036.1, from coordinate 8,234 downwards.
CTCCAACGACGAATTGTCATTGGCTCGTGCATACAATCTCATGGATTATCTTGTCAGCGAAAAAAATCTTTCCTCCGCCTATATGGCCCTTGCAGGTTATGGTGCGTCTCACCCCGCGAGTACCAATGACACGCCTGAGGGCAGAGAGAAAAATCGTCGTGTAGAAATCATTTTCAAGAACCAAAGATACTTCTAGGTGTTTTAACATGGAAAACATGGTTCTATGTAAATTTTCATTCCTTCTTTCTGAAGACAATCTTGATAGGTGTATGATTTAGCCCGAAGTGCTCCCGAAACTGGTTGACCATAAACCGTCTGTAAGAAAAATGAACCATCTCGGGCTTGTTGACAAAGACCACGAAGGTCGGAGGTTTGATCCCGGTCTGCGTGGCATAATAAAATTTGAGTCGGCCTTTTCCTGTTTGAGTCGGCGGTTTTATCTTGACCATTTGGTCTATGGCCTTGTTCACCGATCCTGTGCCGACCCGGTGGGAATACTGTCCGTAAAGGAGGCCGATTTTTTCAAAAAGCTTCCGGACCCTTTCGCCGGTAAGGGCCGAAAGGTTGAGCCTCGGAGCAAAAGACATAAATCGCAGGTGCCTTTCAGCCTCATTGTCCAGGCGCTTCTTCAGTCCTGGATTGTTTTTAACCAGATCCCATTTGTTGAACGCCAGGATGATTCCCCTGCCTCGTTCAAGGGCGTAACCACAAATCCTGGCATCCTGATCCACGATGCCGTCGGATGCGTCCATCACAATGACGGCGACATGACACCGATCAAGGCTCCTAATGGCTTTGATCATGGAAAATTTGTCGATTTTTTCTTTGACGCGCGCTTTCCTGCGCAAACCAGCCGTGTCAATCAACACGTAGGCCTTGTCTTGCCAAGTAAAATGGGTGTCGACTGAATCGCGAGTCGTACCGGGCAATTCGCTGACCAGCAGTCGGTCTGAACCCAGCACGCGATTGATAAGCGATGATTTTCCCACATTGGGTCTGCCTACAATGGCGACCCGGATGTCGTCTTTGTCTTCTTCAGGAAAATCACCCGAAGGCAGATTCTTTAGCACTTCCCCCATCAGGGACTTCAACCCGTAGCCATGTGCGGCTGAAAAGGGATGAATATTTCCTAACCCCAGCTTGTAGAAGTCTGCAGTCAGGCTATCGTGTTCCGGGCCGTCCACTTTGTTGACGGCAAGAAAGATTTCTTTTCGGGAACGCCTGAGGATATCCGCCATGTCTTCATCGCCGGGCATGATTCCCTGACGGCCGTCCACCATGAAGATGATTCTGTCGGCCTCTTCTATGGCATGGGTTACCTGGCGTCTGACCAGATCAAGTAAGGGTTCATCATTCGGCTCATCATAGCCCCCGGTATCAATGCCGATGAATGCCTTTCCCTCCCAAGTGATGGACGCATAGAGCCGATCTCTGGTGACGCCGGGCCGATTATCGACAAGGGCGCCCTTTGATCGCGAAAGACGATTGAAAAGGGTCGATTTCCCCACATTAGGGCGTCCTACTATGGCGATAATAGAAGTCATAATCTATCAAAAGAGCCGTCACGTCCCGGAACCATCCGATCACGAGACCGCGAATTAGCCTTCCCATGGTTGGTTTTTTCTGTCATTGGAGGGTGAGATGTGTCATTCCGCACTTTACGCAGAAAGATTCTCCCGAATGATCCGGTTTAATTCCCTCAGTCTTACCGGTTTTTCGAGGAGGGTCAATGCAATCCCTTCCTTCAGAGTCTTGCGTGCCCTTAAATCGGAGGGATTTCCCGTCAACACGAGGATTCTGGCCTTTGGGTCGAATGATTTGATCTTACGAGATGACTCATAACCGTCCATCACGGGCATCTCAATATCCATCAGGACAAGGTCGGGGAGGAAATCTTTGTATTTGTCCAATCCCTCCTTTCCATTTGCGGCCTGCTCTACATTGTAGTGACCTACAATCTGGAGGGATTCCGACATGAGATCCGTAAGAAGTCTTTCGTCATCAACAACAAGTATTTTTTCTTGCAACATCTCCTGAGATTCCTCGCCAAGGGCGGTAAACGAAATGAATTGTATATTTAATACTATAGGGCGCATGGACCTGCCTGTCAATACAAAAAACAATATATGGTAGTGCCAGGTTTTGGAGGTATCACATGTTGTGTCTTTAAATGTTCTGAAATGATCAAAATACCTAGGGGTTTCAAGTGGATGTCTTGCTTTTGGATAACTTCCCAAGACCGTGGTATGATCATTGATGGAGATTTCATCTTGACTAATGGTGGGAATGCGGCTAGTTTTTTTTGTAAAAAAACGATAACGGAATTATTATAACTATGCCCACTAAGTATATCATTGTCACCGGAGGCGTCCTTTCAGGGCTGGGTAAAGGAATCGCCGCCGCTTCAATAGGCCATCTTCTTTCGTCCAAGCTAAAAATCGTCCCCATTAAATGTGACGGGTATCTCAATGTCGATCCGGGGACCATGAATCCCTTTGAACACGGAGAGGTCTTTGTTCTGGATGACGGTGGTGAAGTGGATATGGACTTCGGCCACTATGAACGTTTTTTGGGGGTGACCTGTCAGTCGCATTGGAATTTGACCATGGGGAAAGTTTTTGACATGGTCAGGAAGAAGGAGCGCAGGGGGGATTACCTTGGAAAAACTGTCCAGTACATTCCACACGTTACGAATGTAATCAAGGCTCATATTTTTGATATCGCCCAACAGGAATCGGCCGATCTCGTCATTGTCGAGATTGGGGGGACGGTCGGGGATATCGAAAATGAGCTCTTCCTGGAAGCCATGAGGCAGATGAAGGAGGATGTGGGCAGAGAAAATATCGCGTATATCCATCTTACCTATGTCCCCATCCCTTACGGCGTCAATGAACAAAAGTCCAAACCCACGCAGCAGAGCGTAAATCTGCTTAAACAGAGGGGCATCTTCCCCGATGTGATCATCGGCCGGTGCTCCCATTTTTTGACCCGGGAAATCAAGGGCAAGATCTCCAGTTTCTGCGATGTGGAGCCGGAGGCCGTGATCACAGGGCTTGATGTGGAAGATATCTATGAGATACCGGTCATCTATGAGAAAGAGGGATTGGTAGGCATCCTTCACAAGAAATTGAATATCTACAGTCCTCCTGATCTGAGAAGGTGGAAGGAGTTTATCGAGAATATCCGGAAACCCACGCGAGAAATTACTGTGGCCATGTGCGGTAAATATACTCGGTTGGAAGATTCCTACGCCTCGATTATCGAATCCTTCAACCATTGCGCAGCTCACCTGGGTTGCAAAATCAATCTCAGATGGGTGGATACAACGGATTTGAACGATGCGTCTTTTTTGAACGAGGTCGATGGCGTGGTTGTCCCGGGTGGTTTCGGGGCCCGGGGCGCGGAGGGAAAGATCGACGTTATTCGAAGGGTGCGGGAACGTGATATCCCTTTTCTGGGGCTTTGCCTGGGACTTCAGGTTGCGGTTATTGAGTATGCGAGGCATGTGTGTGGGCTCGACGGAGCAAATTCTACAGAAATGGACCCTCATACGCCCCATCCCGTCATCGATATCCTGCCGGAACAGATAAATGTGCATGAAAAGGGTGGCACCATGAGATTGGGGGCCTACACAGCAGTCGTTAAAGAAGGGACTGTGGTCCATGCCCTCTATCAGTCCCAGGAGATTTCTGAAAGGCATCGCCACAGATACGAAGTCAATCCCAAATATCATAAGACCATCACCGAGAACGGCATGGTGTTTTCGGCCTGCTCCAGAGACGGGAGGCTGGTGGAGTTCATCGAATTGCCGAATCTCAGGTATTTTGTGTCTACCCAGGCCCACCCGGAACTGAAATCTAGAATGGAAAAACCCAGCCCCCTGTTTTTTGGTTTTGTCGAAGCCTGCCTGAAATGATCCGATGGTGGAGTCGCCATTTTCCCGGCTTTCTCCTGAATGTCGAAATACCGCGGGGAAAAGAGTTCTTGTCTCTGAATCTCCTATCTTGATATGATTCAGGGGTAAAGGAAAGAGAAAGACATTCGTGCATGGATAAGAAGTACCGTGTTGTTTTTCTGAACTTAATCGAAAGTCAAGAGGCCTTTCACAATGGAATGGCCAAACTGGGGGTATCCGCTCGCACCATTGACCGGATGATTCAAAGTGCCCCCATCATACTCAAGGAAAATATGCCCCTTGCAAAGGCCGGACGATACGCAAGGGCCATACAAGAGGCCGGTGGTGAGGTCGGTATCTTAGCGCAGGATGTTTTCGAGGAGTCGAAACGACCTGAAAGATGTTTCAGCATTGAACCCCTTGAGAGTTTTACCATGTGTCCTGAATGCGGGTTTAAGCAACTCCGGGCAGAGGCCTGCGTGAAATGCGGATTTCTCTTTGAACCCAGGGAAACCGGGCGGGGAAAACAACATGTCCGAGGTCGTTGATCTTCAGGAGGCCAAACTGGATATGGCTGTCAGGAGGGCTTTCCGAAACTGGAAGAGTGAGTTCCAGGAGGCGTTCGGCCGGGACACCCGATGTGCCGGTCTATCGCAAAAGACCCTGGCCGTGCTCATCCAGGGAAAAGACAAGGGTACCTTTTATCTTTTCGATCTGATCATGACCCTTGAAAATCTGGGCTCAGGTTTTGAATTTAACGAACTTAACCCAAAGGAAAAAATAGCGGTCATGGACCGCTATCTGTTTTTACTCGATCGGTTGCGTTATGAGTACATGAAAAGGCTGGGATGGTTGTCAGGGTATCCCGGTGAGGAACGCACACTCGTAGAACTGATTTGCCATTTCGATGATTGGGCACCCGAGTTACAGGCCCGGACGCCCCTTCTCAGTCCGGATCACTCCGCCTATGGGAAGTTTTGCAGGATGAGTTCCTTTGAAAGAGAGGAATTTATACGAAAATTGATTCCGGAAGCCCTAAAGGGCCTTCGAAATTATTCCACGACCTTGTAAACCTTGTCGTTTTCTCTTACTCTATCGGCAACTTTAATTCCCACTAGATCGCCTGCCTTGGCTTCTTGCACCTCTTGATTGTCTATCTCGACCCTGTCCACTTCATCGGTAAAATCCGTGGTATGGCCTTTGAACCTGAGCGTATCTCCCGGTTTGATGGTACCGCTGGTCACTTCGAGGGCAGCCACGCTGGGTTTGACAAAGAATTTGACGATCCGTCCGACTTCTTCTTCAGCCATAATGAGTCCTCCATATGGATCATTGGGTTCGGTCAACTCCAAAATATATATCTTTTTTGGGGGCATTTGTCAAGATCGCTACTTGTGGCCAGCCCTGAGCTCTGTTGAAAGGGACAGGATTTCCGGGGTAGGGATCAATGAAGATTGCTATTGATGTCGACGGATAATTTCTGTAAAATTCAACCCATGGAAAACTATAAAAAAAGACTGGCAGAAATTTTGGCAGAGACCGGAGCCCTTTTTTTTGACAGGCATCTGGTCCTGAAGGACGGTCGGCCTACACCCTATTTTGTGAATCTGGGCATGTTCCGAACGGGCCGTTTAAGTATGAAAATGGGGGCTTTTTTCGCGGACATGATGGTGGATTGCGGTATTGCAGCGGAATCGGATATCATCTTGGGCCCTTCTTACAAGGGCAGTGCCATTGCGCTTGCCACCGCCATTGCGCTCTACTCAAACCATGGTAAGGACCTCCTGTTCGACTATGATCGGAAAGAAGCTAAGGCCCATGGGGAGGCAAGTAAAGGTGGCAGTCTCCTTGTGAATCGGACATTTTTTGACGGTTGCCGGGTGTTTGTGGTCGATGACGTCGCCACATCTATGCGCACGAAGTATGACCTGCTGGAAACCGTCAGGAAGGAGGCGGAGGCCGGCTGCATCGATGTCAAAATCGCCGGAATAGGTATTGCCGTTGACCGGGAGCAAACAACGGCGGTCACTGACGACGAGGGTCACGTTGTTCTCGAACAAAAGGGCGACGACGCCATTCGCGATTTTGTGGATCGGACCGGCATCCCCGTCCACGCCGTCGCCGGGATCAGGGAAATTGTAGCGTACCTTTACAGGGAAAAGGTGCCGATCTTGATTCACGGCAAGAAGGCGCCGATCGACGGAGAGACAAAGGCCCAATTTGATGCATATCTGAAAATGTACGGGAGTTAATGTTCCGTGTCCATTTTAGCGCCTGCCGTTTTACTCCAGCCTCAGGTTTTTTTTCAGCTTCTTAGCGTTTAGGTTTGCAATTCCGATGGCGTATCTTGCGGGTCCAATGGTAACAAAGGCACATAAGGGATACGTTATCATGGCGGAAAGGCAGGCGAGGGTATGATGAAATGTCCCGATTTTGGTGCCCGGCGATGAAAGGCGATGGTAAAAGAGAAACCGGGAAACTGTCTCTGGTACGCCAAGAAGACAGTACCGTCCCTGCCGTTGAAAAGACCAGGGGAGTGGCGGCTGTAAAATGGACTAATATAGTGATTAAACAGGCCGTTTCCATGGCCAAAAAAATTGAAGCGGACGCCATTCTGGTTTATATGGACAGCACCAGGGACTTGGTGCCCATTTCCAAAATCAAGAGCGACTCAAGAATTATCCTTTTGACGAAAAGAAAGGATTGCATGGAAAAGGCCGCAACCTTTCCTCTCTACCCGGTGATGATACCCGATGTCAAACTGACTAGGACAGGCTACTTGAAGATAGGTTTTCTTGCCGCTATGTCCAAGGGACTCCTCAAGAGCGGGGATGTTATCGTTTGTGTCGGCGGGGTTCCTGAACAGGGCTTCTTGGATACCATTATGCTGGTGGAAGTGGATCTGGAATCGGAGCTTTTCGGCAGCGCAGGCGACCTCACCTTTCCTCCCCGAATGAGGTCCGAAATTTTTGAAACCCTTCTGGATTTTGTTTTGCAGCTGGCCAATGAAGGCAGGGAAGGCAAGCCTGTGGGTACCATTTTTGTCCTGGGAGATCACGAAAAGGTCCTGAAATTTTCCCATCAACTTGTATTCAATCCCTTTAAGGGCCACCCTGAAGAGGCCCTTAACATCACCGAGCCCCAGGTGCTGGAAAGTCTGAAGGAATTCTCTTCCATTGACGGTGCCTTTGTCATCCGGGATGACGGGGTAGCACTCGCTGCAGGTCGGTATCTCAATGTGGTTTACCATGGTGACCCTTTGCCCCAGGGGTTGGGTGCCCGCCATGCGGCGGCTGCAGCTATAACGCAGGTTACGGAGTCTCTGGCTTTGACCATTTCGGAGTCCACGGGCAAGGTCACGGTGTTCCGGTCGGGGAAGATGCTGACGGAGATCGAGAAGGCCTCCCCCCATGCCAACGGCATGCCCATTTCGGTATAGATCCTTTGGCTGGAATCACATCTGCGGGGGATATTTCCAGCCGTAGGACCTCTTACCTGAGTCCGCTTCAAAACCCTAAACCGATACCAACGGCTCTGGAATATTCACCAGGCAATAACGAAGAAAACGAAAAACTGATGATTGAAAGCAGTGGTGGTCCGTTGCGCGTCACTCCTGCAGGGGATTATTTGATGGATTTCAAGGACTTGGAGGCGATTTGTAAGTGGAGCAAAACGAAACACCTATGATCATTCGGGAGGCGCTGAGCCGGAGAAAACTTGTTGTCATTGAGAATCGGGACGCAAAGTACAGGGAGTCGGCCGTCCTGATCCCCTTTTTGCGAGACGGGGGGCAGTTCAAGGTCCTGTTTACCAAGAGAACCAACAGGGTGGACGAACACAAGGGGCAGATCTCTTTTCCCGGGGGGGGAGTGGAGCGAGCGGATCGTTCTTTTCAGGATACCGCCCTCAGGGAAACCCATGAAGAGATAGGGATCCATCCCGAAGATATAACGGTCCTGGGGCGGATGGATGACGCTCGGACCTTGTCATCCAATTATCTGATTCATCCCTTCGTGGGTTGTGTTCCCTTTCCTTATGATTTCGTTATCAATCTGTTCGAGGTCAAACGAATTCTTCTCATTCCGTTAACGGTTTTTCTTCCGGGGAGTCCCTGGGCAAGGGAGACAGATCGGGTCGAATACGGGGGCAGGAGCTACGAGAGCCTGACCTATCACTATGACGATGAGGTTATTTGGGGTGCCACCGCACGGTTGATGAGAGGTCTTATCGAGGCTCTGGGTGAAAAAATTGACTTGCTTGTGTGAAATCAATAGGGTATAGTTCCAGATTGTCGGGACGTGGCTCAGTCTGGTAGAGCACCGCGTTCGGGACGCGGGGG
>CAZXWJ010000035.1:0-27093 GCA_964644375.1 uncultured Desulfobacteraceae bacterium | reverse complement strand
TATATCGCCGTCTTTGTGGTGCTCATGGTGCTGTTTGTCGGGATGTTGGTGTCCGGAAAGATCATATCCAGTTCGGTCAAGAAGGCGCAGGCAAAGGCCTGACCGGCTGTTAATATATCTTCTGTGAAAAATCTCTTTCCCTTTTCGGGGGAGAGGTTTTTCTTTTTTCGGAGGTTAAGCAGTCTTAAAGCGGTATGTTTCCATGTCTGCGCGCCGGAATCGTTTCCCTTTTGTCCCGCAACATCATGAGCGCTTTTATCAAAAGGGGGCGGGTCTGTTCCGGTAAGATAATTTGATCGATGTAACCCAATTCCGCCGCCTTGAAGGCCGTCGCGAAGTCGGTTCGATATTCTTCGATAAGTCTTTCCCTGGTTGATTGACCGTTTTCGGACGCGGTAATCTCATTACGGAAGATTATATTGACAGCACCCCTGGCGCCCATGACTGCTATCTCGGCACCTGGATAGGCATAATTGATATCACCCCCGTGGTGTTTGCTGGACATGACATCATAGGCCCCACCATAGGCCTTACGGGTGATGACCGTGATTTTGGGGACCGTAGCCTCACAATAGGCATAAATGATTTTGGCCCCGTGCTTGATAATCCCTCCGTATTCCTGGTTAATACCGGGGAGGAAACCCGGTACGTCCACAAAGGTAACCAAAGGGATATTGAAGCAATCACAAAGGCGAACGAACCTTGCGCATTTTATGGACGCATTGATATCGAGGCACCCTGCAAGGAATAGGGGCTGATTGGCGACAACGCCCACCACAAGGCCATTGAGGCGTCCAAAGCCGATGACCATATTTGGCGCGTAACGTTGATGGACCTCCATAAACTGACTGTGATCCAGAACCGAGTTGATGATCGACTTCATGTCGTAAGGAATGCGACGATTGTCAGGGACCACGGAATTGAGGGATTTGTCCGTGCGGTGAGGATCGTCGGTGCAATCAACGGACGGAGGCTTTTCTCTGAAGTTTTGAGGCAGAAAACCAAGGAGTTCACTGACCGTATCAAGTGCGGCTTGATCGGAATCTTCTGCAAAATGTGCAACGCCGCTTTTCGTGTTGTGGGTAATAGCGCCCCCAAGTTCTTCGGGAGTCACTTCTTCTGAGGTGACCTCCTTGATGACCTGCGGGCCTGTGATAAACATGTTGCTCGTTTTTTTTACCATGATGGTGAAGTCCGTCAGTGCGGGAGAATAGACGGCTCCTCCCGCACAGGGACCCATAATCACGGATATCTGGGGGATGACCCCTGAAGCCCGGACGTTTCTTTTGAAGATCTCGCCGTAGCTACCGAGGCTTTTCACTCCTTCCTGGATCCTGGCTCCTCCCGAATCGTTCAACCCGATGATGGGTGTCCCGTTCTGAAGGGCGAGATCCATGACTTTGCATACCTTTTCTCCGAACGGCCCGCTCAGCGACCCGCCAAATACGGTAAAATCCTGCGAAAAAACAAAGACTCTTCGTCCCTTAATCGTACCATATCCGGTCACCACCCCGTCACCGGGAATCTTCTTCTTCTCCATTCCGAAATCGTGACAGCGATGGACAACAAATTTGTCTATCTCTTGGAAGCTGCCTCTGTCAAGGAGGGTGTCAAGCCTTTCTCTTGCGGTCATCTTGCCTTTCGCATGCTGCTGTGCGATGCGTGCCTGACCACCACCCAACTCCGCTTCAGTGTTTCTTCTTTCTAGCTCCTTGATCTTTTCTTCCGGCTTCATGGGGAGCCTCCAAGAAATAGGATTTTGAAGCCAAGGATAGGTTGTCTGAAATTATTCCAGTACGAGCAAAACGGCTTCGGCTTCTACGGCATCGCCCTTATTGCATTTAATTTCCTTCACGGCACCGGAAGCGGGAGACACGACGGGTAACTCCATTTTCATGGCTTCAAGGATGAACACTTCGTCTCCTTCATTGACCGTGTCCCCAACCTTTACCTTCACTTCAAGCACTTTTCCTCCCATGGGAGCAGTAACGTCACTCACAGCAATTTCCTCCTTTTCTATTTGATTGTATGCTTAAACCCTCCATATATCACTGAATACGCGTCGGTTGTCAAGAATAAACATGGCTCTAATCAAAAAACAAACGGGATTGGCACCTCACCGGTGTAGGGTTCATCCAGGGCGCATTCTTTGAAAAAACAATATATTGACATGCCGCATCTATTCCTCTAACATACCGCATTTAATTTCTTTCATGCCATATATTATGGATCTCCGATGGGTGAGCCGAAAATAACGATTCTCGTTAATGAGGGAAATGGCCTGAGGAGGAGCAGAGATGCCGGTATACATATGGGTTGCTGAAACAAAAAAGGGTCGAAAACTCAAGGGTGAATTGGAAGCAGGCAATGAGAAAATCGCTCTCAACCAGCTTCGAAAACGAAATTTCACTGTCAAGAAGCTTAAGCCCAAACCCAAGGATTTATTCGCAAACGTGTCTTTCATGCAACCGAAGGTCAAGAATAAAGACTTGGTCATTTTTACGAGACAGTTTTCCACGATGATCGATGCGGGCCTCCCTCTTGTTCAGGGGTTGTCTATCCTGGCGGAACAATCGGAGAATCCGACCTTTAAAGTAATCTTGAAAGAAATTACAAGAGACGTGGAAGGTGGCTCTACCCTGGCCGAGGCCATGAGGAAACACCCGAAGGTCTTTGATGACCTTTATGTCAACCTCGTAGCGGCCGGGGAACTGGGCGGTATTCTGGATACCATTTTGCGGCGTCTTGCGGAATACATCGAAAAATCGGAAAAACTCAAATCCCAAATCAAAGGGGCCATGACCTACCCGATTGTCGTGATGTGCATCGCCATCATTGTTATCGCGGTTATCCTTATCTTTGTAATTCCTGTCTTTGAAGAGATGTTTTCGAGTTTCGGATCAGCTTTGCCCGGCCCGACCCAATTTGTGACAGACTTAAGTCGGTTCATGAAAGGCAATTTTATTTGGATCGGCCTTGGTATTGGAGCGATAGTCTATGCCTTCAAACGATACAGAGGAACAGCCGGCGGAAGAAGGGCGACGGATAACCTATTTCTCAAGCTTCCCATTTTTGGAGATCTTCTCAAAAAAGTAGCTGTCGCAAGATTTACAAGGACCTTGGGGACCATGATTACGAGCGGTGTTCCCATACTGGACGCCTTGGACGTCGTTGCCAGAACCTCAGGTAATAAGATACTGGAGGAAATCATCCTTGAGGTGCGAAGCAGTATTGCCGAAGGACAGACCGTTGCCGAACCGCTATCCGAGAATGACATTTTTCCGGGCATGGTTATCCAGATGATATCGGTCGGTGAAGCAACGGGTGCCCTAGATACGATGCTCAATAAGATTGCCGATTTCTATGATGAGGAGGTGGATGTGGCGGTAGCCGCACTCACTTCCATGTTGGAACCACTGCTTATGGTTTTTCTTGGGGGTTCCATCGGAGGCTTGGTCATAGCCATGTACCTGCCTATCTTCCAGATGGCCGCGGCAATGGAATAGTCCGAGCATGATGGTCGAATTTGACCTGAAAACCCCCCAAAGGGAGCTTACCGGGCGCCTTCAAAGGCTGATGTTTTTGAGGGTGCTTTTTGTTTCTCTGCTCCTCGGTGTCTCCATTATCCTCCAGGTCAGAGAGACTCAGACCTATTTCGGTGACATTCAGACCTCTCACTATTTTGTTATCTCTACCATTTATTTCCTTACCTTAGTTTATGTCATCCTACTGAAATACCTAATAAAACTGTCCATTCTTGCCTACATCCAGCTATTGGTGGATACTGTTTTGGTCACGGCCATTATTTATGCCACAGGCGGTATGGACAGCATTTTTTCTTTCCTCTATATCCTTACGATCATCAATGGAAGCATGATCCTTTATCGAAAGGGTGGGCTGATCATCGCTACGGTCAGCAGTATCCTTTACGGTGTGTTGCTGAATTTCCACTACCATGGCATCATTCATCCCTTCGGGAGCCGGATGCTTTTTCCTGTCGAATTTCAGGCCGGGTATGTTTCCTATATGATTCTTGTGAATACTGTTGCCTTCTATCTTGTTGCATTCCTCAGCAGTTTTCTCTCCGAACAGGCCATGAAAAGCCGTGTCGAACTCCGTTCGAAACAGGATGATATCGTTGAACTTGAGGCCTTGAATGAGCGGATTATAAGAAGCATTACATCAGGTTTGATAACCCTGGACGGACAAATGAGAATTATCCTCTTCAATCCTTCGGCAGAAGAGATCTTCGGCCTCCAGGCCCGGGAAACCATTGGGAAAAAAATCGAAGATATTATCCCTTCTTTGGCCGGCCCCCTGAAAGACGGTTCGGGATATAACGTACGGGGACCCCGAAAACCCAGGGCAATGATGGATTTCCCCTATCAAAGGGCCGACGGCGATGAGCTGTATCTTCGTTTTTCCCTATCGCCCCTGAGCCTTCCTTCAAGCGGTCAGGAGGGGCATCTGTTGGTTTTCCAGGATATGACCGAAATGAAACGGATTGAGGAGGAAATGAAGCGTGTGGAGGGATTGGCCCTGATTGGCGAACTTGCTGCGGGCATAGCCCATGAAATTCGAAACCCCATGGCCTCGATCAGCGGTTCCATTCAGATGCTCAAGGAAGGGCTGGATACGGATGACGTCAATCAGAGATTGATGGATATTATACTAAGAGAAATCAACAGACTGAATCATCTCGTCAGTGATTTCCTCCTGTTTGCGAGGCCCAAGCCCCTCAATATTCAGGCATTCGACCTCAACCGATTGATTGAAGAGTCGTTTGAACTATTCAGGAGCAGCGGCAAGTGGACGGAAAAGGTTCGCGTGAAAACGTATTTCCCGATTCCCATAACCATCGAGTCCGATTCTGCGCAGATCCGTCAGGTCCTGTGGAATCTGATTCTCAATGCTTGTGAGTCAATGACCCATGGGGGGACGCTCTATATCTATACGGATATCGTGGAAATAGATCGTGTTCCGGTTGGAATTCAAAAGATGGCAAAAATAATCATTAGGGATACGGGAAATGGTTTCGGCGAAAAGGCACTTGCCCATATATTCACGCCATTTTTTACAACCAAAGAAGGGGGATCCGGTCTGGGGTTGGCCATAGTCAAGAGTATCGTAGAGGGTCTACAGGGGAAAATATACGGTGAAAACCACCCGGAGGGAGGCGCTGTAGTCACGTTGTATCTGCATCCGAACCTTAAGAAAAAAGATTCCTCAGACGCAGATTCGCAGAAAATTCCACCCCTTAAGTTTAAGACCCCTATCGAGGGGAAGTAGGGTAAAGAAATCTGACCATGGGACCGGGTTTTCAATGTTAAAATAAAAATCACACCCATCTTTCAGCCATTTTGGTGGGACTTTTCGATGGGTGTGAATTTTCCATATTTTGCCGGAAGGAAGAAAAGATGTCCATGTTGGATCAGAACTGGTTCTCTCATATTTCAAAACCGAGTCGATACCTGGGCGGTGAAATTAATGCGGTAAGAAAAGACCCTGCAGGGATTGATGTCTCTGTCGTTCTTGCGTTTCCCGATATCTATGAAGTTGGAATGTCACATCAGGGTTTGAAGATACTCTATGGCATCCTCAATGATGTGGAGTGGGTTGCAGCGGAGCGGGCCTTCTGCCCCTGGGTAGATTTGGAAACTGAATTGAGAGCAAGACATCTGCCACTGACGACAATGGAATCCCACAGACCGATCGATCAATTTGATGTCGTGGGGTTCAGCCTTCAAAACGAACTTTCCTTCACGAATGTCCTGACTATGCTGGAGCTATCGGGTATTCCCTTCTTGTCGAAAGAGAGGAAAACACCGTTTCCCCTGGTCATAGCCGGAGGCCCCGCATGCTTTAACCCCGAACCCATAGCACCTATTTTCGATGCCATCGTTGTGGGCGACGGCGAAGAAGTCTTTCTTGATCTATGTAAAATTTTGCGACGAGCCAAACACCATAAGGAAGATTCAAAAGAAGCACTCTTATCGGAATTGGCGACAGTTAGGGGGGTATATGTGCCTCGATTCTTTGAGGTTCACTATGATCAGGACGGGATCGTCCGTCATGTCGAACCCAAGCTTCCAGGGTACCGTGGTGTCAAGAAAGCTGTCCTGTCTGATCTTGACAGTTATCCCTTTCCTGTGTCACAGGTTGTTCCCTTCACGGAGTTGGTGCATGATCGATTAGCGATTGAGATTGCGCGCGGGTGTACACGCGGGTGTCGATTTTGCCAGGCCGGCATGATTTACCGGCCCGTTCGCGAACGTCATCCACAAAAGATCCTGGAGTATGCTGCTGAGGCACTCAAGGCGACGGGATTTGACGAAGTGTCCCTGCTGTCCTTGAGTTCCGGGGATTACAGCTGTATCGGGCCCCTTATCAGGACGTTGATGGATAGACAATCAAAAGAGAGAGTTGCCGTGAGTTTACCTTCCTTGAGGATTGACAGCCTGGATCCTATTTGGCTTGAACAGATCAAAAGGGTTCGAAAGACCGGTTTTACTATGGCTCCGGAGGCCGGAAACGACAGACTCAGAAAAATCATCAACAAGGGCTTGACCAATGAGGATATTCTGAACTCGGTCCGGGCGGTTTACGATGCGGGTTGGAAATTGATAAAGCTCTATTTTATGGTGGGCTTGCCCGAGGAAACGGAGGAGGATGTCATGGACATCGTCCGACTCTCAAAGGAGGTCCTGTCTGTTACAGGGGGCGGGGGAAAAAAAATCAATCTGAATGTGAGCGTAGCTATTTTTATACCAAAGGCCCATACGCCCTTTATGTGGGTTCCCCAGATCCCTTTGGCCGAGGGACGATCTCGCATAGGGCTAGTACAGAAGGCACTCAGCAAAAATCGTCGTGTACGCGTCAAATGGAACCAGCCCGAAATGAGTTGGTTAGAGGGCGTTTTTTCAAGAGGAGATCGAAGATTGTGCATGGCCTTGATTACGGCCTGGAGGATGGGGGCACGATTCGATGCGTGGGGAGAGCATTTCAGAAAGGATCTGTGGGAAAAGGCTTTTCATCAAACGGGCTTGAATCCGGATTTCTATCTCTATAGATTCAGATCTCTGGAGGAGACTATGCCGTGGGACCATATCGAATCAGGTGTAAGAAAGGGCTATCTCAAAAAAGAGTATCAAAAGGCCTTGAAAGGGGAAGCAACTCCGGACTGCCGGGAGAAATGCCTCGAATGCGGCGTTTGCGATCATAAAGCCGTTGACCCGGTCCTGGTCAGAGACTGGACGGTCCCCCATCCGGCGGGAGAACAGTGTGTCGATCAAGGACCCCAATTCACTGGAAAGTATCGGATTACGTTTTCAAAAACGAAGCATGCCAGATATTTGAGCCATCTCGAGGTTGCACGCCTTTTTATCAGGGCCTTTAAAAGGGCGGGCGTGAATCTCGTTTATTCAAAGGGTTTCCATCCCATGCCGAGAGTGTCGTTCGCGACCGCGTTGCCCGTTGGTACCGAAAGCCTTCAGGAAACGGTGGACATCCACTCTTATGACTGCATCTCCAACCGTTCGGGAAGGGAGGCGTTGGAGAAGCAACTTCCCGCCGGCATTCGGATCATCTCGATCGAAGATGTCAACTTGGAGACGAAGATGCCGAAATTGAGAGAAAGCCATTTCCTCGTCACTCTTGAAGGCATGGAATTTGAGAATGCCGATTTAAAAAGATTTTTGGACGCTGACGCCTTCCCCGTCACCAAAAAGGGCGTCAAGGGGGAGCGGTTGATTGACGCTAAAAAAATAGTTAACAAAATAATTCTGGTATCACCCTCGGAATTGAAAATGATCCTGATGCACAACAACGGGCCATCATTGAAACCTTTTGAAATTGTTAGGGAAATTTTTAATCTTAAAGACCGTGAGATGGAAAGAATAAAAACATTGAAGATCAAGCAGGTTATGCGTTAATATCTTTTGCATAATACATTCCGCCTTCTCAAGTATCATAACCGGAAATTCACAGGAATGGATTCCGGACTTAAACTTGAAAAGGGCATTTAAGTAATCCTGAAAAGAATAAAACCCGGTCTTACCATGTCAAATGAACTCATTATCAATACGAGACCCCATGAGACCAGAGTGGCGCTGGTCGAAAACGGCGTCGTGGTTGAACTCCATATACAGAGAAAAACCGGGCAGGAACTCATGGGAAACATTTATCGTGGCAGGGTAGTTCGGGTTCTGCCGGGCATGCAGGCGGCTTTCGTCGATATCGGGCTGGACAGGAGTGCGTTCCTCTATGTCTCGGACGTCTATAAGGATTTTCTGGATCTGGAACAGATGATGCTCCACAACAACTCACAGAACGAAGAATCCTTGTCCGATATTTCCGATGAGACGCGGCATGATCCCCTTGCCGGCATTTCGTTTAACATCGAGGATCTCCTTCACGAAGGTCAGGATATCATGGTGCAGATATCCAAGGAGCCCATCGGCACCAAAGGGGCACGCCTTACCTCTCATGTTTCCCTCCCGGGCAGGCACCTCGTTCTCATGCCCACGGTCAATCATATCGGCATTTCCAGACGGATTGAAGATCCCGATGAGCGGGTACGGCTGAGAAACCTGGTTCAGGATATCAGACCCAATCATATGGGTTTCATCGTCAGGACGGTCAGTGAAGGCGCCGACACTCACAAACTCAAGTCCGAGATGGATTTTCTTTTAAAACTCTGGGCCGATATTCAGGAAAAAATGTCGAAACTGACCGTTCCTCATCTGATTTACCAGGATCTGTCCATCTCACAGCGGGCAGTGCGCGATCTTTTTACCCATGAGGTGGACCGGCTTATCATCGATTCAAAAGAGGAATACGACAGCATCATGACCTTCATTGAGACCTTTGTCCCGAGGCTTAAGTATTCCGTTGATTTATTTGAGAGTTCCGACCCCTTTTTTGATACCTATGGTATCGAGATGGAGATTTCCCGCGCCCTCGGAAAGAACATATGGATGAAATCCGGTGGCTATATCGTCATCGAGTTGACCGAGGCCCTGACGGCAATAGATGTTAATACGGGAAGTTATGTAGGCAAGAGGAATCTTGAAGAGACCATCCTGAAGACGAATCTCGAGGCGGTGAAAGAGATCGCTTATCAGCTGCGCCTGAGGAATATCGGCGGTTTGATCGTTATCGATTTTATCGATATGGAAAAAATGGCCAACCGAGAAAGGGTGTTCATGGCCCTGAAGGAGGCCCTAAGCAAAGATAAAGCAAAGACACATATCCTGCACATGTCTGAGTTGGGGCTGATTGAAATGACCAGAAAACGGACGAGGGAAAACCTCAACCGGCTTTTGACCGAACCATGCTGGTATTGTGAGGGGAGAGGTTCGCTTAAATCAAAAAAGACCATATGCTACGAGATATTCAGAGACCTTGAAAGAGAAAGTTCCCTCTCTGAGGAGGGGGGGAGAGTCCATGTGGAAGTGAATCCCGAAATAGAGCACATCCTTAAGGAGGAGGAACAGGAATCGATTGTCGATCTGGAAAAGCGTATTAACAGACGGATCATCATCGTCGCAAGGAAACAATTCCATATGGAGCAATATGAGATCAGAGAGTGAAGGAGTTGTCCTTCATTTGCCTGGGGAGACTTAAAGTTTGTGAAGAACCGCATGATCTTTCCTGATATGAATCGGCGTAACCCGAATGGACAACGCCCAAGTCCCCTGATTCCGGGTTCAAGGCCCGGCGTCCCACCAGAAGCATGATTTCAGGATTTTTGCATGCCAGTCGGTTTAAAGGATTCCCTCTTTTTCTATCCAACCTAATCGCAAAGACCACTCGATTGATTGCCTGGTTCACGGATGGGCTTTTGGAAGGCTGAAATGGGCTGAGCCGAGAGTTCCCGGGGTTCTCATCCAGAGAGGGGAGATCGCCAATCCGTGCAGAGGGTTTTATTGCAGTTTTTTCATCGTTAGGTCATTTTTTTTGGCCAGATGAAAAAAAATGAAGTTCTGTCCTAAAGGGTTAGGGCTGATTTTCCGAAGGTATGAATAATGGGCTCATTTTTTAGGCAGACTTTGCGGATCGTTTTCAGTCGCCATTATATTGGGATTGTTTTTTTTGTTTTAATTTGAAGCATTGATTTTATAAAGATTTTTAAACTCGGATAGCTAATAAAATGTTTTATTTCATTAAATGATTAAAAAAATATTAAATCTTGTTTCTGTCCTTGGAATTCTTGTCGTTTTTGCCTTTGTCGTCGTTTCCCTATTCGGCACGTCTTTACTGGATTCCACAGAGAGGGCTCTCTATACCGCGGCCATGAATATTGTTAAGGCCGATCGTGGCGGTGATGGCCATGTTGTTTTGGTTGAGATTGACAAAAAGAGTTTGGAGAAATTTGGACCTTGGCCTTGGTCACGAGGGATGGTTGCGGAGGTCATCGCTCTTTTAAACAGGTCAGGGGCAAGGATCATCGGGCTGGATCTTCCATTGTCTGAAAAAAGTGCCGGTCGGGGACTGCAGGATATTCGAGTATTTCGGGAAAAATTGCAGACCTATACCCAGGGAAAAAAAGATGACCCCCTCAAATCTTGGGTCATGGAGAACCTGGCGCTCATGGAGGAAAACCTTGACGATGACCGAAGACTGGTCAGCAATGTAAGCGCGAGCGGTAATGTCATCCTGACTGCTGCAGGTCGTGTTGATCGCGATGCCCAAGAGGGATTGAAAGAAATTGATGCAGGCGTCTACAAAAATTCCCTGGCAAGGCGGGAGATTCCTCTCTCTTTAGTCAAGCGCCATGCCACTGCAGGGTTGGCTTTGCCCTTTTCTGAACTTGTTCAAGCGGCCTATGGACTCGGGTACGATAATCCCATATCGCTGGAAAGAAGGGCATGGTTTTCTTATCCGCTATATGTCAATTATAAAGGGGCGCTTCTTCCCTCTTTTCCTTTACGAATGGCCATTGCATACCTCCGGCAACAGCCGGGCCACGTCCTTGTTGAGTCGAATAGAATCCGGTTGGGAGATTTCAACATACCCACATTCAAAGGGGAAATGCCTATCATTTTTCAGGACAATGAAAAAAGCTTTCGAAGGGTGTCTTTTTCGGATGTCCTGCAGAAAAAAATTGAGTTCCGGATCTTTAAGGAAAAGGCGGTGTTGATAGGACTGGAATCCTTTTATTTCGATACCTCTTCGCCCTTTCATCAAGGTATATCAAAGACGGTATTCGACGCCCACGTATTAAACAACATCCTCAATAGAAACTTTATGGGCCATGCACCCTGGATGGGCGTACTCGAATTCTTGGTCCTGATCCTGGTGGGGTGCTTTGCGGCGATTTATTTCCCGCCTATGGGCCAATTACAGCGGATATTTTGGGCCGGCGTTCCGGCCGTTCTCATCCTCGTCTCGGGGATGTTCATGTTTTCCATGCTGCATATATGGATCAGGACGATTTATGTGCTCTCGTGTCTTGCCATGATCTATCTCATAACAAGCATTATAGGTCTTTTTAGATCTAAGAAACTGGCCGGGGAGTCGATGGAAACGAACCGTCTGCTCGGACTCAGCTTTCAGAGCCAGGGGCTTCTTGACCTTGCCTTTGAGAAATTTCAAAAACTGCCGTTGGACCTTGAGACCAGAGACCTTTTTTATAATCTTGGGCTTGAATTCGAGCGAAAACGCATGATCAATAAGGCCCTGGCAACCTACGAGTATATTGCCGGGGCAGGTCCTTTTAGAGATGTCGAGGACCGTATCCCGCGGATGAGGGAATCGGCGAAATCTTCTACCATTGGAAGCCATGACGGCGTGACGGAAGGGAGCGTGCTGGCGGATTCGAGGACTGAAATCAGATCCAAGGTCGGACGTTACGAAATTATCGAAGAACTGGGAAAGGGGGCCATGGGCCTCGTTTACAAATCTTTGGACCCGAAAATCAATCGATTGCTGGCCATCAAAACCATTCGTTTCTCAGATGAATTTGATGAGGATGTCATCCAGGAAATCAAGGCCAGGTTTTTTAGTGAGGCTGAAATTGCAGGACGGTTGTCCCATCCCGCGATCGTAACCATTTTTGATGTCGGGGAAGACGGCGATCTCACCTACATGGTGATGGAGTACCTCGAAGGCAACGATCTGGAAAAATTTATCAGTAAGAAAAACCTGCTTCCTTTCAGAAAGGTTTTGGATGTCGTGGCAAGCGTCGCCGATGCCCTGGCATATGCCCATAGGGCGGAAGTCATCCACAGGGATATCAAGCCGGCCAATATCATGCTCCTCAAGAATGGCGGGGTGAAAGTGACCGATTTTGGCATCGCAAAGGCGATATCTTCATCTCGAACCAAGACCGGTGTGATTCTCGGTACCCCTAACTACATGTCTCCCGAACAGATCATGGGCCAGAAGATTGATCACCGATCGGACATTTTTTCATTGGGTGTGCTTTTTTTTCAGTTACTGACAGGCGAAACGCCTTTCCACGGCGATAACTTAAGCAGTCTTCTGTACCAAATTACGCAGGTCAAACATCCGCCGGTGAGAGAATACAACCCCAAAATTCCGAGGGTCTGCGAGCAAATTATCGACAAGGCGCTGGCCAAAAACCCCAAGGAACGGTTTAAAAATGCAGGCGATATGGCAAAATATGTCATGCTTCTCGCCTCAAAAATTGACCGGCTGGTGAGAAAGAGGCAGGCATAGGCGGATGATCCTGCCCGAGTTATTTATTTTAAGCTATCGTGTCCGACGATTGGAGCTGAGTTGCAGATAATATCTTCAGGATTGACCGATGTGGGTCTGAAAAGGGAAGGAAATGAAGATGCTTTTCATTTGGAGGATTCCCTTGGTCTGTATATCGTTGCCGACGGTATGGGCGGGCACCTCGCCGGAGAAGTGGCGAGTCAAGTCGCTGTCAACGCCATCACCAAGGGGTTCCGCAAATGGACGGAGGAAAAGACTCCTGAAGATGAGCTTTTCGTGGCATATGATGAATCTCTGACTCTGCATGGCAACTATGTGTTGAGCAGTATTCGCGCGGCGAACCGTATCGTTCATGAAATGGCACTTGTGTGCGAGCAATATCATGGCATGGGCACCACCATTGTCGTCCTGCTCGTGGAGCCCAATCTGGTCATTGCGGCAAATGTAGGAGACAGCCGTCTCTATCTCGTTAGGAACGGTTGTATCGAGCGGCTTTCCAGGGATCACACCCTTGTCTCGGAACAGGTCGAACGGGGTGCAATGACGCCTGAGGAGGCCAAGAGTTCTCCTCTCAAACATGTCCTGACCAGGAATCTGGGTTCTTCCGAGTCCGTGGAGCCCGACATCTTTGAAATAGAGCCCAACAACAATGACCGGTTTATCTTGTGTACGGACGGTTTGACCGACCTGGTGACGGATGAGGAGATCCTGGCGATGACTGAAGAGGAGGGTGATTCGGAAGCACTTTGTCGCCAATTTGTCGGAAGGGCACTGAAGCGGGGCGGGCACGATAATACTACCGTAGTCACTGTTTCTCTATCCGGATTAAAAAAACAAAATAGAGGTATTTTAGGTAAAGTAGGGCTTTTTATTTCTGAATTCGCATTAATTATTAGGAAAACAATAAAGAAAGTCGTGTCCTAAGCTTGTTTTAGCTTGCTTTTTTATTTGAATAATACTATACCTTGCCAACATTTGAGGGGGAAGATCGCCATGGCGAGATTGATCTTGATGTTCAATAAGCAGGTCATCAAGGAATATCCTTTTATGAAAGAGAGTATCACCGTCGGCCGGAAGGATGATAACGGCATTGTTATCGATAACCTTGCTGTATCCGGATACCATGCAAGAATAGATAAAGTGGGGGACGAGTATCTTCTCACCGATTTTCAAAGCACCAACGGCACGTTTGTAAATGACAAGAGGATTGTCTCCCATAAGCTTGCCCACGGGGACAACATCGTTATTGGAAAACATGTCATTCTTTTTGTATCGGCCGAAAAGGGGAAACCTGCGTCCGAAGAAGCAAATAAGCTCGACATGGACAAGACCATGATGCTTGATACGGCCCAACAAAGAGAACTCTTGGCCAAGCAACAGGGGGTATCTCAAACCCCTGCGGCCCCTGAGAGAGTCGGGGTCATCAGTTTTATCGACGGTTCCGGCATGGGTGAGTTTGAGCTGGCCAAAAAACTCACAAAAATAGGAAAGGCCGATACCTCGGAAGTCAAACTCTCAGGAATGCTCATGGGCGCGACGGCCGTTACTATCAGCAGGAGACCCTCCGGGTACAATATATCTTTTGCCGGGGGGATGACCAAATTAAGGGTCAACGGCGAAGTTGTGAAAAACAGCGTGCCCCTGAAGGATTTTGATACGGTAGAGCTGGGATCTCATAAGTTTCAATTTTATCTTAAAGATATCAAACGCCCATAACACGAGAGGGGCGCGCAAGCCCCTTCTTGTTCTGATGCCCCCAATGAATTTCAGGTCCGAAAATGGCAAATAGTCGCCATGAATACGGCTCTTCAAGAGCAATAATTTTGGTTGCTCTTGTGACGCGAGCCTAGATGTCTTGCTTGCGGAGTTTCTTGAACCGGGCAAGATTTTCTTCTATCTCATCGTTGGTGAAAATTTTAGAGCAGTTGGTGCACTGATAGGATTGTTCGGTCAATTTGTCGTAAACCAGTTCATCCGAGAAATTGACCCCGTAGAATCGGATAGAGAAGTTGTAGATAGGCTTGAAATCCTTGTTCCCACAGTTGTCA
Organism: uncultured Desulfobacteraceae bacterium; assembly: GCA_964644375.1. Lineage (GTDB taxonomy): Bacteria > Desulfobacterota > DSM-4660 > Desulfatiglandales > HGW-15 > CAYNYM01. The sequence goes on along the minus strand of CAZXWJ010000035.1, from coordinate 12,364 downwards.
CACACAAAATAGTCCTGGACAATTTGCATTCGATCGCCCTCCAAGAAATAAACATGCATTTTGATCGTTGTTTATGAGTAGACGCACGGCTCAAGATCGTTTCGTCTTCGAATGGCCTCAAGCATGCCAGCTGTTCCGGTCATCATATTATCCCCCATAGGGGCTCCGAGCACAAATGGCAACTTTGAACCGGCCATGAGTTTGCGTTTCGGTCCGGTGGCTATGATTGCATCGGCGCTTTGAAAACCGATGGCCTTGCGGATGTAGGCCCCATGTCCACCTTCTTCTAATATCTTTTTGTGTATCAATTTTCCCTCCGCCAGCTCAATGAATAATTTTTCCAAACATTCAAGGGTCATATCCTTTGTGTGGTATTCAAAAAATCCTGCGATTTCACCTTTCTCCAGCGCGGCCCCAACCGTGTGGGATGTGGCGATATCCAATACATACAACCTTTCCATCGATGACGCACGGGGGTCCATGGAGGCGCCGAGGATGGCGGCCATACCGCTATCCATGACATAGATCTCATCGCATTGGAACATCTCAGCGGCTTTTGCGATAGAAGACAGGCGGTTAAATGTGGCCGGAATTTCACCCCTGCGGTAGAGCAAGGCATGTGGCAGAGGATTTTCGTTCAGGCGGGCCTTGAAAATATTATGGCGGTAATCGAGATGGGATATTCCTCCGGGCGGTATGCCGTGATCCTGCGCACAGATGCCTACGGCATCAAAAGAAAAGGGTACGCCAAAGCTCTCGACAATCCTCTTGATGCGTTCCGGTTCAAGATCCCCTATTTGGAGATGCCTGTAGCGCGGATTAGCCCTTAAGGCTTCAGCTATAGAATCTTCAAGGATTTTGATCCCCAGTCCCTTCACTCTTTCAGGGTCATGATGAATCGTTGCTGCAGATGAGGAGGACATGACGACTTCAGATTGTCCTGCACGGTCCGTTAGAATCTTCGATAAAAACCCGCCCCCCATTTCGACACCAGTCGTCAGAAGGTTTCCGGGCAGACCGGCGACCTTTTCAGCGATGGTGAGCACCGGGGATTTGACCACGGCTTTGTAATGCAATCCCGAGCCGGCATCATAGTAGAGGATGTCCATGGTCCCGGCTCCGATGTCCAAGATCAGGAACTTTTCCATTTCAAGCACTCCTTTTTGTCGTTGAGCCTGACTGGCAGAAAACGAGACATTAACCGGGAGGTATATCTTCTGAATTTTGCAGCGGATGTCGGCTGCAGTGCGGTATCCACTTTTGTTCCGTTGGATTTCGTCATTTTGCTCACCCTGCCGGCCAAAGTCGAAGAGTCCCCTCAATACCAGAAAGGGCACTTAAATGGAAAGAAAAAAATCACCATAACCAACGGCCGTGAGGTAGCTTTGGGGAAGTTTTTTTTCTTCGAGGCCCAGTGCTTCTGCGGTTTCCGAGACCCTGTCCCAGTCGCCCATTTCGTAATTCTCGGCTAGACTAAGATAGTCGGTTAAAGGGCCATCTTTTGAGATTAGGGCCTTTTTTATCACCTCCGAGAGCGGGAGTTTTGACATGAGGTTTTCCATGGAATCATCCAAAATGGCATCAATGAGTGAGAAAAGGCCCAATGTGAATAATTCGGGTGTGTTAATTTTTGATGGCCTCATCTCACCCATCATTTCGCAAAATTTTGCCCTGACGATGGAGATTCGAAGTAATTCATGGGGTTTATCTGAGGCGAGATTCGTCATGGCCAGCAGGGACATAAACCGTCTGACACGCCTTTCCCCCAGCAGGACAAGGGCCTGTTTAATGGAGGAAATTTCGTTCAGCCTTCGGTAGTAGGCCGAATTGATATATCTAAGAAGTTTATACGAGATAATCACATCTCTCGAAATCATTTTTTCAAGTTTTTGAAATTCAAAACCATCTTTGTTGGCCTCTGCCATGATTTCAAGCAGGCTCACCCGGGGACCTGAAATGTCCACGCCCCTCAGGATTTCGGGTTTGCTGAAAAAGAAGCCTTGAAAAAACTGGAATCCCATTTCAGCAGCCTTGTTGAACTCATCGTAGGTTTCGACCTTTTCAGCCAAAAATTTGACGTTGTATTCTGACAGTATCTCGACGGATTCCGCAATTTCTTCAAAGGACATGGCCCTGAAATCCAGTTTGACAATGCCTGCAAGATTAATCAGGGGGTCAAATTTGGATTCGTAAAAGAAGTCGTCCAGTGCGATATGATACCCTTTCCGATGAATCTCATTGCACACGTCGATCACGTCGGGGGTCGGTTCCACATCTTCCAGGATTTCCACCACAATTTTTTCTCTGGGAAACAAAAGGGGAAGTTTGCGCAGGAGAAGATTCTCGGTGAAATTGATGAACGCCGTTTTGCGTCCGGTAATGCTTTCGATCCCCATGTTGAGAAAACTGTTTGAGAGGAGATTCGAGGTGGCAGTATCTTGATTGATGTCGGGGAAATAATTAGACATTCCGCCCCGGAACAGGAGTTCGTAGCCGAAGATGCTCTTGTTTTTTCTGAAGATGGGTTGTCTGGCTACATAGACTTCCATTATAATTCCTTGTAGGATTTGGCAAAAGGCAAATGGTATTGAGCATGAAGTAAAATGCAAAAACCATACCTTAGAGATTCATGATCTGCAATGGCAGGTGGAAGGTGCAATGATTCAAAAGGAAGAAAACGCGAGGGGTCTCGATCTCAACGGGCTTGTCTGTGACTTTATCGAAAACGTCGGGCTGTCTTCTGAAAAGGTTGAATGGGAGTCCATCCCGGGGGATGGATCAAAACGACGCTTTTGGCGCATCAGGCTTCGAAGGTCCGGCGTGTCTTACATCGTCATGGAAAATGGGCCCTCGGACGGTTATGCCGGACGGGAAAATTTGGCCTATCTTCACATCGGTCGACATCTTTTCAACAAAGGCCTCCCCGTGCCTGAAATCCATCGATATAATCTTGAAAAGGGGTGGTTCATTATGACGGATTTGGGTGAGGTGAGCCTTCAAAACAGGGTTTCCAACCCTACCCATCGGATCCCCATCTATGAGCGGGTGATCGAGGAGCTCTTTCGGCTTCAGGTCGAGGGTGCTGGGGGTTTTGATACGAATTGGACCTGCCAGACAAAAAAATATGATCGACATGTCATGCGGCGTTATGAGGCGGATTATTTCAGGGATGCTTTTCTTAATAGATACCTGGGGTTGGAACTCGGAAGGGACGAACTGGAGATGCCCTTCAATTATCTGGCCGAGAAGGCTTCTAGCGCGAACTTCCATTTTTTTCTTCACCGGGACTTTCAGTCGAGAAACATTATGATTTCAGGTGAGCGGGTCGGAATTATTGACTGGCAGGGAGGGCGTCTGGGTCCCTTGGGATATGATTTGGCATCCCTTCTCATTGACCCTTATGTCGGTCTGACGCATGAGGAAAGAGATCATATCTTAGGATGTTACCTCCAACTCCTCAAGTCCGAACACCCGGGAGAGGCAGAGACGTTTGAATGGACTTATCCCTATCTGGCGATCCAGAGAAATCTTCAGATTCTCGGGGCCTTTTCCTTCTTATCCAAGGTGCGAGGAAAAACCTATTTCGAGGAATATATACCCACTGCCCTTCACTCTCTTTTACAGCTTCTCAAAGAGTTGGATGATCGGAAGCTCTCCGAACTCAAAGGCCTTGTCGAATCGTTGAAATGAGAGCCGGACGCTGGTTAACACTCGATTTTTTTGTGCCTATCCTTCAAGGGCAAAGTCGACGGCGGCAGTGGCATGGATCCTGGTCGTGTCGAACAGGGGAACGGGACTGTCTCCGTCCGTCACCAGAAGGCCGATCTCCGTGCATCCCAGGATGATGCCTTCAGCGCCCTTTTGGGTGAGGCCGGCAATGATGGCTTTGTAGGCCTCTTTGGAGACAGATCGAATGTCTCCCAGACAGAGTTCGTCATAGATCACACGATGAATCAAATCTCTCGCCTCTTCATCCGGGATAAGGACGTCCATTTCATGCCTGTCGATCAGTCTTCCTCTGTAGAAATCCTGTTCCATGGTGAATTTGGTCCCAAGGAGGCCGACCCTTGCGATTCCGTCTGCCTTCAGGCTCTCGGCAGTGGCGTCGGCAATATGAAGCAGGGGAATCGAAATTTCGTCTTCTACTTTCTCCGCCATGAGGTGCATGGTGTTGGTGCAGATAATAATAAAGTCAGCCCCGCCGTTTTCCAGGCGTTTGGCCGCATCCACCATCATGACCGTGGCTTTACCCCATTCCCCACGGTGCTGAAAGGCTTCAATCTCCGCAAAATCCACGGAATACATGAGACTCTTGCAGGAGTGAAGACCCCCCAGCCTTTCTTTAACCGTTTCGTTGATGATGCGATAGTATCCTATGGAAGATTCCCAACTCATGCCTCCGATGAGGCCGATTGTTTTCATCCTGTGGCTCCTGTGTTTTAATTTTGGTACGCGTTTACCCTTTTGAAGGGAGATTGATCTGACCCATTAACCGCTGAATGTGTTTTAAAAATCCAATGCGTTAAGGATTTTGAAGTTCTGATCCCGAATTCTTTGCTTTTCCGGCATCTCAACCATTTACATTTTTGTTCAGTCACATATAATGCACGAAGCGCAGATGACTACTTGATACAAAATAAACAACACAGAAAGGGGTTTGACGTGAAACACAGCGATTCCAATAAAAGTGCTTTGATCAATCAAGAGGATGCCGTTCTGGTAATGATTGACATGCAGGACAAGCTCTTCAGGGCAATGTCGGAAAAGGAAATCCTGATGTCAAATGTCCTTAAGTTGATCAAGTTCTCTCGTATTTTGAAACTCCCGGTTGTTGTCACGGAACAGCAGAAACTGGGTAACACCCTTTATGTCATCCGTGAGCAATTGCCGGATATGACGCCTATTTGCAAGTCCTGCTTTAATTGCTTCGGGGCCGATGGATTTTCCGAGAGCCTGCGCAGGTTGAACAGGAAGACACTTATTGTTATTGGCACCGAGGCCCATATCTGCGTGACGCAGACGGTGCTTCATGCCCTGTCGGACTACCATGCCCATGTCGTGAGCGACGCCGTTAGCTCGCGAAACCCAAATGATTGCGCGGTGGCCCTTCAGAGGATGGCCGCGGCGGGCGCCACCATCACCACGTCCGAGATGGTGATGTATGAGCTTTTGAAAGAAGCCGGAACCGACACCTTTAGAGAGGCGCTGGAACTGGTCAAATGAACCTCCCCAAATCCGTTTTACTGATCTCCTGCTCGAGGTCGGGTATTTGTCGAGGGAGTCGCCCGAGGGAATTACCGTCAAGGTGGATCAGGTTGGGTTCGTCTCCGAAAAGGCCATACGGAAAGGGGCTGGTTCGTCTTCTCGGTCCAAAAGGGTTGCAAAGGCCTGATTCTTTTAGAACTTACTTTATTTATTTGTGCCTAAGTCACCTATCTCATAAAGGTTCTCGAATATTTTCGCATCGATAAACGAATCAAAGACGTCGACCTCTCCCGTTTTAGAAAAGGATAGCCCGTGGTCCCGGGCAAAGCGGGAAAAGACCTTATAGCTCGACTCGTTGTCCGGGGCAATGGTGACCTGCAGACATCTGCATCCCTTTGCCCTGGCAATTTCGACCACCCTTTTGATGAGGGTCTCGGCATGACGCCTGCCCCTGTAAGCGGGGTCGATTCCGATCTGCCAGAGGTAGAGGATTTCAGGTTGCTTGGAGCTGATGACACCGGAAACGAATCCGATGATGCGCCCCTCTTCTTCGAGCACAAAACAGGTGTCATCGAAGTATTTGAAGAGGATCCAATAGGCGAAGACCGTGTGGAGATCTAGAGGTCTCGATCGTTTCACAAATTTACGGATCTTATCCACATCCGTTTCTCTGCAATTCCTGATGTCCATAACTTTATCTTTTTCCAAGTCGAATATACGTCTTGCAGGTCAGCGCACGCCTTCAAGTTTCAGCAAATGGGTCTTGACATCCAAGCCGCCCCCGAAACCCGTCAGAGTCCCGTCTTTTCCGATGACCCGGTGGCAGGGTACAATAATCCCGATGGGGTTTGATCCGACAGCCCCACCTACGGGTCGGGCCTTGTTGACATCTCCAAGTCTTTCGGCGATTTGCCCGTAAGAGACTGTCTCGCCATAGGGGATCGCCAGGAGGCATTGCCAGACTTGCTTCTGAAAGGGCGTTCCCGTGAGGACCAGGGAAATATCAAAGGCGTGGCGTTTCCCTGCGAAATATTCGTTGATCTGATATTCCGCTCGTATCAGGACCTCATGGCCCTTATCCTCCTTGAGCAGGCGGAAGGAGTCCCCGGTGCAGATGGTGGTTTTTTCAAAGAGAAGTCCCCGGAGACCCCGGCCCGTGGCAACGAGGCGCAGGGGTCCTATAGGGCTTTTGATAGTCTTGTAAACCGGTTTTTCCTCTGCCCATTCCTTTTTGCTCATCCTGAACATACAAGCACCTCCATCGGGTTCCCAAATATGCCCGGGGTGATAACCTCACCTCAGAAAAAGACTCTCAACGCCTTTGTGTGCGCAATGTCCGGCCAATGGGGGCATCGCCCGGGCCAAGGGCTTGACGCGATAGGCTGGAGGGTCGAAGATGCCGTCTTCAGAAGAATCGGGGCAGCGACATATCGAGGTTTTGTCGATTCTTCAAACTCACGGTCTTTTCAGGTTCCCTCTCGGGTTGGTCCATATGGGGCTACTGGTCCTGGTCCCATTCAAATCCTTCGGCCTTGAGCCATCCGTCTTCAGGCAGGGAGTGGAAACAGACCGGCTTGGGCTCGATCCATTTCCCTTCAGGCGACAGGTCCCACCGGGTATAACGATTCAGGGGAGATGCCGTCCTATCAATACGAAATCCCATGGGGTTGTATCCGATTTCGATCTCCTCGGCCTTAAATGTTTTTGTCATGAGAAATCTCCTTGGTGTTGTAATCCTCCATGGCCCGGGCCATTCTTTTAAGTGCTCTTTGCAGCAAGTCCCGGTGGCAGGCAAAATTCAGTCTCAGGGCGTCGGTTCCCCCGAAATCACGTCCGTCCCAGAGTCCGATACCCGCATTTTCAAAGAAGGCCGCAGGATCCTTCAGACCCGTTTCTTGGGTTGCAATCCAGGCAAGGTATGTGGCTTCCACGTGGGGCATGGAAAGTCCCGGCATACCGAATACGGCCTCCTCCACAATATCCCTGTTCCCTCGAAGATAGTCGAGAAGCTTTTTCAACCATTCCCCTTGATCCCGATAGGCCGCGAGAGTCGCTGTGTAACCCAGGGTGTTTACATGGGGTACGATACCTGCCATGGCGTTCTGAAATCGGTTTCGAAGTCCCTTATCGGGAATCACCGCAAGGGAGCATCCTAACCCGGGAAGATTATAGGTCTTGCTCGGGGCCATGAGGGTGATGGTGCGGCGGGCGATATCCGGGCCCAAAATGCCCATTGGAATATGGGGTTTATCCTCATCCAGAAGAAGATCACAGTGTATCTCGTCCGAGCAGATGATGATATCGTGCCTTTCGCAGAAGGCGGCCAGAGACTCGAGTTCGTCCCGCGTGTAGACACGCCCCACGGGATTGTGAGGGTTGCAGAGGATAAACAGCCCGGTTCGTGGGGTTACGGCCTTTTCCATGCTTTCAAAATCAAAGGCCGGGCGACCGTCTTCCTCCCCCAAGGCGACAGTTAAAAGGTTTCGGCGCGAATATCCCGGCGCGGTCAGGAATGGGGGATAGACCGGAACCGCCGTCATGACATCATCATGATCCTCCCCCACCGCGCGACAGGTCACATTCAGTCCGGTGACCAGGCCCGGAAGCCAGAGTATCCACTCGGGTTCGACCTGCCACCCGTAATGATTTAGGAGTCTCGATCTCGCGGCCTCCAGGAGTTCCGCGGGCGGCAGGGTATAGCCGAAAACCCCTTGCTCCACATGCCGATGAAGTGCCTCGATCACCGAAGGGGGCGATTTGAAATCCATGTCCGCCACCCAGAGCGGGATGATATCCCTTCCCGCATACTTGTCCCATTTCAGACTGTTGGTTCCCCGTCGATCGACGGGGCTGTTAAAATCAATGTCCATTATTCGTCTCCTTCAGCACCCCGGGAGGAATAATACTCAGCGGGGGCAAGCCAAGAGAACTGCCGACGATCTTTTTATGAAGGTCAATCGATACCAAAACGCCAAGGCAAGAGAGAATCCCCTTGAGGGGGAAATTAAACAAAAAAATTATCCCTCGGATGAGATCATAAGTCCAGCGATCTCCTTGACGAATTTGGCCGCGACCATCGCCGTGATGCCTAAGGGGTCTCTCTTAGGGTTGAATTCCACGATATCGGCCCCGATAATCGGGCCCTCAAGGGAGTGAAGAACCCGGATCACTTCCCTCGTGGAGAGGCCTCCCGGTTCATGATGGGATACGCCCGGGGCAAAGGCGGGATCCAGGACATCCAGGTCCAGAGACAGGTAGAGGGGCCCTTCGATCACCGGTGGAGGGCCGGATGACCAGTTCATCATGTCAACCACTTCGACGCCGAAGCGTCGTGCCTGTTCACGCTGGTGGAGATTCATGCCTCTGATGCCGATTTGGACGAGCCGCTCGGCGAGGCCGTCTTCCATAATGCGTGCAAAGGGGCAGGCATGGGAGAGACGGTTGCCCTCAAATTCCTGATAGAGGTCGGGATGGGCGTCAAAGTGAAGAATTTGCACCCTGCCGAGCTCCCGCGCGTAGGCTTTTATAAGAGGGTAGGTGACGGCATGGTCTCCCCCAAGGGCCAGGATGCGCGCACCGCGCGCAAGGAGGGTGCCTGTCTTATCATCAATCCGATCAAAGGGATCGGAGCTGAGGTCCAGGTCTCCCATATCCTGAAATCGGGGCTCCTCATTGAGGTCTACGCCATTTTCCGCACACAGGTTGGACGACCCTGAATGCAGGGCCTCCCGGATCCGCGGAGGGGCCTGCGCAGGTCCCTGCATGAACGTGGAGTTTTCATCCCATGGCAGTCCAAGGAGAGCAACGGTACCGGTGGGGAGTTGGTTCGGAGAGTTAAATGGTCGGTTCATATTTTCATCGTCTGTTAAGAACAGTTTTCAAGGCATCCAGACCAAGGCGTTTACCCGTGAGGATCAGGACCACTTCTTTGTCTTTGAATCTTTTATGATTTTTCATAAATGCGGCCACTGAGAGTGCCGCAGCCCCTTCGATGAGGAACTGGTGCTTTTCGAGGATGAATCGAATGGCGTTTTCGATTTCCTTTTCCGAGACCAGAATGAAATCATCCGTGCAATCCCGACAGATGTCGAAGGTCACGGAACCCGGTTCGATGCCACCGGCCGTTCCGTCGGCCAGGGTCGGTAAAGACGCCATGTCCAGGATTCTTCCGGCCTCGATGGAGGCGGCCATGACCGGAGAGTTCTCCGGTTGGCATCCGATGATCTCAACCTGCCTGTACCCTGATTTCAAGTACCCTGCGATCCCGGACATCAGCCCGCCTCCACCTACGGGCACGAGCACGGCGTCCATCTTATCCATCCGGCGCTCTAGTTCCATGGCAACAGTGGCTTGGCCTCCGATGATTTTCGGGTGGTTGTAGGGGGGGATATACATTGCACCGGATTTTTCCGCCTGGGTTCTGGCGTAGATTTCCGTCCGAAGACAGTCGTTCCCGTGCAGTTGCAGGTCAACACCGTAAGAGCGAAGGGTTTCGGCCTTGGCGGATGGAATCGTCTCCGGGGCATATATGGTGCCTTTCCCTCCAAGACGGTTCAAAAGATAGGCGAATGCCGTGCCGTGATTTCCGGTCGAGGAGGTCACCACGCCCCGGTCTCTCTCCTCTTTGCTCAGGGAGAGTAAGAGATTGGCGGCACCCCGTAACTTGAAGGATCCGGTCACCTGTGCGATTTCGAGTTTCAGGTGGGCCCTCGCTCCTCCCAGGCTGCTGAGCTCATGGGAATATTCCAGTGGTGTTTCCAGAATAAAGGCGCGAATCCTTCCTTCCGCTTCAATGGCTTCTTGCCTGACGTTTATTCCTTGCCATGTGCCGGATTTATCCAAGCTCCGTCCCTCTTCTCCTCTAATGATCTCTCCCCGATGATAAATCTTGCCCCTATGGACCGTTAAAGCGAACAGTTTTGTCAGGGCACAAAAATTATTCTTTCCTATCACATCATCCCATTGTTGAAAATTAAAAAATGTCCCCTTTAAATGAGGTTGGCCGGGGATTTTCATGGGCCTGTTCCTGCCTGTAAAAAGGGTCCCCTTGAAGTTCCGGCAGAGTAACTTTTATTTTAATATGGAAAACTAGGTCCTTTGTGCCAGAAACCTTTATCGGACCGAAAAAGCCTTATTCTTTCCGAAATTATGTTGACATGGGCATCTAATCCCATAAAAATGTTGAACCATTCAACGGTGGAATGAAAATTTCAATCCCAAGGACTCGTAAACAGTTACGAGAAGAGAAATCGGCAGGGGGTTCTGAGAGGTGGAAACAAACGGCATGGAACCGACGCAGGCGTTCATCAATCTGGACAATCTGACCCATAATATGAATCTTTTACAGGATCATGTCGGAAGACGTCCCCTCTGGCCCGCTATCAAGGCGAATGCCTATGGTCACGGTGCGGAGATCGTCGCCCGCCATCTCCTCAAACTGGGCTACACCACCCTGTGCGTTGCCCATGTTTCGGAGGCCCTGGAACTCCTGGAAAGAGGTGTCAGGGCACGGTTTGTGATCCTCTCGCCAACCTTGCCGGAGTGCAGTTCCTCGATTGTTGAATATGGGCTTGAACCGGTCGTTTGCACCTTTGATGCCGTGGCGGCTATTGACGAGGCCGCGCAGAAGGTTCACGGGTTCGTTTCCGTTCATCTCAAGGTAGACACGGGCATGGGCCGGGTCGGCATTCGAACCGATGAGATCGTGGATTTTCTCGATAAATGTGAGGGGTTGTCCCGAGTCTCCGTGAAGGCAATCATGAGTCATTTTCCACGGTCGGATGAAGAGGACAAGACTTTTTCACTGGAGCAGATCGATGTCTTCAGGCAGGTGATTGAGCGGACAAGGCGATATGGGATCAGTTTCTACCACATCGCAAACAGCGCAGCTATTTTTGACCTGCCCGATGCCCATTTTGACGCGGCGCGCCCCGGGATATCCATATACGGTTTAAAACCCTCCCTCAACATGTTGAATCCACGGGTCAACGAACTAAAGCCTCTCCTTGAGCTGAAGAGCCGGATTACTTTTCTCAAGGAAGTCCCTCCCGGGACGGGTCTGAGCTACGGGCACATCTACCATACGGATAAAACCACTCTTATCACGACCATCCCACTGGGATACGGGCACGGGTTGAGTCGGCTTCTTTCCAATAAAATGGATCTCCTCGTTCATGGCAGACGATGCCCGCAGGTCGGTCGAATTTGCATGGATCAATGTTTGGCTGATGTGACGGTTCTAAGGGGCCGGGTCAAGGTGGGTGATGAAGTGGTCATCATAGGCAAACAGGGTCGTGAAGAAGTCACGGCCGATGAATTGGCCCAAAAACTTGAAACCATCAATTATGAGATTGTGACGAATATCGCGCACCGTGTGCCACGAATTGCAGTTCAGAAATCCGTTCATGGGGACGGGAGTTGAAAGCATTACTCGAAAATTTTATGCCAGAATGGTGCTTTGACCTTTGGAACGCGATTGAGATAGTCTTCTCGTGAGTTGAAGACAATATAAAAGGCGACGGAATCCCAGGCCGCGCCCCCCTGCAGGTTCGCAATCCAATCCAGGCTGTCACCTTCGATTTCAGGGACCCTCCCGACGACAAACAGTTTGTTCCCGTACTGCTTAAAGGAGGCATACTCGAGGACCACTCCCTCCTGAATAGCTTGTGGCGCGTCGGAAAGGAAGAGGACGACCAATTTTCCGGTGAAATCCGGCAGATTGTCTGCATGCATGGTTTATACCTTGTTTTCTTTTGTAAAAGACCTCAAAAAAACGGGATCGGAGAAGAAAAATCAAGCTGAAATCGGCTTTCGCCGCAATGGTTCGCATGCCGTGCATTCATCACGACGCCCAGGCCTCTCCGGGTGCCTGCATAAGTTTTGCAAGATCCGAATTTTGACACTATAAGATAGTCATGATCAGAGAGTCAAGAAAAGGTCAACCCGAGTCCGATCTCGCGGGCCTGAAAATTTCTCGACACAAAAAGGAATTCATCATAAAATTACAAGATTTGGTGTCCATCCAGAAATTAGAGATTTCGGGATGGAGCGGTCAGCCCTTCCCGCTTCAGAGGGACTATCAGCTTGATAACTTGTCTTTTAGAAGTTTTTGTCCCGCCATGGCGGGACTGAAAGCTGATCGCTGATAGCGCGAGTCCGG
>CAZXWJ010000034.1:0-27592 GCA_964644375.1 uncultured Desulfobacteraceae bacterium | reverse complement strand
TCGGTGACCCCCAGGGCATAGGCTATAGCGGAATCCTTCAGCACGATGGAATACTCATTGGTCCATCCGGGGATGGACAAACGCAATGCCTGGGGCAGGACAATGAACAGAACCGCCTTGGTATCGCTCATGCCGATGGCCCTGGCGGCCCTGAGCTGGCCTTCGGGTAAGGACAGAATCGATCCCCTGAAGATCTGGGATTGGTAGGCGGAGGTAATGAGCCCCAGTACGATCATAGCGACCGTAAAGGCTGAAAGATTGATGTTGAACCAGGAAAAAAGCCCGAAATAGAAGAGGAACAGCAGCACCAGGAGGGGGACTCCACGAAAGAACCAGACATAGAAACCGACAAGGCACCGCACGCAGGCCTTCCCGTAAATCTGTCCGACCGCGAGAGCAACCCCGACGACAAGACCTAACCCCATGGCCCCGCAGACCAAACCTATGGTGACCAAGGCCCCCTTGAGCAGATAGGGAAGGGCGTCCAATATGGCAATCAGGTTTTCCATGTTCCTGAGTCTTTAATCCTTTAAGCCGAGGTCTCGAAAACTTGGAAGGCACCAGGAACGGGACCTGATGCCTTCCAAGTGTCTTCAGTCTGGAATGCCCTATCCGGAAATCTTCGACTTCCGGATAGACAAGGGTTATTCCAACTCGTATTTCTTTTTCAGCTCTTCCCAATAGGGGGAAGCCATCAAGCGTTTGAGTCCCTCATTCAGGGTTTTCAGCAGTTTATTGTCCTCTTTGCGAACGGCATAAGCAAAATCTTCATTATCCATCCCGAAGTTGCCCGCAATTTTGACCGGTTTCTTCTTCACCGCATCCTTGGCCGGTGCATCATCCATGGCCGCTGCTACGATGCGCCCGTTCACCACGTCTTCTACGGCGAGCGGGGCTGAATCATAGTGCACCAGCGTGAAGTTTTTCTTCTGTTTTTTGATCAGGTTCTCTTCGATCCACTTGGCCTCGGTGGTTCCCCTCTGCACACCCACCTTGTTGCCGCCGGACAAGAGTTCTTCAATCGAGAGCTTGGAATCCTTTGGCGCCACGAGGACCTGTGCAATGATCCAGTAAGGCATGGTGAAATTGACCTGCTGTCTCCGTTTATCGGTCACACTCATTCCGGATGCGATCATATCGATCTTTTTCGCCCTGAGGCTTGGAATGATTCCGTCCCAGTCCATGGGTTGATGTTTCACCTTAAAACCCATTTCCTTTGCAATCCAATCAACCGCCTTTACATCAAAGCCGTCGGGAACACCTTTCTTGTTCACATAGGCAAAGGGTGGGAAATTTGCATCAATCCCGTTGATAAAGACCTTGTCCCCGGCAATGGCACAGGGCACTTGGACAAACAGCGCAACAGCAAAAACAATCATTAAACCACACAAAAATCTCTTTTTCATAACCTCATTTCCTTTCCCTACATCGAATTCAAGCGCAAAAGGGTAATTCTTATTCCCTTTTGAAAAATGAAAAGTATAGGGCAAAGGGGCCTGCGTGTCAAAGTCCAAAAATGATAGTGGGTCAGCCATTTGAAAAAAAGCTTTGATCATGCCCCATCCAGCGCTGAATGTGTTTCAAGGAGCTTGACCGTTACTAAAAAGGAAAATATTTTAAGAGATCTTATTGCAGCGGCTGGTGGTGGTGTTTATATTTCCTATAGTTGTAGTAGGGAAATGGCAGCTAACCCGTAGGGCAAAGGAGATTTATCATGAAAAAGACAAAAAAAAGGGGTCTGATCATATTGGGTTTGATCCTTGCTTTTTTCATTTCCGGGTGTATGGGCATGACGGGGCAGGGCAGGCTCGATACCGGTTTCTCGGGTGGAGAGACGTCGACCCTTCAGACATTGATGAATGACTGGCAGGAGTATGACGTATCTTATGCCGGGTACTATGCGGAAAATGCCATAGCCGTTGTCTTCGACAAAAAAGATGATGGTCGGCCCATCCGACTGCCTGGCGTCAACTGGACAAAGATAGCCGATGAAAATACGCTCAAGGTGGCACTTATTGGGATGCAAGCCAACAATGACTTCTATGCGAGAGTATGGCGGGTTGTCGGAGAAGGCGACCGGTCTCACGGTTATCTCTACACAGGGTGGGATCTCGTAAACGTTTATTCGACCGATGAAAATTCAGTCACGATCACCGGAATGCCCGCAGCGTGGGATGGACATCACCATTTCTGATCCGAATAGAGAGCGGAATCGAGACGTTAGTATATCTTGGCAATTAATTGGAAGATCGTGTTTAAGCCACCGGAAAGAGCCATTCCCTGAAGCGTTCGTCGCGACCGGCCACAATGTCACCCAGCAGTTTCGCAAGAGTCAGGGTCATTGGGCCGGGCGCCTCTTTAAGAACATGTTTCTCCAACTGTCTCACCGGCACGATTTTCATGGGGGTGGAGGAGAGAAATATCTCGTCAGCCTGCAGGAGAAGATCGGGAGATAATCTGCCCTGGCGGATGTCCATGCCGGACATTTTTACAGCCTGAATAACGGACTTCCGCGTAATGCTTTTCAGGACCGTTCCCACGGAGGGGGTCATAAGCAGACCGTTTTTAACGAGAAAGACCGATTCAGTGGCCCCTTCGGCCACAAAGCCCTGAGTGTCAAGCATGACGGCCATGTCAAAACCCCTTGATTGCGCATCCTTTCGGGCCATCATGCCGTTCAAATAATTGGCCGCCGCCTTGGCCTCGATGGGAACGGTCTGGGGGTCAAGCTTGCGCCACCGGGAGATGCAAAGGCGCGTTCCTTCCTGCAAGGGCATCTTCAAGCCCCCGAGATCTTCGGCCGGAGCTATAACGAAAACAGCCACACTCAGGGCTTTTTGAGGAGGGAAGATCTCGAGAGCTATTTGGGGATAGTAACCCATAATTTTGATAAGTCCCTCCCTGACACCGTTGCGTTTGACCGTGGTTGAGACGGCATCGCAGATGCCTTCCGTGGACAGGGGGAGTTCCATGTCGAGAAGTTCGGCGCTTCTGAAGAACCGCTCAATATGTTCGTCCAGCCGAAAGATTACGGGTGCGGTATCGGTCTCATGGAGACTGAGGACCTCAAAGATGGCGGAACCGCGGGAAAAGCTATGGGACGTCATATGGACCGTGGCCTGATCCCAGGGGACAAATTCACCATTGAGGTAAACAAGACGGTCTTCGAGCATTTCTACCTCCTTTGGCACAGCCCCGAGTCCCTTTTTCCTCACAAGGGGGGCAAGGGCCGTTTATAGGGTTTCCTGCCTTCCGTAAAAGGGTTCGGAGTATAGGGGGCGCCCCGGTCGGATCGAGGTATAGGTTTTTAAAAAACAACGCTTTGTTCGCTTATCATGACTGAAATCAGGAGCGGTTTACCACAGGTTGGTTTCGGCTTTTGATCAGATTTTGAGTAATTGGTGGAGTTTTCGGGACTGCTTTGACAAATTGGGATTGTTGATCGACTGCAGCAGCAAGCGGGGTGATTTGCGGTCGTCGACGCCTTTTCTATTCATCATGTTTTATCCGGAAGAGGTTTGGCCTTTTCGGTCACTGACGCCGGTTAAAAGTGTATTTGAAGAGCGTGGTACGACAGATCTGCATGAGTATCATCTTGAACGGTAGTGCCGTTTAGGAGAGAGCCTAAATTCCTTTTACCGCAAATAGAAATCGATTTCAACAGGCTATTGCGAGACAGGGAAACGCATCATGGGGGATTGTTCTTACAATCTTTTCAGGAATTTGGTAAGATTCCTTCTGTATGATTATTTGAGGTGCATGGATTCTGTGGCCTCAGGACCGTACAACCCCGGGATAACGCGTTCGCAGGGTGTGAGATTCAGGGCTCTGCGCCATCGATAGTTCAAGAAAATGGAAAGGAGGTAAGAGATGGCCGTAAAGATCATTATCAAAAGGCACGTCCCCAAGCACAGAGAAACCAAGATATTACCCCTCCTTATTGAACTCAGGGCAAAGGCAACAGCCCAACCCGGCTACATTTCAGGTGAAACCCTCAGGAACGTGGACAAAGCCGAAGAATACGTGGTCATCAGCACTTGGCAGTCCTCAGACGCCTGGAAGGCCTGGCAGGCAAACCCGGAAAGAGAGGAGATCACCGGCAGGTTGAAATCATTGTTGGATAAGGAGACGGAATACGGGGCCTATTACTATGGGTAAAGGGATTACCGTCCGCTGAAGCAGTGGCCATGGACCCGCCCTGTCAGAATGACCTTTTTGGCGAATGAATAGGACGAATTTGACAGGGTAATTTCTGTAGGTTTAATAAACGGGCCTTGTGATTTTGTGAAATCCGGAGATGTAGGCCCGAGGCGTAAATCCCTCGTTTCTCATCCCCCACCGGCCTGTCTCCGCTTTTTTCGTTCGTCTTCATCCATAGAAACCAGAGGCGGCAATCTCCTTTCATGATGGAGACGAGGAGGGCATGCGGTGCCGCGTTTCATCCTTGCCATTATCTTCCTGTTTGGATATTTTCCTTTCATTTACAGAAAAAAATTGAGCGTTGACATCGTTTAACAATAGATACCCATGGTTTCAGAGCATCGATATTTTGAAGAAATAAAAGAACGTATTGACGAGGGGGAAAGCAACCTCACCGTCTACGGTCTTCGAGGAACGGCGAAAGAATTTTTTCTGTCCCGCCTCTTGGAAGGTCTTGAGAGGCCCGCCCTCTTTATCCTTCCCCAGGCAAGGGAGGCCGGAAAATTTTACCATGAACTGGCGTTTTTCCTTGCGGAATCCTCACTACAAGAGGCGTCCGGAACCCGAAGACTCTACGATTTTCCTGTCTATGATCTCTCCCCGCTTTCGGGTTTGAGTCCCCACCGGGGCGTTATCAACCGCCGTTTGCAGGCCCTTTATACCCTTACCGCAAATCAGAATCCCATTGTCGTGACCTCTGTCGAGGCGGTCCTCTTGAGGATCCTGCCGAAGGAGGCCCTGCTTGGCGCTTTGGAATACATGGAAGTGGGAGAAGAAACCGAAAGGGAACCCCTCTTGGAAAGGCTCGTGGCGAATGGGTATTTGCGCACATCCCTGGTCGAGGAAAGGGGGGATTTTTCAATTCGAGGCGGCGTGATCGATATTTTTCCGCCCCTCCACTCCGATCCCATAAGACTCGAATTCTGGGGCGATCGCCTGGAATCTATTCGTTATTTCGACCCGTTGAGTCAGAGGTCGACCGGGCGCCTCCAGGAGCTTGCGTTATTGCCTGCCAATGAAATCATCATGGACAAGAAAGGGATTAAGCGGGCCAGGTCCATGGGCAGACTGCCAAAACAGTTCCAGGAGATCGGAAGCTTTCCGGGTCAAGAAGGATGGTTGCCCCACTTTTATTCCCGCCTGGATACCCTCTTTGACTATTTCCCGTCCAATGGGCTTCTGTTTCTTATCGAACCCCATCGCATGGATCATGCAATTGGGAATTTTGTCGATAAATTCCAAAGAGATAGTGATCGGTACCAGCAAGAGGCCGAGGAACGCCAAAGCCCTTTCCCCGAGGTCGAGGGAATTCTCGTCCACGAAAAAGAATTCAAACGATCGGTCGCCGCTTGTCAGTCTGTCGCTGTCAGTGATTTGGAGATTGAGAGACGGGAAGATCAGACCATGCCGATCCACATAAAAGGTGTGACGGATGCAAACATGGATCTGGGACTCAGGCTCGCCGGCAAAGGCCGCGTTTCCATGGCGCCACTCGCGGAGAAACTCAGCCAGTGGTTGGAGCCGGGTGCAAGGGTGGTTCTGGTCTGTCGAACCGAACAGCAGGGCCGGCGGCTGAGCGAGATTCTGCAGAATTACGAAGTCGTAGTTGATGAGATTATAGAGCAGTGGGGCGGAGTTTCCCACGGTGGAGGGCTCAGCATCTGCCTGGGACGTCTCTCAAAGGGATTCGGCTGGCCGGATATGGGGATTTATGTGGTCAGTGAGGATGAGATATTCGGAGCCAAAAAACCCCTGGCCAAAGTGAAAAAGAGTACCAGCGAAGAGGCACTGAACTGGACGACCTTCAGCCAGCTCAGAGTCGGAGACACGGTCGTTCATTATGACCATGGCATAGGCCGTTACGGTGGGCTGAGAAAGATGGAAATTGAGCAGAAAATCAATGATTTTGTGCTGATTGAATATGCCAATAATGATCGTCTCTATGTCCCTGCAGACCGCATCAGTGTCCTACAGAAATATATCGGAGCGGACGAAAAGGGCGCCAAGCTGGACCAGCTGGGAGGGCATGCATGGGAAACGGCTAAAAAGAAGGCCAAAAAATCCATTAGAGAGATCGCCCGGCAGCTTGTTGAAATCTATGCCCTGCGAAAATTTCGAAGAGGCCATGCCTTTTCCCGCCCGGACAACGTCTATCGTGAGTTTGAGGCCACCTTCGAACACGAAGAGACCCCCGATCAGATCAAGACCATCGATGCCGTCCTGTCGGATATGGAATCGGACCAGCCCATGGATCGACTGGTATGCGGGGATGTGGGTTTCGGAAAGACCGAAGTGGCCATCCGGGCCGCCTTCAAGGCCGTCATGGACGGAAAACAGGCGGCCCTCCTTGTGCCCACGACCGTGCTGGCTGAACAACATTATGAGACATTTAAGAAAAGGATGGCGCCCTACAACATCGAGGTCGCCGTTGTCAGCCGTTTCAAATCCAGGGCCGAACAAAAGGAGATTCTCGCGACGGCCAGATCAGGGAAGGTGGATATTCTCATCGGGACCCACAGGCTTCTCCAGAAGGATGTGGCCTTCAAAGACCTCGGCCTTCTGATTATCGACGAGGAACAGCGTTTCGGCGTCAAGCAAAAGGAGGGACTGAAGAAATATCGGGCCCTTGTAGACGTTCTGGCCCTGACGGCCACGCCCATTCCCCGGACCCTGCACCTTTCTTTGATGGGCATCAGGGATCTGAGCATTATAGAAACGCCCCCTGAGGATCGACTGGCTATTCAGAGTTATCTCTCTCCCTATGATGAACCGACCATCGTCCATGCTATAGAATTTGAGCTGGAACGGGGTGGGCAGGTCTTTTTTGTTCATAATCGGGTTCAAACCATTGAGCAAATGGCCCAGAGACTCATTCAGCTGGTCCCCAAGGCGAGGTTCGCCGTCGCTCACGGTCAAATGAAAGGAAAAGAACTCGAGGATACGATGTTCCGTTTTCTTCGACAGGAGATCGATGTCCTGGTCTGCACGACGATTATCGAGTCGGGGCTGGATATCGCCTCGGTCAATACGATCATCATCAATGAAATCGACCACTTTGGACTGGCTCAGATCTATCAGCTCCGGGGCAGGGTCGGCCGGGGCAAGGAGGATGCCTATGCCTACCTCCTGATTTCGAATGAGGCTCGCTTGAGTCGGGAGGCGGAAAAACGTCTCCGCGCCCTCATGGATTTTTCCCATCTGGGGGCGGGAATCCATCTCGCCATGCATGACCTCAAGATAAGAGGCGGGGGCAATATTCTCGGTTTTTCGCAGTCCGGACACATCGCGGCCATAGGTTACGAACTCTATTTGAAACTCATCGAGCAGAGTGTTGCCGAATTGAAGGGGGAGGAATGGCACGAAGACGTTAACCCTGAGATAAACGTCGATATCCCGGCGTATATCCCCAGCGATTATGTGTCGGATACCGATGTCCGATTGAACCTCTACCGGCGCCTGTCGGGGCTTAAGGAGGAACCGGACTTGGCGGCCATGACCGATGAAATGAAGGATCGTTTCGGTCCTTTCCCCCATGAAGTCTTGAATCTCTTGAGCGTGATGTCCATCAGGCTGCAAATGAAAAAGGCGGGCATAAGCAGGCTGGATGCGGGCAGTGACGGCCTTCTCTTCACTTTTTCTCAGGATACGAGGGTGGACGCGGGCGGACTGATCGAACTGGTAAAGAAAAGGTCAAGACCTTTCCGGTTCTTATCCGAAAGAAAGCTGAAGGTCCATATGATCAAGCAACGTCCCCTGGACGCGCTTCTTGCCGCCAAAGACGTCATTCGAGGCTTCAAACTCGCGGGCGAGACAAGGCATGCCGCCGGGCCTTCGGTATGATGGTTGCCCATGAAAGTCACTGCCCTATGAAATGCATTCAAAAGCGAACGGGCCATGAAAATTATTTTTCCTAAACTGAAAAATCATCGGAAAATTTTAATCTTTGTCATTTCGAACTCCTATCCGGAGTGGTTTCGATCTATGCGAGGGCTGAAACGATTATTGAGATAGATGGCCAAGGGAAGGGAACTCGGAAGGCGGCAATTGTACTTGCATTTTCCTATATAACTGTTATTCTAAAATTTTTGGAGATTTCATCAGCCCATGCATTATTCATCAAGCGGGTCTCATGCGATCAGCCTCCAATCCGTGATCATGATAATTGAACGGATTCTGTTCTCGCTTGCGGTGGCGGCCGTCCCGGCCCTTTTGGGTTGTGATGTCATGGAACCGCCGGAAAAAAGGGCGGTGATAACCGTCGGGAGCCGGAGCCTCCCTCTGGAAGAATTGAGACGGGAGATAAGGCGTCTCGGCCTGGAGATGGAAATTGATGATCAAGGATTGACCCAAGTCCTTGATCCGCTGGTAGACACGATTGTGGATCGGTTGCTCATTGTGGAATATGCCCGGGACGAGGGAATTGTCGTTTCCGATGAGGAATTGGGCTCCGCCGCGCAAGAGATTCGAAAGGATTATTCGAAGACGGAATTCCGGGAACTGCTTCTCCAACAAACCATTGATATCGATGAATGGCAGGAGGGATTGAGGCGGCAATTGCTTGTCAAAAAGATCATGAGATTGCTGTCCGAAACCCTCACGCCGGTGGCCCCGAAGAAGATCAAAGCCTATTATGATTCACATAGCGAGGAGTTTAACCGCCCGCCGATGGTAAAGTTCCGGCAGGTCCTGACGGAAACGAAAAAAGAGGCTGAAGCTGTTCGAAAAAGGCTGCAAAAGGGAGAAGATATTACACAACTTGCACGGGAGTTTTCCATTGCCCCGGTCCTTGAAAAGGAAGATCATTTGGCCTGGATTGCAAAGGGCGATCTGGAAAAATCCATGGAAAAGGTCATTTTTTCATTGCCGGTAGGGCAAATCAGTCGCGTGACAAAAACGGCCCACGGGTTTCATGTTTTCATGGTGATTTCAAAGCGTCCGGGGGGTACCCTAAGTCTCCTTGATGCGACAGAGGAAATCGATGCCAATCTTCTTTATGAAAAGCGGCAGGCCCAATTCAAGAAATGGCTGGAAGGGTTGAGGGATCGCTATTCGGTTAGCATTAATCAAGAATTATTAAGACAATTGGAGTTGGGATAGATGCGGTATATGAAATCGATCAGATTTTTTTGGTTCATTGCTTTGATCCCTTTTATATGTTTTGCGGATGCAGCTGCGGAAACATGCAATAGAGTCGTTGCCATCGTCAACGACGATGTGATTACACTCTATGAACTCAACAAAAGAATCAGGGAGATGACCGGTCTTGCGCCGGTCGCGCTCAGAAAGAAAAACGAAAACAGCTTTCTGGAAACCAGGCGTCGCATTTTGGACCTTCTCGTTGACGAGAAGATCTCCCAGGCAAAGATCAAGGAGTTGGGGATACGGGTGACCTCCAAACAGGTCGATGAGGCGGTTGAAAGGATAAAAAAAACAAATCAATGGACCCATGAGGATCTCCTTTACAGGCTGGAGACTCAAGGCCTGAGCTATGATCAGTATATGGGCAAAGTAAAAGAGAACCTTGAGCGCACAAGGCTGATCAACGTTGAGGTAAAATCAAAAATAATTGTCAGAGAAGAAATGGTTGAGCAATACTACGACGAGCATCTTGCTGAATTCAGCTCGGAAGATAGTGTTCATCTCGCCAGCATTTTTTTGATCGGCCGGAATCCGGAAGATGAAAAGGAGAGGAATGAACTGGCCGAAAAAGGTAAAGTTATCCTGAATGGATTGAAGGCGGGCAAGGATTTCGGCGAGTTTGCCAGAGAATTTTCCGGCGGCCCCATGGCCGACGCTGGTGGGGATCTGGGCTTTTTCAAGGCATCCCAGCTGGAGCCCGAAATCAGGAAAATATTGCAGGGCCTGCCAATAGGGGGGGTCAGTAAACTCATCGAGCGGCCAAGTGGGTTGCAAATCATCAAACTCATTGACCGGAAGGGAGGTAAAAGAAAATCATTACATGAAGTGCGAGACGCGATCTATGATATCCTCTACCAAGTGGAAGTGAATAAAACCTACGCCTCCTGGATTACGCAATTGCGCGACAATGCCTATATCAGGATTATCTTTTGAGAGAATAACCACGTATTGGCAGTGGCAATGACCGGGGGGTTCGTGTTGGAGAGGGATTTTCAGAAAAGACAGGCGGCGGAAGAAACAAAGGAGGAGATCGGTGGTTCACCGGTATCCGGGGTAGGGGCTCTTTTAAGGGATAAAAGAGAAAAATTAGGTTTTGATCTTAACCAGATCGGTGATATGACGCGGCTGAGGCCGTATATTATCGAGGCCCTCGAGAACGAAGAGTGGGACAGATTGCCTCCGCCGGTCTTTGTGAGGGGATTCATAAAAGCGTATGCCCAAACCGTCGGTCTTGACGAAATTCAGGCCATGGCGTTGTACAAGGACTCAGGGTCTGCTCAGTCAGGGGAACCAAAACCCCTGGTGGAGTCTTCAAGGAGAAGAATTCAGCGTGTCTTGCTTATCCTTTTGGTGTTGGCGGTTTTAGGCGTCGCGGTCTTTCGGTATTTGACCGTGCATTCCGTGAACCTGAAAGTCCTTCCCGGCCAAGAGGAAAAACAAATAGACGTGGAGAAGACCGGGGCGCAGCTGTCCGCTGAAAAAGCGGTTGAAAAAAAGCCGGAAGAGAAAGTGGTTCCCGAGCAGCCGCCGGCAGAGTCTAAAACCTTGACATCGAGTGTCCATGAGCTCGAAGAGAAAATTCTTCCGGTTAGAGATCCAACCACCGTCATCGCCGAAGAAGAGACATCAGCTGTTTTACCGGTTGACGAACCCGTTTCGACCGATGGGGGCCATGTGCTTCGGGCTATTGTCACGGAGAGAACCTGGGTGCGGGTCTATATAGATGATGAAGACCCCCGGGAATACATCTTCCAATCGGGGAGCAACCCACAATGGAAGGCTGAAAAGGGGATTAATCTCATTGTCGGAAATGCAGCCGGCATTGCTATTGATTTTAACGGAAAGCGAGTCGAAAATTTCGGAAACGTGGGCCAGGTGATCAGGCTGTTTTTCCCCGAGGATTTTCGTTCTGAGAAATATGAGGATTGAAGTGACCAATATGTACGATATATTTGAAGAGAGGGGTTTTGTAGAACAGGTTACGGATGAACGTTCGGTTAGAAAGCTCTTTGAAAGTCAGGTGACCTGCTATATCGGATTTGATCCAACTGCTGCCAGTCTCCATGTGGGGAGCCTCGTTCCGATCATGTCACTCGCACATATGCAAAGAGAGGGGCATCGACCTATTGCCGTTGTGGGAGGAGGCACCACCCTTGTGGGAGATCCCAGCGGGAAGACGGAAATGCGTCAGATCATGACCCGGAAAAAGATCAACGAGAACGCGGAAGCTATCAAAATACAGCTTTCAAGGTTCCTCAATTTCGATGAAGACCGTGCCCTGATGGTAAACAACGCCGACTGGCTCGTCGAGCTGAATTATATCGACTTTCTGCGCGATATCGGAAGGCATTTCAGCGTGAATCGTATGCTTTCCGCAGAAAGCTACAAAATCAGGCTGCAAACGGGGCTCAGTTTTATTGAGTTTAACTATATGCTTCTTCAGGCCTATGATTTCTGGCATCTTTTTAAACATTATGGGTGCCGGTTGCAGATGGGAGGCAACGACCAGTGGGGGAATATCGTGGCTGGAGCCGATTTGACCCGGCGTCTGGAAGGAGAAACCATTTACGGCTTGACTTTTCCTCTCATCACCACATCCTCCGGCATCAAGATGGGAAAGACCCACAAGGGGGCGATCTGGCTGGATGGGACAAAAACTTCACCCTACGATTATTATCAGTACTGGATCAACCAAAATGATGATGACGTCGGACGTTTTCTGGCTCTGTTCACCTTCCTCCCCATGGACGAGGTCAGAAGACTGCAGGCCTTGAAGGGGGAGGAGTTACGGTATGCCAAAGAAGTGTTGGCCTATGAGGCGACCAAGTTGTGCCACGGAGAAATGGAGGCCGAAAAATCCAGAGCAGCGGCCAAGGAACTTTTCGGAGGTGGAAAGACGGCATCTTCCGTATCCGTACCCGTTTACATCCTGAGCGGAGAGGAATTGGATAAGGGCCTTCCCGCCTTTGTGCTTTTTGAAAAATGCGGCCTGTGTAAAACCAGAAGTGATGCGCGCCGCCTTCTTTCTCAGGGCGGAGGGTATATGAATGGAAAAAGAATCGACGTGTTTGATCAGGTAATCGGTATGGCTGATCTCGAAGAGAATGCCCTTTTACTGAGGGGCGGGAAAAAGAGATATCTCAAGATCATCCTGAATTGATTTGCACTACCCTCCCCCCCCTTGGCGATGAACTTGCGCGGATTTCCGTGCACCCTTTTTTAATTTTTGAAAAGACATTGTCACGATCCATCCACAGCTGAATGCGTTTAAAGAAGCTAAATAGTTATCTTTTGTGATAAGGTGCCATGGGAAAGAAAAAGAATACTACTCTGGAAAAAGAGAAACGAAAGAAAAACGATCAAAAACTGAAGACGATCTTCGAGGGTGATCTTCGACCCGCCGTTCAAATGGATTCTCGTGCCCTTGTGCCCTATGATCCCCTTCAGTTGTATCTGATGGAAATCAAGAATTATCGCCTTTTGACCAGGGAAGAGGAAGTTGAACTGGCTATCAGGCTTCGAGAAAAGAAGGATGAGAAAGCGGCCTACAGATTAATTACCTCAAATTTGAGGTTGGTGGTGAAGATCGCCATGGATTTTCATCGTTATTGGACAAAAAGTCTGATGGATCTTATCCAGGAGGGAAATGTCGGGTTGCTTCAGGCCGTAAGAAAGTTTGACCCGTATCGGGGTATCAAATTTTCCTATTACGCATCCTTCTGGATCAAGGCCTATATGTTGAAATTCATCATGGAAAACTGGAAGCTCGTCAAAATCGGTACCACCCAGACCCAGCGTAAACTCTTTTTCAATCTGGCGAAGGAAAGAGATAAATTGATTTCCCAGGGTTTTAATCCCGAGCCGAGGTTGCTGGCCGAACGCCTTGATGTCAAAGAAAAGGAGATCGAGGAAATGAGTCAGCGACTGGGAGGCGGTGATGTCTCTCTGAGTGCACCGGTGGGAGAAAACGGCAGGGAAGTTTACGGTTCCTTTTTGCCCGATCAAAGGGTCGCGATTGATGAGCAAATTTCCGAAGCGGAAAGCAGAGCGTTGCTTCTTCGAAAATTGAAGGAATACAGGGAGAAACTCACGGGAAAAGAACTGGATATCTTTGACAGTCGCATTATGGCGGAGAGGCCTTTGACATTGCAGGAACTGGGAGATAAATATCATATTTCAAGAGAACGCGTTCGCCAGGTCCAGGAGAGGATCGTCAAAAATATCAAAAAATGGCTTACAGATGAGATCCCGAATTTTGAGGAAAATTATTCAAATTTTATTAAATAGGGACGAAATCCAGGGAGCAGTAATCGCAAAGTGAAACAGTTTATACGACTTTTTTTCATCGTATTGCCGCTTGTCGGCATGGGCACTGGTTTTTCCTGTTCATGGAACCGGCCGGTCCCTGGCGTCGCTGAGCCGCAACCCATATTTGCCGGCGACCGCGCGCAAGGGCAGGGCGAAGACAGACTACAGAACGCCTACAGGTATTTTGCCGTGGCGTACCTTCACCAGATGAACGGTCGTGATGAACTGACCAAGAAATACCTCGCGAAGGCTGTCGAAAACGATCCGGATTCTGTCTATCTAAACAGAAAAATGGTTCTGCTGCTCAATAAACTGAAAGAATATGAGGAATCGCTGACCTATGCACGGAAATGCAGGGACCTGGAGCCCGATAATCTCTCACACCAAGTGCTTCTCGCCGAGGTTTACTCCCTCTCCGGTGATGATAACTCCGCACGTGAAGAGTATAATAAAATTTTGGAAAAAGATCCGGATCAAAGTCGGATAAGGCTGGTTCTCACCACCATCCTGATTAAAAACAGACAATTTGCAGAGGCCAAATCTCAGCTGGAACAACTTATCCTTGCTAAACCCGATATGGTAATCGCCCATTACTACATGGGCCGGATCAATCTTGAACTGGAGGACTATGAAGCTGCGGAAAGCGCCTATAATGAGGCGTTGAAATTTAACCCCAAGATGGAACCGGCACTTTTTGACCTTGGAAGCCTTTACCAGATGAGGCAGAAGTATCAAGAAGCTGCCCGGATCTATGAAAATCTGTTGGGCTTTTATCCCTCCAACGTGATTGTCAGGGAAAGGTTGATCAATATTTATTTTCAAATCGGGCAGGAGAAAAAGGCCGATGTGCATATGGGCACGCTCAAGGAGCAGGCCAAACCGGGCGAACCGGGACGACAGGCACTGGGTCTCATCTATCTGCGTCACGGGAGACTGGATGAATCCATCGAGGAACTGGATCTGATCGTATCAGCGTGGCCGGACGACGATAAATCCAGGTATTATCTTGCGGCTGCCCACGAGGAAAGGGGAGATAAGGAAAAGGCCCTATACCATTTCGGGAGAATATGGCCGGAGTCGGAATATTTCACAAAGACAAGAATGCACATGGCTTATATCCTCGGTAGCCAGGGAAAACATGACGAATCGATCGCGCTCCTGAAAAAGACCATAGCAGTAAAAAATGATGAGATTGAATTATATTTGATGCTTGCATCCGAGTTGGAGAATCAAAAGTCCTATGAAGAAGGCGTCCGGGTCATCAAAAAGGGGTTGTTGGTGGATGAGAAAAACGTCGATCTCCTCTTTCGCCTGGGCGTGGTTCTGGACAAGATGGGGAAAAACGAAGAAAGTCTTGAAGAAATGAGAAAAATTCTTGAGATCGACCCCGAACATTCCGACGCGCTCAACTATATCGGATATACCTATGCGGACCAGGGTATAAGACTGGATGAGGCCAGGGACTTGATTGAGAGGGCGCTGAAGATCAAACCGGACAGCGGGTATATCGTGGATAGCCTCGGTTGGGTGTATTATCAGGAGGGCAGGTATGAAGAGGCCCTGAAACACTTGGAAAAGGCGGCCGTCCTCGTGCCCGACGACCCCACCGTTGCAGAGCATCTGGGGGATGTGTACGGAAAGCTCAACAGGTTTGAAGAATCACTCGAGATGTATCAGAAGGCCCTGTCTCTTGACCACTCCGACCCGCAAAAGATCAATGGCAGGATCAATGAAGTGAAAAAAATGCTGCAAGAAGGAGAGGGCGAGTGAATCCAACCTCAGAAACATTGATGGTTCCGGAAAAATCAATGGAAACGGGGCGCCGAAGGCGTTGATGAACATGAAAAAACCGGTCAGGGACAGGAAAAGGATGATCCTTTTCTTTGTCCTTTTTTTTGCCTTTGCGGTTTTCCCCGGTTGTGCGGCCCTTCGGACGGCCGTAAAAGGCCCCCCCCTTACCACCCGGCAGATTGATGCGATTGTCTCGGAGATCGATCGGCAGCAGGCGCGGGTATCGTCCTTCTTTTCCAGCGGAACGGTCCTTTTTAAAGACGGCATCCTTGAAGCGGAGGCGGATGCTCTCATTGTAGGCACCGGGGAACCCTTCCGTCTCAAGATCGAACTTACCCATTCCTGGGGTAAACCCCTGCTTCATATCCTTGTGGATCGGAAGCGGTTGGAAGTGCTCTCTTTCAAGGAGCGGAAACACTATGTGGGGACCTTCAGCCCTGAGGCCCTGTCGCGATTTTTACCGGGGGGACTGGACGCCGGAATGATCTGGGCCGTATTGAGGGGGTATCCGGCCCTCCTTCCGTCCTCGAATATCATTTCGCGGGAAGCCAAGCGACTTATTGTCCTCGATGAGAGGGGCGGGACTTTGCAGACCGTGAATGTAGCCGGCGGAAAGAGGATTCCTGTAGCCATCCGCCTTTTTCGCCAGGGCGTAAAGGCGACATTTGAAGACTATCAATCGAAAGAGGGAATCCTTTTTGCGGGCAGGGTAGGCATCGAACATCCCGAGAGTAACAAGTCTCTGGTCCTCATAAGAAAGAGAACCGTCTTCAACAAAAATATCCCTGAAGAGATTTTTCTCCTGAATAAACCTACCCATTTCGATTAGGAGTGCATTGAAGTGATGAGGTAAGGGCGATGTGCGCTATTTGTGCGGGAAAATCGATATTCCCCATCCATAACTTCTTAATACAAGGCGTGAATTTAAGACTTTATGAAAGAAAAATCGATCAACCTCGGTTCAACTTAATACTGCGTTTCCTTTTGCGCCGCGGACAGGCCTCCTGTGCTCCGGCCATCCATTCTAAAAATCCACTCTCACACAGGAGACCTCCGCGCTGCCTGGTCGCCAATCGACGAATTCCTGTTGAGAAACTCGAATTGACCAAAAAAACAACCGACTTCAAGTTTTAGAAGGGGCTTCTGAGGACTTGACAGCGAAAGATCTTGCCCCAAATCGCCCCATCAATGCGGAATTAACCCCAATTTGATGCAGATTTTATAGAGACTGCCTGTTTGTCCCGCCCCCTTTTGACCATCTCATCCATCAAGGTGGCGGCCATTTTTCCAAAAGCAGGGTCGCAAATATGAAGGTCTTCTTCCCTGATCTCTATTCGTGGATTGATTCCCTCTTTGAGGCTATCGACTAAGGCCCTATTGGTCGAGGGCTCGTAAAGGGCTCCGCCCTCTATGTCGGCCACCGACCAACCCTGACTGGGGATCAGGACTTTGGTGGTTGAGTCGTGCGTGTTCAATTTTTCGATAATCTGGCCCGCAACGGTCAATGTCTCCTCAAGACTTGGTCGGACGCCTGATCTGAAATCCCAAAACATCACTTTCCTGTCTTTGTATTGTTCAGGAACGCCGCTTTCGCGGGTAAATAGCCCGATTAAATTGTCCAATCCGCCGGGTATAACGAGTCGGGGGATCACCCTCCCCGGAACCGGACAGAGTCTCTGGGGGCCGCAGCCCGCGCAATACCCGCCCACCAGGTCGTCCACAAGTTCATGGGTGGCGAGGTCCAGGATCCCGTCAAAATAACCCTCGGCCGCCAGTTCTTCCATGGCTTTTCCACCCGTGCCGATCGCGTGGAAGGCAATGACCTCATAGCCCATCTCCTCTAAACACTCCTTTGCGGTATCGGCCGCAGGTGCAACGAACCCGTAAAAGGTCATGGCGATGCGGCGTTTCATCTCAGCAGGTTTCCACTGTTTCTGCGCCATCCCGCATACGGCCCCTGCCGCTCCCTCTAAGAGCCGGCCGGAGATGCTGTTTATGCCGAGTAAATCCGAAACACTGTGCATCATGGTGATATCCTTGGTTCCGACCACGTCCTTCATATCCTTGGAAGCTACGGTGGAAAGCATCACCTTGGGGACCCCAAGCGGAAGCACCTTCATGATACTCGTGCTCACATGGGTCCCCGTGCCCCCCGCGGCCGATATGATTCCGGAGATTTCACCACGTTCGTACATTTCCCTGATCACCTTGGCCCCTTTTGTGATAATGCCCTCAATGGCATCGTCACGGCTGGCGAATTCTTCGTAGAGGTCGATGTCCGCCTCAAAGGGTGAAGGGGTTTTCGTGCCCACGTTAATGGTTAAGGTTTTGAGCCCTCTGTCACTGATAAGTTTTTTCAGAAAGAGATGCTCATCCGGCTTCGTGTCAAATGTTCCTAGAACTGCTATGGCACCGTTCGAATACATGTTCCCTCCTCTGGCATAGTACAGTTAGAATTCGAAAATCGAGAATCATCATTTTTGTCCAGAAAGAATTTTGCAGGCGCTCCAGTGAATTGAAATAAAGCGCTTACACTTAAAAGGAAATACGATCAAACATAGAAAATCCTAAGCGAACAACACTAAAGCTAATGAAAAATGATAAGCAATTATTCATGTCAACAAAATTTAACATTCGCAAACATAATGCCATAAATATTGGAGGGTAATATCAACGTGTTACGAAATGGTCCCGCATTGAAACGTGAAATATGGCTAAAATATAGTGATATATAACGACATGTGATATTTAACGCGGTATGTCGCGGAATGGGGTGGTTGGTTTATTTGTTGGTGGGTGATTTTTGGCTCAATCTGTATGATCAGGGCCTGAGACGGAAAGCCCAACCGGAAATTTTTAATTTTTGAAAGGTTAAAAGTTGCGTCTTTGCCAGGTTTGAGGGTGAAACGGAAGGATCTCTCCCGTCTTGGACAACTCAGGTTGTATTGCAGTTTTTAACCTTCTGGAAAAAATCAGGAGGTGCACATGGCTGGAAGAAGATTGTCTACACATTGTGCTGCAGCGATCATCTCAACCCAAACCCATCGCCCCCGTTGTCTGGGGTCGCATTTTTATGTCGAAAAATGGCTCTTATGGAAATTCAGCGTTTGCCCTGGCGTGATATTTGCTATTTATGGTGCTAGCTTTGGGCCGGTTTCAGTCGTTAATTTTTTATAGTGCCAAGGGCGTGCCAAAAATTATCATTAAATATATCAGCTTGTTGTGCTATGAATTGTTTTGATCCGCGAAATAAAGCGATTTGTTAACGATATGGCGCATGTGTGATTCGGAAATGCGATATGCCGCGAATTTGAGTGGTGACGATTGAAAGGGACTTTCGAAGAAAAATGAAAATGTAACGTTATTTAAGGGAAAAGAGATCATGCAAATCAATGAAAATGAATTCTTCAGGGATGTGGCGATGCGGATTGGCCGCAGTCTGAGGCTCAGCAAGGGTCTGCAACGGACCTTGCTTTACCTAAAAGGCCTGATGCCGGCGGATGCCCTATTGCTTTCGATTTATGTTCCGGAATTGCATTTCTTAAAAGGTATTGCCATGGCCACAGTTGACGAAACAAGGGAGCAGGATACGGAACCACCCATCCACTTGGGAAAAAAAGATCTTGAAAGGATTGAAAAGCGCAACCCTTTTCAGGATCATTCTGCGGTCACCATATACAAACACCTGAACCTGAGAAGATTGGCAAAAAAAGAGCAGTTTTCCAGGGAGGCCGATTATGAAGATCTTGGCTGTATGAGATTGCTTCTTACCGCAGAAGGTGAGTTGTTGGCCGACCTCTATCTTATGGCATTCGGTGGGGATCGATATAATGAGCAAC
Source organism: uncultured Desulfobacteraceae bacterium (assembly GCA_964644375.1). Lineage (GTDB taxonomy): Bacteria > Desulfobacterota > DSM-4660 > Desulfatiglandales > HGW-15 > CAYNYM01. The sequence continues at coordinate 8,315 of CAZXWJ010000034.1, read as the reverse complement.
ATGCGAGCCTCTTCAATCTAATGCACGATCCCCTTGCCGTTGCGGTCGCCTGCGCCTTGGAACACCGGAAGGTCGTCCGGCTGAAGGACATGCTGGCAGACGACAAGCACTTTCTGCAGGAAGAACTGAAGCGGACGACCAGCCATGACATTATCGGTAGGGGAGGCGGGTTGAAAGACGTCATGAATTCGGTCGCCCATGTGGCCCCCACTGAGAGCCCGGTCCTGGTGTTTGGAGAGACCGGATCCGGGAAAGAAGTCGTCGCCGATGCAATTCATGCCATGTCCCTGAGGAAAGGCGGCCCTATCATCAAGGTCAATTGTGGGGCCATCCCCGACACCCTCCTTGACAGCGAACTCTTCGGACATGAAAAAGGGGCCTTTACCGGGGCTATCAGCCAGAAACGCGGCCGTTTCGAACGGGCCGCCGGGGGAACCATCTTTCTCGATGAAATCGGAGAATTACCTCTCAAGGCACAGGTCAGGCTCCTGAGGGTGCTACAGAGCAAGGAAATAGAACGGGTGGGAGGGAACCGATCCATTCCTGTGGATATCCGGGTGATTACGGCAACCAACCGGGATCTCAAGGCCATGGTCAGGGCCGGAACATTCAGAAGGGACCTTTTCTTCAGACTCAACGTGTTTCCTATCGTGGTCCCCTCATTAAGAGACCGAAAAGAGGATATCCCGGCCCTTGTCCACTATTTTATCGAAAAGAAATCAAAGGAAATGAGATTGCCTGAAACACCGAAATTTGCCGAGGGGACCCTTTTTTCCCTCGAGTCCTACGACTGGCCGGGAAATGTTCGGGAACTTGAAAATCTGATCGAGCGGGCACTGATCCGAAGACGCGGCATAACGGATGGCACCCCCCTCAGTTTCGACGATCTTTTCTTTTCATTGAGTGATGCCATATCGAAAGACATTAAAGAAGAGAACGACGTTTTTTATTCTCTTGATGAACTCAATGCACGGTACATAAGAAAAATTCTGAAGCACACCCGGGGTAAGATCAGCGGACCCAATGGCGCCTCTGAGATCCTGGGCGTCAATGTGAGCACTTTGAGAAGCAGAATGAAAAAACTGGGGATTTCCTTCAGACGCGGAAAGGGATAATCCGGCAACCCTAAAGCCTGACAGATTTTCAGTGATTTACCTGGTACCGTTTTTACTCTCAAGCGTAAGATCGGAGACTGACTCGGATTTCCATAGTCCGGGGGAATTTCTTTTCAAAAACGACGAGAAGGGTCCCACCCTTCTTCACATTATTCAACTACTGAATCCTTTTCTTGCATCATCCCTTGAAGTTCCGGATGACCCCGCCATTCCATTGCCTCGGTCGTGAGTCCTTCACAAAAAAAATTTTGATATTTCATGATCATCTTCCGATGAACAATATGCGTGTTGAAAATGAAAAGTGTTATAGGTGCTGGTTCTTTGTGAAGGATTCATAAGGCGATGGAGGCTGGTTGCCAAATTAGAATATGTTCAGCGAAACACAGGGAACGGCCATAATCTCTGAATGAGAAAAAAATCGGAGCCGCTGCAACTCAAACAAAAGGGAGGCAAAAAAGGGGTAAGGCCTCAATATCGCTGAGATCAAGGAAAAGGCCGACACCTCCCTTGACTCTGGATATGTGGTCAGCAAAGGACATGCGTTTCAAAGTTATTAACCTAGAAAGGAATAGAAAATGAAGATGAACCTCAAAAATCGATTTCTCGTTCCCATGCTATTACTTGTGGTTTTGGGCATGGGAATATCCACAGGCTTTTCCTATTTTAAATCAAAGAGCGCCATGGAAGAATCCACCAAGGGCCAACTCGATCAATTGTCAGAATCGACAATGCGGATCCTTGACTCATGGATCAAGGACCGGAAGATGGATATCACCAGCTGGACTCTTCAACAGGTGTTCCACACCTCTCTCGAAGATTCTTCCGAAGGTAAGGCTGCGCGTGAAAACATCAAGAATCTATTAACAAAATTAAGGGCCGACTACAGGTTCTATGAAGACATCAATGTGGCCGATACTTCGGGTAATATCGTTACAGGATCGAATCCCGGCATCATCGGCAAACTAAACATAAAGGACCGGCCGTACTTTAAGGAGACCATGAAAAAGGGGGACCTCGTTCTTTCCAAAATGGGGAAGAGTAAGACCACACAAAATCCTGTGTTTTTTATTTGCGCACCGATCAAGGAAAAGGGCGATATAAAGGGCCTGATTTTTTGCGTCATCGATGTCTCGGCCTTCAGTACTCAGTTTGTCGATCCCATCAAGGTAGGCAAGGAAGGATACGCCTTTATCTATAATACGGATGGGGTCATCATAGCCCATCCCGACAAATCCAATATCATGAAATTCAACATGAAGGAGCATGATTTCGGACGGCGGATGATACAGGAGGGCGAAGGATTCGCGACTTACACCCTGGAAGGTCGTGAAAGGATTGTATCCTTCAAGAAAAACAAAGAACTGGGCTGGACGGTATGCGTGGGTGCGGATACCAGTGATCTCCTGGGTTCCGTGAAAAGGGCGGGCCTGGTTAACCTGGGCATGGGCGGACTCATCGTGCTATTGGCAGCCGTCATTGTCATCCTGGTGACGAGATCCACCGTAAAACCGATCAATCGGATCATTACCGGACTCCTGGAGGCTTCATCCCAGGTTGCCGCGGGTTCGGATCAGGTGTCATCGTCCAGCCAGCAACTGGCGGAGGGGGCCTCGGAGCAGGCCGCATCCATAGAGGAGACCTCCTCTTCCCTGGAGGAGATGTCCGCCATGACCAAGCAGAATGCGAATAACGCGGGCGAGGCCAAGACCATGATGGAAGAGGTGGGCCAAATCGTAGAGAAGGTGAACAAACATATGGACGACATGGCCGGGGCCATCGGGGAGATTACCCGTTCGAGCGAGGAGACGGGTAAGATCATCAAGACCATTGATGAAATCGCCTTTCAGACCAATCTCCTGGCCCTGAACGCCGCGGTGGAGGCTGCCCGGGCCGGTGAGGCCGGTGCCGGGTTTGCGGTGGTGGCCGACGAGGTGCGCAACCTGGCCATGCGTTCGGCCGATGCGGCCAGGAATACCTCAGACCTGATCGAGAATACCATCAAGGCGGTGAAAAGCGGCAATGACCTGACCCAGTCCACGCAGGAGGCCTTCAGGGAGAATGTGGAGATTTCCGGGAAAGTGGGGGAGCTGGTTGCGGAGATTGCCGCAGCTTCCAATGAGCAGGCCCAGGGGATCGAGCAGGTCAACCGGGCCGTGACGGAGATGGACAGGGTGGTCCAGCAGGTGGCGGCCAATGCGGAAGAATCCGCCTCGGCCTCCGAGGAGATGAACGCCCAGGCCCATCATATGAATGAATTTGTCAATGAACTTGGTGGGTTGATCGACGGGGCAAAAAAAGGCGCACCAGGGTTCGGAGAGAGTTTCCGCACCGGCCCGTCGGAAAAAACAGGAGCAAGGAAGGTTTTCTCTCATGTATCAAAAGACATGATGCGGACAGCATCCAGTGAAAAATCGCCCGGCAAGGTCAATGCGACCGGACTTTCCGGGGAGGTCGGGCCCAGCCAGATCATCCCATTGGATGAAGAGGATTTCCGAAACTTCTGATAACCCTTTGCACAAAAAAAGCCGGGCATATTGCCCGGCTTTTTTTGTGTGCACAGATATCCATACACGGAATCGAACCTTACGCGCGCAAGGTGACCCAATCGAGTCAACATGTAGGTTAATTTATAGAGGAGTGGTTCCTAACTCGAAGAGAAACTGTCTGATATCGCTCAAAAACCTACTGACAAATCTCAATTCTCCCCCAGGGCCCGCCGCAGTCTCGCCTTGGCGAGATTATGGTCATAGAGGGCGTTGTAGTAATTGGTCCTTGCACGGGTCAGCAGGGTCTGGGCGTCCAGGACCTCGGTCATGGTGGTGACCTGCGCCCGGTATCTCTGTTCGCTGACCCTGAGATTCTCTTCGGCCTGTTCAACGGCCTTTTCCGTGGTCGGGATATTTTGGTCCGCCACTTCGAGATCCAGGATCGCCTGTTGGAGCTCAAGTCTGATCTGGTCTTCCAGTGCGGTTTTGGTTTCAGTGAGTTGTTTTCGGAGGCTCTGCTTTTCCCTGATCGCGCTGCGGGTCTTTCCCCACTCGAAGAAGGTCCAGGTGAGCCCGGCCGTCACCTGCCAGTGGTTTCCGTCATGAAAGGCGCTGCCCGAGACGCCGGGATCATCACCTTCCTTGATGTAGTCATAATTTAGGGCCGCCTCGGGGTAAAAAGCGCTTTTGGCGAGGCGAACCTGCTGATCCGCCTGGAGGAGGTTGATATCGAGGGACTTGACCTCGGGGCGATGTTGAAGCGCCCTTTGCTGATAGTCCTCGTAAGTTGCCGTCTCCTGCCTGTAGACCAGGATATCTTCCACTTCCACCAAATCGTTCACGGGTCGGGCAAGCAGGGTGTTGAAGGCGGCCCGGGCAAGCATAACGGCGTTTTGGGCCTTCACCTGATCCTGTTGTGCATTGGCCAGCTCCACCTCGGCCTTGAGGAGATCATTGACCGGAATCATGCCCGCCTTGTAGAAACTGCGGGCCACATCGGCGTTGGATTGGAGAAATTCAACGGCCTTTTCCGCTACATTGTGTCCCTTTTCCGTCCTGAGGATATCAAAGTAGGCCTCCTTGACCCCGAGGGTGAGATCCAGTTCGGCCAGATCCACCTCGATTTGTGCAAGATCGACCCCCAGTCGGGCCAGTTCATGGGTGCTCGTCAGGGCGAAGCCGGTAAAGAGGGGCTGGGTGATGGTCGCCTTCCATTGGTAGTTGTCTTGGGTGTTTTGGTCATAGGCGGGAATCTCCAACCCGCCGCCAAGGGGGACGGCCTCGCTCCTGGTGACTTCCGAGAGGCGGGTGTAGCCGTAGGATGTGCTCAATTTGGGAAGGAAATCCGCCCTGGCCTGGTCTTTTACGTGACGGGCCTCTTCGGTCTTTTCTTGAACGGCCTTGAGTGTCCGGTTGTTATTAAGGGCCTCTTTGATGCTCTCTTCCAGGGTGTAGACGCCCCTTTCCCGGGCCTGGACACCAGCGGCCGCAGATGTGATGAAAAAAAATAGAAAGGCCGCAAAAATACCTGACAATGATCTGGTCTTCAATGATTTTTTCACTGTTCAATCCTTGAATTTTTTGAATTCCCCGATTCAGGGAGCAGGGGTGTTTTTGTTTTTCCAACCCCTGAACCTCTGAACTTTGAACCATTATGGTTTTGAATTTTTGGCCACTCTTACCTGAGGAGCGCCTGTTGTTTCCGGGGCCGAATCCTTTACCCTCCCTTTCTTTCTTCCGAATAGCCTTACGATCACCACGAAGAACAAGGGAATAAAGAAGATCGCCAGGAAGGTGGCGGTAAACATCCCGCCCAGGACGCAGGTGCCGATGGCCTTTTGTGCGCCCGCACCCGCACCGTTGGCGAGAGCCAGAGGCAGTACGCCGAACCCGAAGGCAAGTGAAGTCATCACGATCGGCCGCAGGCGCAGCCTGGCTCCTTCCAGTGTGGCCTCTATCAGGCCCATGCCTTCCTGTATCTTGCCCTGGGCAAATTGAACGATCAGAATGGCATTTTTGGTGGTCAGACCCAGCACGGTCAAAAGGCCGATTTGGAAGTATACGTCATTGGGCATTCCCCGCCACGAGGAGGCCAGAACCCCGCCGATGACCCCCAGTGGCAAGGCCAACAGGATGGAAACAGGGATGGTCCAGCTCTCGTATAGGGCTGCCAGGAAGAGAAAAATCACGAGAACCGAAACCGCATACAGGACCGGCGCCTGCGAGGTGCTCATCCGCTCCTGATAGGAGAGCCTGGTCCAGTCAAAACCGATGCCCTGGGGCAGCTTGGATACGATCTCCTCCATGGCCTGCATGGCATCGCCTGAGCTCACGCCTTGTGCCGGTTCACCCACGATGTTCATCGACGGGAAGCTGTTATATCTCTCAAGCCGCGGAGAGCCCTGTGACCAGTACCCCGATGCAATGGAGGAAAAGGGCACCATGGCGCCCCCGTTGCCTCGAAAGTACAACCTGTTCAGGTGATCGGGCAGCATGCGGAAGGGCGCGTCTGCTTGCACAAAGACCCGCTTGACCCGGCCCCCCTGGATGAAATCGTTCACATAGGCGCTTCCGAATGCCGCCGATATCCCGTTATGGATGGTGGAAATCGGGACCCCGAGGGTGCCGGCCTTTTCCCAGTCTACGTCCACCCGGTACTGGGGCTGATCCTCCATGCCGTTGGGGCGTACCGCTATGAGACGAGTGTCCTTGGCGGCCATACCCAAGAGCCGGTTGCGGGCAGACATCAGGGCCTGATGGCCTATACCGCCCCGGTCCTGCAGTTCAAAGTCGAATCCCTCGGCATTGCCCAGTTCAATCACGGACGGAGGGGCAAAGGCGAACACCAGGGCGTTTCGGATGCTGGCGAACCTTCCCATGGCCCTTCTGGCCACCGCGTCGACCTTGAGGTCCGGCTTATCTCGCAGATCCCAGTCTCTCAGTTGGATAAATGCCATTCCCATGTTCTGCCCCATTCCGGAAAAGCTGAAACCGGAAATGGTAAAACAGGATTCCACCGCTTCTTTTTCCGCCTTCAAGAAATATTGCCTGACCTCATCCATTACCGCATCGGTCTGCTCCAGGGTGGAACCGGTCGGGAGCATGACCTGAGAAAACAGGATACCCTGATCCTCATCCGGCAGGTAGGCGGTGGGCATGCGCTGGAAAAGAAAACCCAGGGCCACCACGATCAACAGAAAACAGAAAAGGTAACGCAGTTTTCCGGCAAGCATTGCGCCCACCATGGCCTGATATCTGTCCCTGACCCTGGAGAACCCGCGATTGAACCAGCTGAAAAAGGGACGAAAGAGGAAAAACACATGGTCTGCCGAGGAATGCCCCTTGACCACGGGCTTGAGAAACGTCGCGCACAGAACCGGTGTCAGGATCAGGGCCACCAGCACCGAGAGCAGCATGGAGGCGATGATGGTCACGGAAAACTGACGGTAGATGACGCCTGTTGAGCCTGCAAAAAAGGCCATGGGGCCGAACACGGCCGAGAGCACAAGCCCGATGCCGATCAGAGCGCTCGTGATCTCACCCATGGACTTGCGGGTGGCCTCTTTGGGCGGAAGGCCCTCCTCGCTCATGACCCGTTCCACGTTTTCCACCACCACGATGGCATCGTCCACAAGAAGGCCGATGGCCAGCACCATGGCGAACATGGTCAACATGTTGATGGAGAATCCGAAAAGGGACAGCACGGCGAAGGTGCCCAGGATGACCACAGGCACCGCGATGGTCGGTATCAGGGTTGCCCGGATGTTCCCGAGGAAGAGATACATGACCAGAAAAACCAGCAGGATCGCCTCAAACAGGGTCTTGACCACCTCCCCGATAGCCACCTCCACAAAGGGCGTGGTATCATAGGGATAGATGACCTTCATGCCGGCCGGGAAATATCGGGACAGCTCCTCCATCTTGTTCTTGACCGCATCGGCCGTATCCAGGGCATTGGCACCTGCAGACTGCCGTATGGCCAGGCCGGCCGAAGGTTTTCCGTTGAAGAGCGCTTCAACCCCATAGAACTCGGTTCCCAGTTCCGTCCTTCCTATATCGCGTACACGCACGACCGAACCGTCGGGGTTGGTACGGATGGGGATAGCTGCGAACTCCTCCGGGGTCTGGAGCAGGTTCTGGACGATGATGGAGGCGTTCAACCGTTGTTTCTTCACGGCCGGGGCCCCGCCGAAGGCGCCCGCAGAAATCTCCACGTTGTAGGTTCGAAGGGCTCCGATGACATCTTCAACGGTCAGATGAAACTCGGTCAGCCTGTCCGGATTCAGCCAGACCCGCATGGCATACTGCGAGCCGAAGGTTTCCACCTCACCCACGCCCGGCACACGGGCCAGCACCTTTTCAATATTGGATTGGGCATAGTCCATCAGGTCATTGCCGTCCATGCTCCCGTCTTCAGAAATCAGGCCGACCACCAGCAGATAATTCGACGTGGACTTGCTGACCTTGACGCCCTGGCGCTGAATCACTTCGGGCAGGCTCGCCATGGCGAGCTGGAGTTTGTTCTGCACCTTTGACCAGGCAAGATCCGGATCCGTGCCGGGCGCAAATGTGAGCTCGATCCGGGCCATACCGGACGAATCACTCGTAGCCGACATATAGAGCATTTTGTCAAACCCTGTCATCTTCTGCTCTATGATTTGAATGACCGTGTTTTCCACGGTCTCGGCCGAGGCACCCGGGTACATGGCCTCGA
>CAZXWJ010000033.1:0-28286 GCA_964644375.1 uncultured Desulfobacteraceae bacterium | reverse complement strand
TCCTCATCAAGCTGATGTCGGTGGTTTCTCTCGTTCTCGCCCCCATATTACCTGCATTGGGCTTGTTTTTGCGCTAAATAAGCCTTATACTATAAAAGAACTCTTCTCTCCACCCGGACTTCCTTGTCGGGAGACCGGGTGGAGATTCTCTTGATGAGAATTTGAGGAGCTCAAAGCATTTTCCGGGAGTTATAGATGTTTAAGATAGGTGATTTGGCTGTTTATCCGGCCCATGGGGTGGGCATTATCGAGAGAATAGAGTCCCAGGAAATCTCAGGCTGTTGTCAGGATTTCTATGTCATGCGTATCCTTGAAAATGACATGATCATTATGATCCCCACCCAGAATGTCGACAGTGTCGGGCTGCGGGAAATAATTGGCCTGAGTGAGGTTCCGAAGCTTTATTCCATACTCAAGAGGCGGGATATATCCGTCGACAATCAGACCTGGAACCGTCGATACCGAGAGTATATGGATAAAATCAAGACAGGATCGGTCTATGAGGTTGCCGAAGTCTATCGGGATCTTTTGATGTTGAAGGTGGAAAAGGAACTGTCTTTTGGCGAGCGAAAGATGCTCGATACCGCAAGGAACCTTTTGGTCAAGGAAATCTCCCTCGCGAAAAAAGTCGAGGAAGGGGAGATCGAACGGGATCTGGACACAATTTTTGCTTAACCGCCCTTCTTTATTTTAATGTGGAGAATGAATCAGACCAGATTTTTTCCTTTCTCATAGAAGAGAAGGATGCAGACCGGCGTCTAGACATCTTTCTTTCCTCCCGAATGCAAGAGCTAACCAGATCAAGAATACAAGCACTCAATAAGGTTGGACTTGTCGAAGTCAATGACCACCCCTCAAAGGCAAGCTACCGATTAAGATTCGGAGATCAAATCCGTGTTTGTGTCCCTCCCGCGCGGTCTACGCGACTCGAACCGGAAACCATTGACTTTGAGCTTATCTATGAAGATTCTTCTCTGCTCGTCCTGAACAAACCCCCGGGTCTGGTGGTCCATCCCGCCCCCGGGCATTATTCCGGAACCCTTGTTCACGGCCTTCTCAAACACTGCCGGGATTTGTCGGGAATAGGCGGGGTCTTGAGACCTGGAATTGTGCATCGGCTGGATAAAGATACCTCCGGGCTCCTTGTGGTTGCCAAAAATGATCGGGTGCACCATGGGTTGTCCAGGCAATTTGCTGCCGGACACGTCACCAAGAAATATATGGCCCTGATCCATGGCGTCCCCAAAGAGGCCAATGGAAGAATCGACTCGTTTATCGGCAGGCACCCCCGGAGGAGAAAAGAGATGTCGGTTGTGACATCCGGAGGAAAGAAGGCCATTACCTTCTGGGAAAGGATCAGGACATTTGGAACCCGTTACGCCCTGCTCGTTGTGTCCCCAAAAACAGGAAGGACCCATCAGATCAGGGTTCATCTGGCACATCTCGGACACCCCATTGTTGGGGATACGGTCTATGGGCGAGGCCGGGAGCGGCGAAGCCGGACCGGTTTTCAAACTCAGGGATGCAGCATCCGTCCTGAACGGCATATGCTCCACGCCGGACTGTTGTGTTTCGTCCACCCGGATTCAGGAGCATACCTGGAATTTCGAGCACCGTTGCCTGCTGATATGGATGACATCGTGTCCGTCCTGGCAGATTCCTTTGATGCAAACGCCACGGGAGAGTGTGAACCGTCATGAAAGGGAATATGAAAAAGTTTCGGGCCATAGGGATAATACCGGATATGGTTTGGATGGGAAATTTAAAAACTTACAAAAAAGCTTGACAAAATGACTTGTTGCCTTATAAATGATTGCAGCAAATTGAATTCCTGCCTTATCGAGGGTTCGGCATAGCCGAATATCATGATTGACTTCACATGTAATCTGTTGGGGTAATTCCAAAAACTTGCATAAAAGGGCTAGACGGATTGGGCCAGAAATTCCTATGATGTATCAGGAAAATCTGCCAAAATTTTTTTATCGCGCCAAGTGTGCCGGAATAGAGATGGAGCCGGGGTTAGCGACGGTGATACCTTCGCAGTAGCGGGTTCGGAGCTTTTTTTGTTTGAAGGTACGCGGTTTTTATAAAAAATATTTTGAAGATTCAAGGGTTCGGGATTGCAGGTCTCCCGCCTTCGCTTAACGTTACGGAGGGTCAGATCGTCAAGACAGGGCGTCTCGGCAAGCAGGGTGCAGGGCATGATTTTCCGAGACGAATAAAAGGCATGGCGAACGGCCTCTTCTACTTGTGAGCAACGGTGAATCCGGCATTCTGAGTCCTTATGAAACATTAAGCATTATCCGCTTGGAGCACAGGGTTCCGGGTCGCAGGACTTTCTCGGAATAGCGGGAATTACGACGGAATGGAGAATTATCATGCATCTTGTTGAATTAAAAAAAATGAAAATCAATGAACTGACCCACATGGCAAAGGACTTTGATATCGAGGGGGCCTCGGGGATGCCGAAGCAGGAGTTGGTCTTTGCGTTGCTTCAGGCCCATTCCGAACAAAACGGCCTCATCTACGGAGAGGGCGTATTGGAGACCTTGCCTGATGGGTTCGGTTTTCTCAGAGCCCCGGATTCCAATTATCTGCCCGGCCCGGATGATATTTATATCTCGCCTTCCCAGATCCGACGATTCAATTTGCGAACCGGGGACACCGTGTCGGGTCAGATCAGACCTCCCAAAGATACGGAAAGATATTTCGCTCTTCTAAAGGTCGAACAGGTTAACCACGAAGATCCTGAAATATCGCGTGAAAAGATCCTCTTCGACAACCTTACGCCACTTTATCCCGACAGCCGTGTCGTCCTTGAGACCGATTCCGAAAATTATTCCGCCAGGATTATGGATATGATGACCCCTGTTGGTAAAGGTCAGCGGGGTCTTATCGTCGCACCGCCTCGGACAGGTAAGACCATGCTCCTCCAGAATATCGCAAACAGTGTGTCGGCTAATCACAAGGACATACACAAAATCGTCCTCCTCATCGATGAAAGACCCGAGGAAGTCACCGATATGCAGCGAAACGTAGACGCCGAAGTCATCAGTTCTACCTTTGATGAACCCCAACAAAGACACGTTCAGGTCGCGGAAATGGTCATCGAAAAGGCAAAACGACTGGTTGAACACAAACGGGACGTGCTTATCCTGCTCGACAGTATCACCCGCCTGGCCAGGGCATACAACGCCACAGTTCCGCCGAGCGGCAAGATCCTTTCCGGGGGGCTTGATTCCAACGCCCTTCATAAACCGAAACGTTTTTTCGGTGCGGCCAGAAATGTCGAAGAGGGCGGCAGTTTGACTATTATCGCCACTGCCCTGGTAGATACAGGGAGCCGCATGGATGAAGTTATTTTCGAAGAATTCAAAGGCACCGGCAACATGGAGATCCAACTTGACCGGAAACTTACGGACAGGCGGGTCTTTCCCTCCATTGATATCAATCGCTCGGGGACCAGAAAAGAAGAGTTGCTGGTTGAAAAGGAGGATCTGAACCGTATTTGGATACTCCGCAAGCTCCTTGCCCCTTTGACTCCCGTGGACAGCATGGAGTTTTTGCTGGACAAAGTGCGAGGAACGAAAGATAATCAAAGTTTTCTGGCTTCAATGAGTCAATAAAAAATAGAGGTTAATAATGAAAAAAGATATTCATCCCGAATACCACAAGGCCGTTGTGCACTGCGCCTGCGGAAACGATTTCGAGACCGGGTCGACGCTGAAAGAAATTAAGGTTGAAATCTGCTCGAAATGTCATCCTTTTTTTACCGGTAAACAAAAACTGGTTGACTCGGCCGGCCGGGTAGAACGATTTAGAAACAAATACGCTCGGTTTGAGGAGAAAAAGGCGGATAAAGCCTAGTGCCCTCTGTTTCTTGATACGTTGCGAAACGGTATGTCAACGATTTGTTTTGAATGTCCTGCCGGGAGAAGGCCTGCTTTTCTCTTTATTCTTTTGGCCAGGCGATAGGTCGGAACATTGCGACAACCGAAAAAACAACATGTTGGCGTCATTCGAGAGGCCCCGCCAAACAGCGGGGCCTTCGCAGGCCTGAATAGAAAGCCCGGTGGAACTTAGCCATTCAAGAATTTCCTATCCAGTCTTTCAGGGGATATCCTTCCTCCTGCTATCACCCTTCAATTGCCACAAAAAACGTGCCGTCAGTCTTGATAAAGTTTAAACCAGAATTCGGTCATGAGGGCGGTCCTCATAGAATAGACCAGGCGAAAAATGAGAGGTTATGTGAATGTTTGGAAAGGTTGAAGAGATCGAAGAGCGGTATCTGGAGCTCGAAAATGAACTTTCTCGCCCGGAAATTACTAAGGATCAGAGACGGTACCAACAGATCGTGAAAGAACACGGCCGACTGTCTCCAATCGTGAGAAATTTTCGCGAACTGCGCAGGATCCGGGAAGAGATTGAGGGCAACCAGCAATTCATGAATGACGCCGATCCCGAAATCAGGGCATTGGCCAGGGAGGAGATCGAAATCCTCAAATCGAGCTTGGCCGAGCTTGAACAGGAGCTTAAGATTCTTCTTTTACCCAAGGATCCGAATGATGAAAAAAATATACTTTTGGAAATCAGGGCTGGAACCGGCGGAGAAGAGGCAGGTTTGTTTGCTCAGGAACTTTTTAGAATGTACGTGCGGTATGCTGAACTGAGAAAATGGAAAACGGAGGTCCTTGGGCAGAATGTGACAGGGATAGGCGGCCTCAAGGAAGTCGTCGTGCTCATAGAGGGGGACAGGGTGTACAGCCGCCTGAAGCATGAAAGCGGGGTCCATCGTGTCCAGCGGGTTCCTGAGACGGAAACCCAGGGGAGGATTCACACGTCGGCCGTCACTGTCGCCGTTCTTCCTGAAGCCGAGGAAGTCGACATTGAAATCAACCCCGATGAACTGCGCATTGATGTCTACCGATCCTCAGGGTGCGGCGGACAGCATGTGAATGTGACGGATTCCGCCGTCAGGATCACGCATCTTCCATCGGGATTGGTCGTGACCTGCCAGGACGAGAAATCCCAGCACAAAAACAAGGCCAAGGCCATGAAAGTGCTCAGGGCCAGGCTCTTGAATCTGGAACAGAAAGAGCAACAGGAAAAGATTTCAGCGGAACGCAAAAGTATGGTCGGGTCTGGGGACAGAAGTGAAAAGATACGCACCTATAATTTTCCTCAGGGGAGAGTCACGGATCACAGAATAGGATTGAGCCTCTACAAATTGGGGGATGTGCTTCAAGGTGAACTGGATATGCTTATCGATCCGCTGATTACCCGTTTTCAGGCACAGGCCTTAAAAGAGGGCAAGTGAGTGAAGACTGCCGCTTGCGGTGCGGTTTATGCGGAAGGCGGTAACCCCTGACGTGGAAAAAGGGATTTTGCTTACTTATCACGTTTCCCTATGAGCCTATTCTCAAGAACAAGAGGCAAATGATGCCCCCAAAAAAGTGGACCGTTAGTGCTATTCTTAGGGTAACCACCGACTATCTCACAGGAAAAGGAATAGATAGTTCGCGTCTCAGTGCGGAAATTCTGCTTGCCCATCAGTTGAACATGGACAGGGTAAACCTGTATCTTAATTTTGACCGGCCACTGAACGATGAGGAATTGGGGGGATATCGGGCCCTTCTTCGGAGACGTCTGGCCAGGGAACCCATCCAATACATCACGGGTGTTCAGGAATTTTGGTCCCTGGACTTTTCCGTTGGCCCTGGCGTCTTGATCCCAAGGCCTGAGAGTGAATTGCTGATCGAGCAGGTGCTGTCGCTATGCAAGGAAGGGAGGGTCCCTGAAAATGGGCATCCGCGCATCCTGGATCTCGGGACCGGATCAGGTGCTCTTGCCATTTCTCTAGCCCGGGAGTTGGAGGCCGCGGTTATCTGGGCAAGCGACCTGTCGACTGCAGCCCTCGATACGGCCAAGCAAAATGCCATGAGACATAATGTGGAGGATAGGGTTCGATTCGTTGAGGGTGACCTGTTCCTGCCCTTTGAAGATCGGGGTGCATCTTTTGACATGATCCTGTCCAATCCTCCCTATATCGACTCGAATACCCTGGGTTCCTTGGCACCCGAAGTGCGGGATCATGAGCCAAGGCTCGCCCTTGACGGAGGTGTTGGGGGGATGCAGATCATCAAGAAGATCCTTGACGAGTGCTCCGACTACCTGAATCCCGGGGGATGGGTGCTGTTGGAAATGGATCCCGAGCAGACACTGCCAGCCTTGTCCCAAATGGAAGGAGACCCGCGGTTTGGTGAAAGGGCGCGTATTCAGGATTACAGCAATCGCTACAGGGTTGTGATTGGACAGCGGATATAAGGGATAGAATAATGTGATACCCCAGCTTGCCGGGAGTGGGTTTGTTTGAGAATCGGATTGGGTTGTCAGGTTCAGAGGTTCAGCGTTCATGGGTTGGACTGAAAATCGAAGGTTTCAGTTTTGAGCAGAATGCGCGCCTCATTCGGTTCTTGCAGCACGCAAAACGATCCTGCGGATCAGTAAACTGACCCGCCCTGCAATGATGGCTACGGTTCGGCAGGACCAACTTTGAACTCGGAACCCTTGAACCCAGAACCCGCAGCAGGTTTATCCGCCTGTGGCGTGCGGGCAAGTCTCTGAACTTAAAATCAGGACCGTGTGCATGGTGAAGAGATACAGGGATTACAATAGTTATCTCAGAGAAATTTTTGGTGAGCGCGTCCAAAAACTCCCTCTGGATGCCGGATTGACCTGTCCCAACCGAGATGGCACCCTCTCAGAAAGGGGTTGCATTTATTGCGACGCCCGGGGCTCTGGAACCGGCGCCATGATTCACCGGGGGCTCTCGATAGCGCAACAGGTGGCCCGAGGTCGCCGATTCGCAGAAGAAAAATACCGGGCAAAGAAGTTCATCGCCTATTTCCAATCTTTCACCAATACCTATGCCCCTCTTCCCAGGCTGCGGGCGCTTTACGATGAGGCCCTGTTTCAACCCGGGCTGGTCGGTCTATCCGTTGCAACGAGAGCCGATTGCGTGGATTGTGAAGTCCTGGATCTATTACGTTCCTATCAAAAGGACTACCTCGTATGGGTTGAATATGGCCTGCAATCGGCCCATGATAGGACCCTCAAGGCGATCAATCGCGGGCATGATGTGGCGTGCTTTGAACGGGCCGTGCGCAGGACCTCCGATCATGGGATCAATATCTGCGCCCATGTGATTTTGGGATTGCCCGGGGAGGATCGTGACATGATGTTGGAAACAGCCCGGTATCTCTCCAGGTTGCCCATTCAGGGGGTAAAAATTCATCTCCTCTATATCGTAAAGGGGACGAGACTGGAAGCGCTTTATGAAAGGGACACCTTCCGGTGCCTTTCAAGGGAAGCGTATGCGGACCTGGTCGCCGACTTTCTCGAAGTGCTGCCTTCGGATATGGTCATTCAAAGATTAACGGGTGACCCGCCAAGGGGCGAATTGATTGCTCCGAACTGGGCCGCGGAAAAATTTCGCAACCTTGCCCTCATCCAATCGAGGCTGGAGCAGAGAAATACCTGGCAGGGACGCCTTTTTTCACCTTGTCCGGAAACCCCTGCCCCGCTTTAGCATTGCACAGTGCAGGGGCTCTTGTCGGGAAACCCACTTGAAGAAGAGGTGCTAACCTAACCCAGGGCTTCGATCAGGAGGTTGAACGTCTTGACATCCTCGACATTGTAAATCGAGATCTCATCCCGAGATGGGATGATTTTTTTCACCAATCCACTCAAGACTTTTTTCGGACCCACTTCCACAAACACGTCGACACCGTTTCCAATCATCTTTTGAATGATATCATACCATCGAACTGGGCTTATGATCTGATTCGCCATAATATTTTTGATCTTCTCGGGGTCCTTTTCCTCCTCGGCCGTGGCATTGAAGAGGATCGCAGCGTTGGGCTTTGCAAACGAGAGGCTTTCCATAAATTCGCGAAAATCAGTCAGGGCTTGATTCATAAGGCTGCAGTGCCAGGCCCCGCTGACCTTCAAGGGAATGGCCTTGGCCTCCCGTGCCTTGGCCAAGGCCATCGCACGTAACACGGACACCTTTTCCCCTGTAATGACAATCTGTTCGGCGGTGTTGTGATTGGCCACACCCAGCACCTCATTTTCACGGGCATCGGCGACGATTTGCTCAACTTTTTCGATGGGCAGGCCGATGAGCGCGGCCATGGTGCCCGGGTGTTCAAGGGATTCCCTGTGCATCAATTCTGCGCGCCTATTGACCAGGGCCAGGGCGTCGGAGGCTGAAAGGACCCCGGTAGCCACAAGGGCTGCGTATTCGCCCAAACTGTGGCCGGCGGAAACATCGGGCCGTATTCCGGCTCGATTTAGGGCGGTAAGGCAGGCCAGGCTCACGGTTGTGACTGCGGGTTGCAGGTTGGCCGTAAGGGTCAGTTCATCCATGGGACCGTCGAAGCAGAGTTTTGATATGGGTTTTTGGCAGACTTCGTCAACCAGCGAAAAGAGCTTTTCGGCTTCGGGAAATGTTTGCGCTAATTCCGAACCCATGCCGACATACTGGGAACCTTGGCCGGGGAATAAAAAGGCTATTTTTCTGGACATGAAACCATCCTTTCTTCAAATGGGAAACGGCGCTATGAAGGTATTAGTCGGAGCGCCGTCAAATGAACATACATGTGACAACCCCGTATTCCATGGAAAAACAGCTTAAAAAAAACGAGCGGTTAAAATCTAACGCTCGTTCTGTTTTCTTATCCGTTCAACATGAGTTATGACGGGTTATGGTTGCTGGGGATCCCCCATTTTATTTTGAATAAGCTGCTCAAGGGCGATGTCGTACTCCCTTGAACCCGGAGTGAGGGATTTGTTGTGAGCGAGTTGTTGAACAATCTCCTTTTCGGATCTTTCAAACTTCAAATTGATCTGGGTAATGACAGCGTTAACGGCCTTGTAGATATCCAGGTCCGTACCGTAAACATCGATGACGCAGGGATCATTTATGGCGATTTCCAAAAGGTATTGTGTCATATAAAGGGATATGGGGTTTGGGCGGGGCAGGAGGTCTCGCAGCGGGGCGATAAAATACTTGTAATCAAACTCATTGAGTTTAGTGAATTTTTTTAGCCCCTTAGACAAAACCTCTGTCAATGCCACGGGATTATCGGTCTCGATAATTTTTTCCATGAGCATGGCTTGGGACAACCTGCTCAGGATTTCCGGCATTTTATATTTGAAGAATCTATCCCGCTGAAAGGCTTCCTGTTTTTCTTTTCTTTCGAGCCGGTTTAAGAGCTTGTCTTGGACTCTCCCTGTATCAAATGTTCTCATAAGCTTATAGGGTCATATTCTGGTAAGGGGTATCATTAAAAAATCGGGCCGATCGTCGCAAGGCCGCCTCTCAGGACTCCTGTCAGTCTGCGGTCTTTTTTGTGACGGTTCCCGAGGACTCCGTCGCCGTTTTGGTCACGGAGCTTTCTTTTGCCTTTGTTGGTGTAGCTTCAGTTTCCTTGGTTGCTGTTGGTGCCTTATCTTTTTTTGCCTCGCTTGTCCTGTTTCGCGAAGCATAATCCGTCACATACCAACCCGTTCCCTTCAAATGAAAGGTACTCTGAGAAATCAGCTTTTTGATTTTGCCGTTACACAAGCTGCAAGTTTCAAGGGGAGCATCAGAAATTTTTTGAAAGACTTCCGTATGGTGACCGCATTTTGTGCATTCATATTCATAAACCGGCATTTCCTATGACCTCACAATAAAAATCTCTATGAGACGCCCACGTTGCAACTTCGGTGGCGCTCATATGATGCAAGAACGTAATCCAATTTTGGAAGAGGAAGGTCTTTTAAGGCTTCGTAAGTGGTTTCATGTACCACCCTTTCTTCCCGATCCCTTCCACATGCGGAAATCTCGAATCTTTGAGAGAAATTGCAGAACCGCACGATATGAATCAATTCATGCATAAATATATAAACAAGCAAAGGCAATAATGCGAGATTATTGTCCCTTATGAGTGCCCTGCGGATATGATGATCCTGGAGGCAAATAAGATAAAAATCCCGTTCCTTTGTTTTAAATTCAAAACCATCGGTGATTCGTGAGCATCTGTTGAGCAAGGCAAAGGCGTTGGGCGTGATCTCTTCCCCGTCCAAAATACGAAGTGTCTTCACGTCGTAGTGATGCCTTTTCCATTGCCCCAGGGAGAATTTGTAAAAATCCGTAATCCTGTCTTCAGCGATATCGTGGGCTTCACCGACCGTTTTGATAGCATCACTGTCGAAGGGCAAAAATTTCATAAGCGTCATGCCCCGACCGGGATATTTATTATCACGTAAGATAAGTTCTAATGAAGGATAGTCAATCCTTGAGATAAATTTATCTGGTGGCGGTGACTGGATTTGAACCAGTGACTCTGCGGATATGAGCCGCATGCTCTGACCAACTGAGCTACACCGCCAACGAGCCCCTAATTTATTAAAATTGTCTCGTTTGTCAATCAAATAATGGATCAGGACCGTAAAAAGTGCCTCTGAACCGGAGAATAGTGCAGAATGAATGTTGGCCATTTTTCAAAAGGTTAATAGAAGAGTCCAACTGTCCGGGCAGGGCGGGAGAGGTGACGCCTTGATGGTGATCAGGGCTTGACACAAAGACCTAAGAATTATAATGGAATCTGATGAAAACAACGATTTATAAAGCGGGATTCATGGCGATTGGCTGAAATTTTTCTAACGGAGAAGAAGGATTTAAAATGAAAGGCATTATTACGGCGAGAACATGCCCCCGTTGCGGGCATCATGAAATAGGCTTGACCACCAGGGATGGTAAATTTTATCCACTCAAAGCCGGCACCCTGGTCCAGGTCATGGAGGAAATGGACGAAAAAAAACTCGGTGAATATCCTGATACATCGCACAATGCTTCGATTGCCGACCCTCCTTTTATGGGACTGGATCCTTCAGGGCTTTCCGTCGACGCCGATGCTCAAATCGAGGTGATCCGAAAGCCGGAACATCAGGAAGACGAACCCTCTCAATATGAGATTTGGGTTCCCGAACCCCTCAGAGGAGATCGCAGGCTTCGTTTAAAGTACGGGGGCATGGTCAGGCCGGGCACAGGAATGGATGAGATGAGTCCTGATGCCTACCGGGTGGCCTATTTGAAAAAACTTCAGTGGCTGATCGAGAAGGAGATATATACCCCGATAGCCGTACTTTTCGATCGATTTTTTCACTCCCCGGAGCTGGCATCGGGTTCACCCCAAGAGGTTGCTGCGGCCCTGTGGGAGGAACTCGATGAGATAAAGGCCCCTGCGTTGCGAGTTATGGCCTGGTTACATGAAAAAAACGATGAGACCCTGGCGGGATTGATCCAACCCTTGTCAAGAGAAGAATTGGAAAATGCCCCCCTGGACAAAGATGAGGCGGTAGCGGAATTCGAAATGCTCTCTCTGGAGGACTTTCTGGAGATGCTGTGAGGGGTTCTGCGTTCAGAGGTTCAAAGGTTCGGGGGTTGCTCTGCCTGCTCGCAGGCATCTTTTCATTTCATGATCTGTCTGTGTCGTGTCGGTCTGACCCGGAAACCTGAACGCAGAACCTCTCAACCGGTAGCAGCACATAAAAAAAAGGGCGGGCATCATTGCCCGCCCTTTGTCATTCCCTATCAATCGTTGGGCATGATGAGGCCGTTAGGCGAATTTTTTGACTTCTTCCGTCAATGAGGGAACTACCTTGAACAGGTCATCCACAACGCCGTAGTCGGATTTCTGGAAAATGGGGGCATCGGGGTCCTTGTTGATGGCCACGATGACCTTCGAGGTGCTCATGCCGGCCAGATGCTGAATGGCTCCGGATATACCGCATGCGATATACAGATTCGGGGAAACCACTTTACCCGTCTGTCCCACCTGATCGACATGCTCTCTCCAGCCCGCGTCAACTGCGGAACGGGAAGCTCCCACGGAAGCACCCAGGACTTCGGCCAGGTCTTCCAGGACCTTGAAGCCCTCGGGCCCCTTTAATCCACGCCCACCGGAAACAATTTTGTCCGCCTCGGTGAGGTCGACCTTGCCGCTTTCATCCCTGATGACTTCTACAACCTTGGTTTTGAGTGCCCCGTCATCGAGAGAGACGGAGGCATCAATGATTTCCGCCGACTTGGAGGTGTCGGGTTCGTTGAGGGCCATGACGTTCGGCCTGGCCGTGGCGATTTGGGGGGTTCCGCCGGCGTAGGTGGCCTTTGCATAGGCTTTCCCTGCATAGATGGGCCTGATGGCCACGAGATTTCCGTCTTCAATGGAAAAGGCCGTACAATCCTGAGCCATTCCCACTTCGAGGCGTGCCGCGAGGCGTGCCGCAAGATCCTTGCCCTGCACGGATGCTCCCAGGATGACTATAGCGGGATCATTCGCCTTGATCAATTCGGTGAGGACGGTTGTATAAGCATCAGTCGTGTAGGTTTCCAGTTTTGGATCATCCGCTACCAGAACCTTGTCCGCACCATAATGCCCCAAAGCGGCTGCCTTGTCTTTGATGTTGGACCCAAGCAGTACCGCAGTGGTTTCCTGTCCGAGGGCGTCGGCAAGGCGTTTTCCTTCACTCACCATTTCATATGATATTTTACGGAGTTCTCCGTCTCTTTGTTCAACAATTGCCATAACTCCTTGTGCCATTTTTTCCGTCTCCTTTTGTCTGAAAATGTGAAGATAGGATTGAAAGCGTTCCCTTCCCTGTGATCCTGCCCGCCAAAGGGGCGAAGGGTCCGGGTTGAGAAGGTTCCCCTGTTTTAGATAGCCTTGGCCTCTTCATGAAGTAATTTGGCCAGTTCCGCGGCCTTTGCCTCAGGGCTGTCGCCATCGATAATTTTTCCTGCTTGTCTCTCGGGCGGAGGTGTCAACTCAATAATCTTAAGCTTTCTGGCGCCTTCGCCAAAGTCAGCCGCATCCAATCCCAGGTCGGCCAGAGTCTTTTCTTCAAGAGGTTTTTTCTTGGCCTTCATGATTCCGGGCAGCGAGGCATATCTCGGTTCATTCAATCCCTTCTGGGTAGTGATCAGAGCCGGAAGGCTTGATTCGATAACCAGGGTCTGACCCTCAACCGGCCTGTTGACCTTGACGGATTTGCCGTCCTCGGCCAGATCGACCTTTACGATGATCGAAAATTGAGGAATATCCAAATATTCGGCCAGGGCTCCACCTACCAGGCCGTTATCATCATCGACACCGCGCTGGCCCGCAAAGATCAGGTCGGCGTCGAGCCCCTTGATGGCCGAGGCGAGAGCCTTGGCTGTAGCTATGGCATCGCTTCCTTCAAGAGCCGGGTCGTTGATCAGGATACCCTTATCGGCTCCCATGGCCAGGGCCGTACGAATGGATTCCGTAACCCGCTTCGGGCCCAAACCCACTACCGTGACATCCCCACCAAATTTTGCCTTTATCTGCAGGGCTTCCTCAACACCGAATTCATCATAAGGGTTCATGACCCATTTGATGTCGTCCTGTGCAATGGATTTCCCATCCGGAGTCACCTTGATTTGAGTTTCCGTATCCGGCACTTGTTTTATACAGACTACGATATTCACTTTTGTCTCCTTTCCTTACGTTGGGTTTAAAGATTTCGCATTTCAACTTATTCAGACAGGGTCGCTGACTGCAACATCCAACAATAATCTACAACTCCGAAATAAGTTCAGCGGCGGATTGCATATCATGTTTTTGGTATTTTGACAATACCTGAAATTCGAAAATCGCGGCGAAAATTTCAAAAAAAACCAAAAAAACGGCCGATTAGAGCGCCTGTCTCCCATAACACGTTTTTACTGTCAAAAGATTATACTACATTCAATTCAGGGCCATGTAAACCGAATCATATGATGCCTTGAGGGTGGATCAAGTGTCTTATCGGCCGTTCAAACCTCCACCTCAGGTGGAGGACCCGTCTAGATTTTATCGTTCCGGAAAAAACAGCAAAACAAAATTCGAATTTCGACATTCGGATTTGAAGCTCGAATGGGTATAAATACCCCCTTCGAGGGGGGTACCTGAGGCCTCCCGTTCAGCGGGCGTAGCCTCACTTCCGGCTTGACATCACCCTCTAACTGGCATTAAATAAAATTGTTTCTCAAGAAGAAAAAAGTCCACATCTTCCAGTTCAGGCTATTGAACAAACATCTCAACTATTCCTTTTCAGGGAAATCTTCAAAACTTTCACAAAATAAACTATCCCCGTACTGGCCTTCGGTCAAGGGGGGTAAAGAGGAGGGAAACTAAAGATGGGACTCTACGACTTTACCTTTTATGGTCTCATCAGACGGAATGCCCTGGCCTTCAAGGATAAGCCTGCATGGCTGGATGCGGAAAACGGCCGAACCCTCACCTTCGGGCAATACAGGCAACAAGCGGAGCGGCTTGCCGCCGGGCTTCAGAGGCAAGGTATTGCCAAGGGAGATTGCGTGGGTGTCGTGGCCAAGAACAGCCTCGAGTATTTTCTGCTCTTTGGAGCCCTCTCCGCCATCGGCGCGATTATGCTGCCGATCAACTGGCGACTCTCGGATGAAGAGGCCTGTTATAATCTGAACGACTGCCGGCCAAAGGCCCTATTCACAGATCAGGCATATGCGGTCCTGATTCCCACACTAAGGAGCAAGGTACCTTCTGTGAAGGCCTATTACCGTCTGGATGAAAAGGGAGGGGATTGCCAGTGCCTAAAGGATTTAATGGGCCGGGATGGTGATTTCAACCCGGTGGACATAACCTCTGATGACGGCCTTGTCATTATCCACACGGCGGCGGTGGCCGGCAGGCCCAGGGGCGCCCTGCTGAGCCACGGCAATGTGATGTGGGCCGATATGCATTTTGACTATTTGATGAATGTCACCTCGAAAGACGTACACCTCAGTTTTCTTCCTTTCTTCCATGTGGGCGGCCTGTTTATGATCACCGCAGGTTTCCATGCCGGGGCCCTTAACGTCGGCATGAGCAAATTCGAGGCCTCAAGGGCGGTGGAACTCATCGAAGAAAGGCAGGCATCCTTTACCATGGCCTTTTCGCCCATCCTTTCATCCATTCTCGAAGAACATGAAAGAACAGGAAGAAACATTCGGTCCCTGAGGGCTGTCACAGGGATTGAAACACCGGAGGCTATCGAGAAATACCAGAACATGACCGGTGGTACGTTTTTCGGTCTGTACGGGCAAACCGAGACATCCTGCCTGGTGAGCTTCGGCCCCTACAATGACAGGCCGGGAGCGGCCGGAAGGGCACTCCCGATGACCGATGTGCAACTGGTCGACGAATACGATCGGCCCGTGCCGGTCGGCCGGGTCGGGGAGATCACCGTCAGAGGACCGATGGTTTTCAAGGGGTATTGGGGGCTTCCCGAGGACACGGCCCATGCCTTTAGAGAGGGTTGGCATCATACCGGAGACCTGGGGCGTTTTGACGACGAAGGTTTTCTCTGGTATGCGGGCCGAAGCGCAGAAAAAGAGTTGATCAAGCCGGGTGGAGAAAATGTCTATCCTGCGGAGGTGGAAAAGGTTATCCTTCAGCACCCGGCCGTTGAAAAGACCGTGGTCATCGGGGTCCCGGATTCCAAGTGGAAAGAGGCCATCAAGGCGGTGTGTCAATTAAAGGCGGACCGGCGGCTGGATGAGGAGGTTCTGATAGACTTTGTGGGCCGACGCATCGCACGCTACAAAAAACCGGCGTATGTGGAATTTGTAAGCCGAATCCCCGTTCTTGAAAACGGAGCCCTTGATCGGGAAAGGGTCAAGGAGATATACGGGAAAGGGCAATAGGGCTTTAGCGGCCGGGTGTGTCTTATTGGCAGCTAAAATCTCCACCTCTGGTGGAGGACCCGTTTAGGTTTTACCGCTCCGGGGGAAAATAGCAAAACGAAATTCGAAGCACAAAATGCGAAATACGAAACAAATTCAAAATCTTAATTCCCAATGTTCAAAATTAGAAAGCTTTGAATTGCAGATGGATACGGGCAAGTGTCCACAATATTAGATTTTTGTTTTGGCCCTTCGAATTTCGACATTCGGATTTGAAGCTCGAATGGGTATAAATACCCCCTTCGAGGGGGTTACCTGAGGCCGCGCGCCTGTCCCGCTGAGCGGGGCTCTGCGGGCGGAGCCTCACTCCGTTGTTAAAAACCTGGACCTTCCCCGCGAAGCGGGATCGGAGTATTGGAAAAATCGACAGGTAGCCGTGAGATTCTTGAAATGGCGGTCATGGAATGCCGCCGTAGCCGTTAAGATGGTTTTTTTCCATCACTCCAGTCTTCCAGTACTCCGGGAATCTTGAAATTCCAGTAAGATAAAACCCCGTTGGGGTTAAGGCAAAGCCGGGCCCTCTGGATCCGGATTCTTAATTTCGTAAGACCAAGGGTCTCGGGAAAAAGATTGACGCCGGGGGTATTCATCTGTGCAAATTCCCGGACTCGAGCTATCAGCGATCAGCCATCAGTCCCGCCATGGCGGGACAAAAACCTTTAAGAAACAAGTCATTAAGCTGACCGCTAACGGCTGATGGCTGACCGCTCCATCCTGAACTCTCTGATTTCAGGATGGAAACCAGTTTAATGCGTTTCAAAAAGCTAATCCGTTACGAATACTGATACCATTCCTTTGCATTCAGACGGGCATTTTCTTAGAATTGGGGTTGAAATGAGTACTGCGGATTCCCTGCCTCCAGAAATTTTCTGGCGGGCCGACACCTTTGATTTCATAAAGCCCGAGGATTTTGAAAGTCTGGGCATTGAAGAGAGCGATATCCCTGCCGGAACTTTTGCCGCCAACAGGCACCCTTCACAAATCCCCAGTCGTTTCGGGGGCAACGCCTACGGTTTCGGCTTTTTCGAGGTCTATGATCGCATTCATCCGAAGGACATTGAACTTCTTCAGTCCACTAATTTCCAAAATACGGAACAGCTCAAAGGGTCCTATCGGGAAATCAACAGGATCTATAAAAATATCGGCCTGTTGAAGCGGTTTTCTCGATTCGGAAGACCCTACTATCTGATTCCCGGACATCTGGCCTCCAAGTCACTCAGCAACATCAAGAGCAAGTCGGACGAAATCAGTAAAATAGTAGACTTCCATCGGAAAAAATACCTGAAAGAAAGCCATCATATCGGCATCCTGACCCACGGTGACGATCTCATTGTCAATGAACTTTCTCTTCGCTTCAAGGAGCATCGCTTCACCGTATTGGACTCTTTCGAGAAACTGCGTGAGACCCAAGCCATGCTCGATTTGGTGATATTGCCGAAAGACATCTATCAGGTTCTGTTTACGGACAAATTTATTCCGCGGTCCGGCGGGGAGATGTCAAAAAGGCGGTTGGAAAATTATGTGTATTATTTTCTGGGGAAAATCTACAAGCTCCTGAAACCGGACGGTGAGATTTTTATCATTGCCAACCGTTTTGCCCTGAAAACGAACCGGATCATTGAGCTTACCTTTCAGACCGAGCATGAAGCGAAAACCTTCCTCCTGTTTACCCACCTGTTCAAGACCAGAAAGAGGTATCGGGCAAAAAGGGGAACCCATAAGATCAATGTGTTTGATTTTCAAAAATACCTGAATCCTCCCTATGTCGAAAAGGAGGTATGGGACAGGCTTTTGGGGGGGAGACAACCGGAAGATTTGTCTCTTGATGAAATCAACAGGCTCCCCTTCCTCGGTTTTCCCCTTGAAGAGGAATTCGCCTATGATCAGGACAAGGTGTGGTCAAAGGTCCTTGCCGCTTATTTCAACAAGATCTTCCTGAAACCTCTTTTCCCGGACTTTATTCGAGAGGAATGGGCGAAAAGATTCCATTCCCGCGGGTACACGCCCCACTACATGCTCATCTATCTGGGGCAAAAGAAGCCTTTGAAGGTCTCTTTGAGTGAATTGAGCGATGAAGTGACGAAATCCCGACTCGCCGGCTGCCCTCTATCCCTTCTCTCGGAGTATAAGGACACGTTCGATTACGTCGTGAGCACCCTCAACGTCTTGAGAGAGATCAAGAGCGGCAGATACGCCAGCCTGCCGGAACTTTTCATGGGGCGACTCAAAGAGCCTTTAGACCACAAAAAGAAACGTCACGCGAGGCTCAATGACGTGATGAAATTGATGTCCAAGGTCAACAGGCTTCAACGGATCGAAGGATACCTCAATCCCGACAAGATCGAAGGCGACAAAAGCCGGTTGCTTGAAAACCTGCAAACCCTTTCACTTTTCGGTTTCAGCAATGGAGAACTGGAGGAACTCTTTTTGATTGTCGTGGGGCACACACCCATGGGACGAATCCTGTCGGGGAAGCTGAACGAAAAGGCCCTGAAACCGGTTTCGGAACTGGCGAAGAGTCACAGCCCCCTTCAGGCCCTGAATCTGTTGCGTTTTTGCCGGCTCATGAGTATGGCCGAGACGGTGGCCTCCAAACAGTCCGACTTGAACCAGGAGGAACTGGCCGAGCTTTTTGACCTGTATGAATCAATGGTCAAGGTGGTCACCAATAGAGATCTGGATTGGGATCGACTTTCAGATGAAAAAATCAGCGCCATGGGCGGCATTCACAACAGGATCATCAGAAAGATTTTGAAAATGATGAATTCTTTTCAATTCCTAGACAATTGGGAGGAACTCAGGAGCAAAGGCCCGATGGAAAAGGAGTCTCTGGCTGATTATGACGAGAACAAGCTGCATCAGATCGAGAGGGTTCTTGAACTCCTCGCCATCATCGATCAATTCGAGAACATGTATCTGAAGGAAGACCCCCTGCAACTCTCCATATTTTATAGAAAATTACTCAACCTGGAATTCCACGGCACGGTCCATCTCTTCGAAAGGGTGAACAGCCGTTTGGTCTTCCAACTCCTCTGGATTACGGTGAACGTTATCCGCAAGGACATCATCAATTTTAATCCTGTGCTTGCCGGAGTCGGTCAGGAAAATATCGATGCCTATATTCGAAGGGTGGAGGCCGAGACGGATGCCGTAAATATTAACTACCTTGATTTTGGGACCCTCAGCCGCTTGAGCGATCAGCTTTATGAGAACCATACGGCATTCATCGTAGGGACCGGATTTCAACTCAGAGTCAATCCGAAGAACCAGGCCCTTGAAACCTCCTATATCGACCTGGACAAGACGATCACCGATCTGACCGCCCTGACCCGGAAGTCTATAGGAAGGAAAATTACGGAGATTCCGGTGGGTGACCTGGATCACATGGAGAGGCTCTTTGCCGATCTGGAGAGTTTTTATCAGAGTCACCTGAAGCTTATTTCCCGGGATGAACCGGACCTCAAGCTCCCGGAAAGACAAAAAGCTTGGTTCAAAAGGACCCGGGAATTGAAGGAGAAACTGCGGTCGAGTTTCATTGAGACCATCTTTCGCCCGGAGGAAGTGCATACCGATCTGGAACTGCTCTTCAAGCACGCTCCTTGCATTTTGCGGTTTGTGCTTCCCGAATTCATGGCACTCAAAACCGCAAAACTTCCCGGGCAGATCTATCTCAAATCATCTCTGATGGATCATATTCTGGGAAGCACCAGGAGAATTCAGGCCCTCATCCAGAAGGATAGAGAGAGCTTTCAGGACACACAGAGTCTCCATAAGCTTGCGCAAAGGGAATTCGGACCCATGGTGGCCGGTATCGTTGGGCTCAACGAAACTCAGATCGAGACCCTTGAAGGCATTGTCGCGCATCTCAAGGACAAGCCCACCCTCTTTGACGCGCTGATAAAGTCCTTCATATTCCGGGACATCGGGCTGATCCCCGAACTGAGGGAAAAATACAAGGACCGCATCAATCAAGCCGATCATGCTTATGCGGGGGCGCTTTTTCTCGAAACGGAGAAAATACCGGAGAGGTACAATACGGAGAAAGAGCCACGGGATTATTTAACCTTTCTTGTCAAGCATCACGATCTCCTTCACCACATGATAAGAGGTGAATTCTCTCTTTATGCCGTTCAGGAGGCGGTGGAGCCCAAGGATAAGGACCTTTTTGATGCTTTTTTTGTGGGTTCCTTCACCATGTTTTCCTCAATGAGGGAGGATCTGATCCTGGAGGACCTGGCAAGGCGCCTGTTCCAATATCGAATCCTCTGTCACAGAGTGATTGAAGGCAGAACTACCCCGGAGGAACATCTGTGTGAGATTTATGCCTCCAAGGGGCATCTTTATTTCGCCTTGGAGGAGTATCGCCGTAAGGGTCTTCCCGAAAAAGTATCTCCGGCCCGATACCTGGAAACCTATGAATGGTTTGAAGAGAAAAAGGACGATTATATTCGGGCGGGAATGATGATCTATGCCTTGGAGCGGGTCTTGAGATTGCGAGGCATACGATATGTCGAGTTTCCCGAAATGGTCGGCCTGATGGTCAAGGTTCCCCTGAAATATATCTACAAGAAAAGGGTTTATACCGGCATCGGATACGCCACTTTCGAAAGGGAAATTTTTGAAGCACTTCGAATCTACAACAGCCTTCAGATGTTGCCCGAAGAGGTAAGACACTTCACCTATGAACACTTGGTCGCCGATGAGGTCCGTATTTTCGGCTTTGAATATGTGAGTGTTTATTTGAGCTATGAAAATCTTATCAAACTTCTTCTTATCGCCCTCTTGGGGGCACAAATGTTCAACTCCGAGGATAAACGCCCGGTTTGTATTAATTTCCTTCATTTAGCCGACAGAATAGACAAGCGGTATGAAGCGGTCAATGACGCCCTGAGCCGCTTCTCCCTTGACGGCGCGAAGGTCGGCCCGGCCCGGGTGAACCAACTCGTGAAGGCAAAGACGGGGCTTATCATCAGACAGGACGAGTCCCACCGGGTGCTTACCATCGATTTTGAAGACACGCTCAACATCCCACAAAAAATTTCATACATGAAGACGATTACGGACTTGGAGCAACTGAAAAATTACTACCATTACAGTCTTCGATCACTGCGAAAAAACCCCTTTTACACCGATGACTACGAGCTGGAGCTGGAAAAATCTTTTGAAGGGAGGATGGGAGCAATTACGAATTTGATGATCGATCATGCCAGGAATCAGATGGCCCAGCTCCAAGACTTCAGGGAAATTCACAATCTGGTCACGGATCTCATGGATCGTTCACTGGATATCGGTTTTACGGATGAACAAAGGCACCGGTTAAACGACATTTATGAGCTGCGAAAGGATAATCTGAAACGGGAGAAGCTCGAAGAGATCGACAATTTCCTTGAGACGATCACCGAGATCCATGAATTGAAGGATTACTGGGACAGCATCAAGTGGTACCTTCAGCGAAACCGGCTCTACTCAGGCAAGGAATTCGAAAACCTCATTGCCAAGAAGTTCGATCAGGCCATGCAGAGGGTTACGGGCAGGTGAGCCCCTCTTTTCCCTGCAATCAGCTATCAGCTATCAGCTTTCAGCAGTCAGCTATCAGCTTTCAGCATTCAGCTTAATGAATTGTCGTTGTCTCTTGCTGATCGCTGACCGCTACTTCTGATTTCTGGATGGCGACTAAGTCGGCGCGCAATCCGTGGTATCCCCCCCGAGCTTGGAGAGGGCATGTTTCAGGGCCGGCAGAAGCACCGCAAGATTGTCCTTCACCCCGCCGGGACTCCCGGGGAGATTGATGATCAAACAACTTTTCCGTACGCCCACGATGGCCCTGGAAATCATGGCATGAGGGGTCTTCTTGAGGCTTTCCGATCTCATGGCCTCGGCCATGCCCGGGACCTGGTAATCGATGATTTGCTCCATGGCCTGGGGGGTCACATCGGTGGGGCTGAGACCGGTTCCCCCGGAGGTCACGATCACCGACAGATTGCCGCCGTCGGCCCATGCGGCGAGGGTGTCTGCAATTTTTTGCCGGTTGTCGGGTATGATCTCCCGGACGGAGACATCGAATCCCTCCGCTTCGAGGATATGGGCGGCGGCCTTTCCGCTCTCATCCTTCCTGAGTCCCTGTGAGCCCTTGTCGCTGATGGTGAGGACACCGGCCCTGAATGTTTGATTCATTGATTGGTTCCTATTCTTCCGCCTTGGTTGCTGCGATGACTTTTTCAGCCAGTTGAGCCGGGACCTCTTCAAAATGAGAATGTTCCATCTGGAACTTTCCCCGGCCACCGGTCATGGCATTGAGGTCAAGGGCATAGGTCAACACCTCGGACATGGGGGCCTGGGCCATGATGACCTGGTATTTACCCTGGCTGTCCATTCCGAGGACCCTGCCCCGCCTGCCGTTGAGATCTCCCATGACATCTCCCAGGCCGTCTTCGGGCACGGTGATCTCCATCTTCATGATCGGCTCAAGAAGCACGGGGCTGGCCTCCTGAACGGCCTTCTTAAAACACATGCTGGCCGCGATTTTGAATGCCATTTCAGAGGAATCCACGTCATGCGATTTTCCATCGTAGAATCGGACCTTCAAATCCACAACGGGATAGCCTGCGAGGACCCCTACCTTGATGGCCTCCTGGAGGCCTTTATCAACGGCCGGAACAAAATTGCGGGGCACGTTCATGCCAACCAGGGCCTCATCAAATTCAAACCCCTGTCCCCGTTCAAGGGGCGACACATCGAAGTGGACTTCGGCGAACTGGCCGCGACCGCCGGATTGTTTTTTGTGTCGGTAGATGACCTGCTTTGCGGCCTTTTTGATGGTCTCCTTGTAGGGCACTTTAATGGGTTTTAGGTTGACCTCCACACCGAATTTTCGGTTCAACTTTTCACAAGTGGTTTCCAGGTGGATCTGACCGGTTCCGGAAAGGATGATTTCAGCGGTCGTCTGGTCCCGTTCCAGTTTAAGAGTGGGGTCCTCGTCCAGAAGCTTGGCCAGGGAGATAAAGACCTTGTCTTCACTGCCCTTTACTTTTGCCTCGACGGCGTAGGAAATCACCGGAGGAAGCGGTTGAACCGGCCGATAAAGGATTGGGTTGTTTTCCTGGCACAAGGTGTGACCTGTTTGCGTCTCCTTGAGTTTGGGAATGGCAATGATGTCTCCCGGGACGGCCATTTCAACGGACTGTTGCTTTTTGCCTTCCGGCAGGAATATTTGCCCGAATTTTTCTTTGAAATCCGTGTTGACGTTATACACGGTCGCGTCTGATTTGAGGGTGCCCGAAAGGATCCTGAGAAGGGTCAATCTTCCCGCAAAGGGGTCTGCCATGGTCTTGAAGACAATGGCGGAAAAAGGGGAATCCAGGGTTGGTGTCCTTGAGAGGGTCTCTTCCGATCCCGGCTTCGTGCCTTCGATGGGCCGCCTTTCCATGGGCGAGGGCAGGCCCTGAACGATCAGGTTCATAATTTGCGCCACGCCCATATTGAGGGTGGCGGAACCGCAAAGAATGGGGATCAACACGCCGGATTTCAGCCCCTGGATAAAGGTGCGCTCGATTTCCTGTGAAGAGAGTTCTTCCCCTTCAAGGTATTTTTCCATCAGTTCGTCGTCGGCCTCGACGATATTTTCAATCATTTTTTCTCGCCATTCGTCGACCATGTCCGCCATGTCGCCGGGTATTTCCGCGTCCTGAAATTTTCCGCTTCCGTCTTTGCTGTAAAGGTAGGCCTTCATTTTAATCAGATCAACCAGGCCCTCAAAATTATCCTCGGCCCCGATAGGCAGACACACGGGCGTGGTCTTTGCATCGAAGGTATTGTTGATTCCTTCCACGACGCTATAAAAGTTTGCCCTTTCCCTGTCCATTTTATTGATGAAGACGATTCGCGGAAGCGCCTGTTCGTCCGCAAAGGCCCAGACCTTTTCCGTTCCTATTTTGACGCCCGCTGTGGCATCTATGAGCACCACAAGACCGTCTGCGGCTTGAAGTGCGGCCTTTGTGTCGGAAAGGAAATTGTCGTCACCCGGGGTATCGATGATATTGATCGTATGCTTTTTCCAATCGCTGTGGTGAACGGAGGTGCTGACCGTGATTCTCCGTTTGATTTCCTCCGGTTCAAAATCCATATTGGAAGTGCCGTCATCAACTCTTCCGAGTCTGTTGGTCGTCTTTCCATTGAAAAGTACGGCCTCTGCCAGAGAGGTTTTACCTGAACCGACATGAGCCACAAAACCAACATTCCTTAATTGTTCGCTTTTTCTTTCCATAACGCGTTCCTTTCCAGATTGCTGATCCCCTTGGTATTTTTGGTGGACATGAAGGGGGAACGACTAAAAAATAAGGGGCCAAGCAAATCCCTGACACCCTTGGTCCGATCATCGGGATTCGGGACAATGCAAACTTCAGTTTTGAATTGAAAACTCACTCGTGCCCACATTCTATTCCCGGAGGGGCATAAGCCTGATAAAATGATAATAAAATTCCAATGATACTTGGAATTTTCTAGAATTTAGAACGTTACATCATGGGTGCAAATAAAGTCAAGCGTTGAATAAAACGGCTTTTTTTTTCGTTGCTAATTATGAAAAATATGTTATTTTATTTATTTTTTCTGTCTTTTATAGAGCTGTTCACGATGTCGCTCATTGCCCTGACAGACGAATACATCGCGTACTTGAAATCCCAGAAGGGATATTCAGCACACACCATCAGAAACTACCGGATTGACCTGCGACAGTTTCTGGATTTTTTGACTGAAAAGGCAGGACTGACCAAAAAAGAGACTCCCGCAATCGGATTGGATGCCGTTGATTTTTTGGCTGTCCGCGAATACCTGGGGCGGCTCTATGGCGCCTATGCGCGAACGACGATTGCCCGCAAGCTTTCCGCCCTCCGGTCCTTTCTCTCTTTCCTGGAAAGGAAAGGCCTCCTGAGCGGGAACCCAGCCGCCGACATCTCGACACCCAAAAGGAATTATCCCATTCCCATCTACCTTCCGGTTGACGACATGTTCAGGCTCCTGGAACGGCCGAACAGAGAGAGCCCGCTGGGTCTCAGAGATTTGGCCGTTCTGGAGGTTCTCTATTCCTGTGGCATCAGGGTCAGTGAACTGGTGGGCATGAACCTGTCGAGCATCGATTTTGACCGGCACCTGGTTCGCGTATTGGGAAAGGGGAACAAGGAGCGAATCGTCCCCGTCGGCGGCATCGCGCTGAAGGCCGTAAGAGATTACCTCGATGCGACCACGGGGCTCAGGAAAAAAGGGAAAATGAATGCGGAAGATCCACCCCTTTTTATCAACTGCCGGGGGGGGCGCCTCTCCGCTCGAAGCATCGGGAAGATGGTCAAAAAATATGGCATGGCGTGCGCCTTGCTGACGACGATCAGCCCCCATGCCCTGCGCCACACCTTTGCTACCCATCTCCTGGATGGGGGGGCGGATCTCCGTTCGGTCCAGGAACTCCTTGGGCATGTCAGTCTATCCACGACCCAGAGGTACACCCATGTCAGTATGGACAGGCTCATGGAGGTCTATGACAAGGCCCATCCGCGGAGCCGATAATTGGTTTCCATCTGGAAATCAGAGCGTTCCGGATGGGGCGGTCAGCGATCAGCGGTCAGCGATCAGCGATCAGCGATCAGCGGGCAGGTATCAGCTAATGCGTTGCTTTGCATTGTTTTTTCTGACCGCTGAAAGCTGAGCACTAATTAATAATTCACAATTCATCAATACCAAGGGTCCCTCGGGGACGATTGAGGAAAATATGATAAAAATCAGAGCAACCACCATCCTTGCCGTGCGTCACAACGGCAGGGCCGTCATGGCCGGGGATGGACAAGTGACCCTTAACGACACCGTCATGAAACACAAGGCCGTCAAGGTCCGTTTTATGTATAAGGACAGGGTCCTGGTGGGTTTCGCCGGGGCGGCGGCGGATGCCTTTAATCTGTTTGAACGGCTCGAAGGCAAATTGGAAAAATTCAACGGGAATCTGACCAGGGCCGCCGTGGAACTGGCAAAGGATTGGCGTACCGACAGGATTCTCAAGAGATTGGAGGCCCTGCTGCTGGCCATGGATGAAGAACACACCTTCATTATCTCCGGTACCGGCGACGTCCTCGAGCCGGACGAATCCGTCGCCGCAATAGGTTCGGGGGGGGCCTATGCCCTCGCGGCGGCAAAGGCCCTGGTGGCCCATTCTGATCTGGATACCGCCGACATCGTTCGGGAGGCCATGAAAATAACGGCATCGATCTGTCTTTATACCAATGAGCATATCGTCATTCACGAGATTGGTGAGAAGGAATGAAAAACAAAACGGATATCATCATAAAGGAACACTCTGAGCAGGTCTTGAAACCCAGGGAAATCGTATCGGAACTGGACAAATACATCGTGGGTCAAACGCAGGCCAAACGTTCCGTGGCCATTGCGCTGCGAAACAGGTGGAGGCGACAGCAGATCCCCGCGGATCTGCGGGATGAGATAGCCCCCAAAAATATCATCATGATCGGGCCTACCGGTGTGGGCAAAACGGAAATTGCCAGGCGTCTGGCCCGGCTCGCGAGATCCCCCTTCCTCAAGGTGGAGGCCACGAAGTTCACAGAGGTGGGCTACGTGGGCCGTGATGTGGAATCCATGATAAGGGATCTTACGGAACTGGCCATCAATCTGGCCAAGAAGGAGGAACAGCAAAAGGTCGAGACAAAGGCCGCGGAACTGGCGGAAGAAAGGCTGCTCGACATCCTGCTCCCCAAGCGCAGGGAGGAACCTGGAGAAGAGGAAGATGCCGACAAGGAAAAGGTCCTGGAAGTGGTCAGGGTGGACAAGTCGGAGATCAACTCCACCAGGGAAAAATTGAGGCGCCTGCTTCGAAGCGGGAAACTGGACGGGCGCTATGTGGAGCTGGAGGTCGAAAACAAGAACACCCCGATGGTGGAAATCTTTTCCAATGCGGGCCTTGAGGAGATGGAATTCAATATCAAGGAGGTCTTCGGCAACATCTTCCCTTCCAAAAAGAAAAAGAGGCGTGTGAAGATTCCCGAGGCCATGGAAATTCTTTTTCAGGGGGAATCTCAGAAGCTGATCGATATGGAACAGGTGATTGAAGAGGCCGTCAGAATGACGGAGCAAAACGGCATTATCTTTCTCGACGAGCTGGACAAGGTGGCCGGGTCCGAGTCAAAACACGGCCCGGATGTCTCCAGGGAAGGGGTTCAACGCGATCTTCTGCCTATCGTGGAAGGTTCCACCGTGATTACAAAATACGGTATGGTGAGGACCGATCACATCCTCTTTATCGCCGCAGGCGCCTTCAACCTGAGCAAACCCTCCGATCTGTTGCCGGAACTTCAGGGACGGTTTCCCATCAGGGTGGAGCTGGATTCCCTCTCCATGGAAGACTTCGTTCGAATTCTCACTGAGCCCAAGAATGCCCTGATTCTTCAATACGAAGCACTCCTTGAAACGGAAGGCATTGAACTGGTCTTCGAAAAATCGGCTATCGAAGAAATCGCTTCCATTGCGAGCACGGTCAATCAACGCATGGAGAACATAGGGGCGAGACGCCTTCATACGGTCATGGAGAAGCTCCTGGATGAAATATCCTTCGACGCACCGGATATGGAGAGCAAGAAGGTCGTCATCGATCGTAACTATGTGGTTGAAAAATTGAAAGATATTTTTGAGGATGAAAATCTGAGCCGGTACATCCTATAAAATTTTTTTTGGAAAAATTTTATATAACGCGGCTTTGCCGCTTTGGAATGTCAAGGCTTATTGGCCGCTAAAACCTCCACATCTGGCGGAGGACCCGTTTAGGTTTTACCGTTTCGGGGGAAGAAAAATAAAATTCGAAGCACGAAATGCGAAATACGAAACAAATTCAAAATTTTAATTCGCAATGTTGAAAACTAAGAAGATTTGAATTGCAAATGGGTACGGGCACGTGTCCATAATATTAGATTTTTGTTTTGGTCTTTCGAATTTTGGGAATTCAAGATTGTTTCGGATTTCGAATTTCGATATTCGGATTTGAAGCACGAATGGGTATAAATATCCCCTTCGAGGGGGTTACCTGAGGCCGCGCGCCTGTCCCGCTGCGCGGGGCTCTGCGGGCGGGGCCTTACTTCGGCGTGTCGTTCTTATAAATGAGCAATGATAGCGTCGTGGTTGTTCCTTTAAGATAAAAGGATATTGAAAATGCAGAAAGAGATGTCCAGGGCCAAGGTGCTGATCGAGGCCCTTCCCTATATCAGGCGCTTCAATAATGCCACCATCGTGGTAAAATACGGCGGGCATGCCATGGTGGATGAGACGCTGAAGAAGAATTTTGCCCTGGATATCATCCTTATGAAATATGTGGGCTTCAACCCTATCGTCGTTCACGGGGGCGGCCCTCAGATCGGAGATTTTTTAAAGAGACTGTCCATCGAGTCCGAATTCGTGGACGGCATGCGTGTGACCGACAAGCAGACCA